>JANNHP010000469.1:0-32250 GCA_031404455.1 Planctomycetia bacterium | reverse complement strand
GACGACATCATCGACATCGGGCTCGTCGTCGGACTCGACTACAAGAACCCGAACCTCGAGCCGCACGCGCTCTTCCAGAAGCTGAAGACGCACCCGCTGATCGCCGAGATGCTCGCGGGCGGGAAGATGATCCAGTACGGCGCGAAGGCGCTGCCCGAGGGCGGCTGGCACACGATCCCGCGCGTCTTCGCGAAGGGCGCGATGCTGATCGGCGACTCGGCGAGCTTCCTCAATCCGATGCGCCTGAAGGGCATCCACACGGCGATGAAGACGGGCATGCTCGCGGCCGAGACGGCGTTCGAGCATCTCTGGGGCGAGCACCACGGCGACGGCAGCGGTCACGGCGCTGCGGTTCACGGTCACGACGCCGCGGCGCACGAAGACCACGACGCACATGGGGGCGGCCACGGTCACGGCGACGCCGTCGAGGACCCGCTCGAGAACCCGCTCGCCGTCTACTGGACGAAGGTCTCCGGCTCGTGGGTCGGAGCGGAACTGCGCGGCACGCGCGACTTCCACTCCGGCTTCGGCCACGGCACGATCGCGGGCCTCTTCAACGCGGGCTTCGTGATGGCGAGCGGCGGCTCGGGACTCTTCGGCGGCGGCACGAAGCGCGCCGGGCACGAGGAGATGCAGACGATCGAGCACTACGCCGAGCACCACAACCTGCCCGACGAGGCGCGCTCCTTCCGGCGCCCGAGGTACGACGGCGTGCGCACGTTCGACAAGCTGACCGACGTCTTCCACTCGGGGACGAAGCACGAGGAGAACCAGCCCACGCACCTGAAGGTGGCGGACCTCAACCTCTGCGTGACGCGCTGCGCCACCGAGTACGGCAACCCCTGCACGCGCTTCTGCCCGGCGCAGGTCTACAACATCGTGGACGACGCGAAGGCCCCGAGCGGCAAGCGCCTTCAGATCGACTTCGCGAACTGCGTCCACTGCAAGACCTGCGACATCATGGACCCGTACCAGGTCATCACCTGGGTCACGCCCGAGGGCGGCGACGGTCCTCGCTACGACAGGCTGTGACGGCGTCGAGGTTCTTCCGGAGTTGAAGCGTCGCCCTCGCCTGCGCCGATAACGACGCGGATGGCCCTCTCCCTCCTCAGCGCGCCGCACGTGCTCGTCGTCGACGGCGACGCGCGCGCACGCGCCGACACGGCCGCGCTGCTCGTGGCCGAGGGGGCGCGCGCGACCCAGGCTGCCGGGTGCGACGAGGCGCTCGATCTCTTGAGGCTCTCGCGCTTCGACGCCGTCGTCCTCGACTACTCGCTGCCAGGCTCGGGAGCGGTCGTGCTCCTCGTGCGGTTCCGGTCGCTCGGCAACGGGCGCGACGTGCCCGCGGTCGTCGTCGGGGCGCTCGCCGGACCGGCCCGGGAGAAGGCGCGGGCGCACGTCGCGCACCTCTCGCTCACGGCCTACCTCGACAAGCCGGTGACCGGCCACGCGCTCGCGGTCGCTCTCCTTCCGCTCATCGCGAGGCTCTGAACGGCCTCTCGCGCTGAGAGTCGGATCGAGAACGCGCCTCTCAGAGCGGCTTCACTCAGGCTTGGCACCCGGCCGATGAGGAGGCCGCGGGTCGGAGCGGCCCGGCGTCCGTCGTCCGATTTCGCAAGCGACAAGGTGCCGCGTGAGCGATCCGAAGAGCGAGCCCACCGACCCCGTCCTCGGCGACCCCGAGGGCGAGTGGAACGACGTGGTCCGGCGCATCTCCGATCGCATCCGTCGGAAATCGAACGGCGGGCCGACCACGCAGTCGGGCCTCGACCTCGCCGGGGAGCTCGTGCGGCTCGAGCGCCGCGCGCGTGAGGCGGAGGCCTGCCTCGAACGCGAGCGCGGCGCGTACACGATGCGCGTGCAGGAGATGGAGGAGAAGCTCAAGAAGGTCGAGCCCTGGCTCAGGCAGTTGAAGGCGGAGTACCAGAAGGCCTCGGCCGAGCGCGACCGCCTGCGCGACGAGCTCGCGCGCGGCACGAGGAGCGGGTCGCCCGAGACCGTCGCCGTCCTGCCCGACGAGAAGACGCGCATCGAGTCGCTCCTCGAAGTGGATGCGGCGCGCGTGGAACGCGACGCGGCGCTCGCCGAAGCCGAGAGCCTGCGCAGGCGCATCGAGAGCCAGAGGTCGAACGCCGACGTGGCGGCCGAGGTGCGGATCGCGGCGGCGGAGAAGGCCCGCGACGAGGCCGCGGAGGACCTGAAGCAGTTGCGCAGGACGACCGGCGAGGTGCGTCGCACCGACGAGGCGGTCAGGCGCCTCCAGAAGCAGGTGGAGCAGCTCGAGACCTCGACGTCGGTCCACAAGGCCGTCGCGCGCGCCGCCCAGGAGACCGCCGACCAGTTCGCGGCGCGGGTCGGCGAGCTCGAGAAGGTCGCGCAGGAGGCGCAGGCGAAGGCCGAGGCCGCTCAGGTGCACGAAGCGCGGGTGCGCGAGCTCACCGCGAAGCTGGAGGAGGCGGGCATCGAGCTCTGCGCGGCGCGCCGGAAGCTCGCCGACGCGGAGAAATCGTCGGCCGCGAACGACAAGGCGCGCGACGACGGCGCCGCGGCCGGACGCGACGCGGCCGAATCGAAGGATCTCGCCGAGGAGGCGATGCGCGCGGAGCAGGAGGCGAGGACGCGGGCCGGCGAGCTCGCGACGCGACTCGCCGCCGCGGAGCTCTTGATCTCGAACGCGGCCGCCCGCGCGAAGGCCGCCGAGTCCGACGCCGCGAGCGGCGCGCTCGCCCTCCTCGAGCAGGCGAAGGACGCGGCGCGGCGCTACGAATCCGCGGAGGCGAGCTTCCGCAGCCAGATGCGCGCCGCGGAGGCGCGTTTCGAGATGGATCTCCACCGCGAGCGCGAGAACGCGCGCTCCGCCGAAGAGGTGACGCGCGTCCTCGAGGAGCGCAACGCCCGCGTCCTCGTCGACGCCGACGCGGAGCTGACGGGTCTGCGCACCGCGGCGATGCAGTTCGTCGCAGCGAGAGCGCAGGAGCTGGTCGCCGGCATGCAGCGGATCGTCGGCGACGAGCCGGTCTTGGTGCCGCCGATCACCATGTCGCTCGAGAGCCCGCGCACGCCCACGGCGACGGTCGTCGTTCCGCAGGCCGCAGGGATCGACACTTCGTCGCCCGTCACCGGCGAATGGGACCGGCTCATGTCCGGAGTCGAGCAACTCTGCAGCGAAGTGGAGGACATGCGCCAGGAGACCGGTGAGCAGCCCGCGCAGAAGCCGGGCGACACCGACAGCGTGTCCGTCGAGGTTGCGGCCCCCGGATCCGCGCCCGCGGCGGAGTCCTCGTCCGCAGACGACGAATCCGACAACCCGACGCAGCCGGAACCGGGAGTGGACCCCGAGGCCATGACGATCGAGATGGCGCCCCAATCATCGCAACCGTCATCGCAACAGTCTTCGCGGCCGTACCTGGACGAGCCCGCAGACTCGGACGGCGGGAAGCGCGGTCGCAAGAAGCGCCGCTGAACGAGGCGGGCCGGCGGCGCCGCTGTAGCCTCTCCCCGCCGATGACCACGAACCCCGCCGTGCGCGAGCCGACGATGCGCGTGCTCGTGGTGGACGACGAGCGCAACATCCGCACGACGCTCGCGGTGTGCCTCGAAGGCGAGGGCTGCGTCGTGGTGCAGTCGCCCGGCGCCGACGAAGCCCTCGCGGCGGCGGCTCGCGAGCCTTTCGACCTCGCGTTCGTGGACCTGAGGCTCGCGAACGAGAGCGGACTCGACCTCGTGCCGAAGCTCGCCGCCGCGCGGCCGGGGATCGCGATCGTCGTCATCACCGCGTACGCCACCGTCGACACGGCGGTCGCCGCCATGCGCCGCGGCGCGACCGACTACCTCGCGAAGCCGTTCACGCCGGAGCAGATCCGTCACGTGGTCGCCCGCGTCGCCGAACGCCGCGAGCTCGCGCGGCGGGTCGACGATCTCGAGCGCCGCGTGGCCGAGTCGTCGCCCGCGAGCGATCTCTCGTCGGAGTCGCCGGCGATGCGGGCGGCGCTCGAGACGGCGTGGCGCACCGCGGCGTCGGACGCGAGCATCCTCCTGCGCGGGGAGAGCGGCACCGGCAAGGGCGTGCTCGCCCACGCGGTCCACGCGAAGAGTCCGCGGGCCGCGCGGCCGTTCGCGACCGTCAACTGCCCGACGCTGACCGGCGACCTCCTCGCGAGCGAGCTGTTCGGCCACGCGCGCGGGGCCTTCACCGGAGCCGTGAAGGACCAGCCCGGGCGCGTGGAGGCCGCGGAGGGCGGCACGCTCTTCCTCGACGAGATCGCGGAGATGCCGCCCGCGCTCCAGGCGAAACTCCTGCGATTCCTGGAGGGCAAGGAGTTCGAACGCGTCGGCGAATCGCGCACCCGGCGCGCAGACGTCCGCGTGATCGCCGCGACCAACCGTGACCTCGACGCCGAGGTCGCCGCGGGACGCTTCCGCGAGGACCTCTACTACCGTCTGAACGTGATCGAGGTGACGCTGCCGCCGCTCCGCGAGCGTCCCGAGGACGTCGTGCGGCTCGCCGCGGGCTTCCTCGGGTTCTTCGCGAAGGCGGCGAAACGCCCGGCGCAGGAGCTCTCGCCCGCCGCGGCCGGCGTCTGCCGCCGCTATGCGTGGCCCGGCAACGTCCGCGAACTGCGCAACGCGATGGAGCGCGTGTCGATCCTCTGGCCCGCGCGTGTCGTGGAACCGTCCGCGCTCCCCGCGCGGATGGTCCCGGCGGAGGTCCGCGCCGCGGAGATCGCCCGCCTCGAGATCGGCGGGCCGCACACTCTCGACGACGTCGAACGCGAGCACGTGCTGCGCGTCCTCGCGAAGGCGCCGACCCTCGACGATGCCGCGAAGACGCTCGGCATCGACGCGTCGACGCTCTGGCGCAAGCGGAAGAAGTACGAGCAGGGCTAGGAGTCCGTCCGAGTGACGACCTCGGCCGGACTCCTAGTTGAACGGCTTGAAGCCAGGACTTTGACCTGAAGCACGCGGCCCTGACGTCGTCCGCACCGAATCCGAATGGCGTGGCCGCTTGCGCACACCGTACGCTGGCGCCGCAACGACCTTTCGATCGACAGGAGATCCCCGATGCCGCTCAGCCACTACGTGACGCTCGGCCGTTCCGGACTCGCCGTCAGCCCGCACTGCCTCGGAACGATGACGTTCGGCGAGGAGTGGGGATGGGGCTCGAACGTGAAGGACTCCGAGGCGATCCTCGACCGCTACCTGGCACTCGGCGGCAACTTCCTCGACACGGCGAACCTCTACACGCGCGGCCACTCGGAGAAGATCATCGGCGACCATCTCGGCCGCGACGGCTCGCGGCGCGACCGCGTCGTCATCGCGACGAAGTTCTTCGGCGGCATGCACCAGGGCGACCCGAACTCCGGAGGCGCGTCGCGGAAGTCGCTCCAGTCGGCGTGCGAGGAGTCGCTCCGCCGCCTGCAGACGGACTACATCGACCTCTACTGGATGCACTGCTGGGACCGGCTGACGCCGATCGACGAGACGATGCGCGCGCTCGACGACCTCGTCCGCGCGGGCAAGATCCGCTACGTCGGCTTCTCCGACACGCCCGCGTGGAAGTGCGCCGAAGCGCAGGTGACGGCTCGCCTCCGCGGCTGGTCGCCGCTCATCGCGCTCCAGATCGAGTACTCGCTGCTCGAACGCACGGTGGAAGGAGAACTCGTGCCGATGGCGCTCGAGATGGGGCTCGGGATCACGCCGTGGTCGCCGCTCAAGTCCGGCGTGCTCGGCGGCCGCTACACGCGCGCCAACCACGGCAAGGAGAAGGCGGCGCGCGGCGCCTGGGCCGAGGCGTCGCTGACGCCGCGCACGTACGACGTCCTCGACGTGACGACCAAGATCGCCGGCGAGATCGACTCGACGCCCGCCCGCGTGGCGCTCGCCTGGCTCTCCGCGAAGCCGGGCGTGTCCTCGGTGATCATCGGGGCGCGGACGATGTCGCAGCTCGAGGACAACGTCGCCGCCCTCGAGCTGAAGCTCCGTCCGGAGCACGTCGCGGCGCTCGACGCCGTGTCGAAGCCGGCGCTCAACTTCCCCGCGGACTTCGTCGCCAACGCGGGCCCGTTCGCTCACGGCGGTTGCACGATCGACGGCCGCACGATGAACCCGAACCCGCTGGCGCCGCAGACGGACGACCAGCGTTACTAGCAGCCTGGCGGGGCACGGGTCGCGCGAGCTCACCGCCCTGTGTCCGCCAGGCTGCTAGTCATCGCGTCGGAAGGCTCTCGCCGACTCGGCGACCCGGCCCGCGTGCGACGTGTTCGGTGAGCGCATGCGGCGTTCTTCGGCGCGCCCTATGGCGCGGCGGAGCGTTGGCGCTTGCAGCGGCGGCGGATCGGACGCGACGGGACAGTGCGCCTCCCGGAGTTCAGGCGAGAACCCTTCCCGCCTCATGAATGTCTCGGCGCCGCGGGCGCCTCGCCAGCGGCGTCGAGTTCGATCCAGAACGTGCTCCCGCGGCCGACTTCGCTGTCCACGCCGATGCGTCCGCCGTGCGCCTGAACCGTCTCGCGCGCGATGAAGAGCCCGAGGCCCGCGCCGCTGCCGGGCGAGCCGGGGACGCGCACGCTGCGCTCGAAGATCGACTCGCGGTACTCGGCGGGCACGCCCGGTCCTTTGTCCTCGACCTCGATGCGGACGACTTCTCCGGCCGACTTCGCGCGGACGACGACGTCGCTGCCCTCGGGCGCGAAGCGCAGCGCGTTGACGACGAGGTTGTCGAGCGCGACGAGGATCCGCTCGCGGTCGACGTCGAGGCGGGGGAGCCCCGGAAGCGTCTCGGCGACGAGCCGCACCGAGCGCTGCGCGGCGGCGCGCTCGTGCGAGCCGATCACGGCCGACACGAGATCCTCCGGATCCACGTCACTCTTCGCGAGCGGCACCGCGCCCGAGTGCAGTCGCGAGACGTGGAGGAACTCGTCGACGATCGTCTGCAGCCGTTCGCAGTCCTCGCGCGCCGCGAAGAGGAGGTCCGCCTGTTTCTCGGTGAGCGGACCGACCGTCTGCTCGGTGCAGAGGTGGATGGCCATGCGCAGCGACGTGAGCGGCGTGCGGAACTCGTGGGCCACCGTCGCAACGAGGTCGGTGTGGCGCCGCTCCGAGCGCACGAGACGGCTCACGTTCTGCAGGACGACCGTCGTCGCGACGACGGCGCCCTCCATCGAGTACACGGGCGTGGCGCGCGGCAGGAGATGGACCTCGCCCTCGCTCGTCGCGACGACGACCGCCTCCTCGAGTCCGCCCGGCACGTACGCGCCCTTGCCGCCGAGCACGTGGCGCCGCGCGCGTTCGATCGCATCGAGGAGAGGGACCGGCACGGACGCGAGCGCCCCTGCGCCGCTCCGGTCGGGATCGACGCCGAGGAGCTTCTCCGCGGCCGCGTTCACGCGCAGCACCTCGCGGCCCGCGGAGAGGACGACGACCGGATCGGGCAGGCTGTCGATCGCCGCCTGCATCGCGCTCTGCGCCTCGAGCAGTTCGCCGAGCGAGCTCTTGCGGTAGGCCTCGATCCTCTCCGCCATGGCGTTGAACTCCGCGGCGAGGGCGGCGATCTCGTCCTTGCCGTCCACGCGTGCGCGAACCGCGAGATCGCCCTCGCCGATGCGCTTCGCCGTCTGGCCGAGGACCGAGAGCGGACGCAGGAGACGCGTCGTCATCGCGGCCGAGGCGGTGATCCCGAGCGCGCACCCCGCGAGGGCCACGACGGCGAGGAACGTCTCGAGCCGTCGCGCGGCGGTCTCGGCGGCGTCGCTCTTCCTCGTCATCGCGTCGTGGTTCAGCACCTGGATCCCTTCGGCGCCGTCCCTCACGGCGAGGAAGCCGGGCTTCACGCCGGCGAGATACACGCTGCTCAGCTCGGCGTTCTCCGGCAGCGAAAGGAATCGGACGACGGACGACTCGTACGAGAGCCAGGACGCGCGGAGGCGTTGCGTCAGCTCGCGCTCGCCGGGCTCGGTGATGTTGCCTTCCTGCACGGCGAGCTCGCGCTCGAAGCGCGTGCGGTGGGACGCGATCTGGTGCGCGCCCTCGTCCCGGCGCCCGGCCGCGATGAGGAGGACGCCGCTGTCCACCCGCTCGACCGCCTCCTTCATCGCCTGCGCGGCGAGGACGCTCTTGTAGTTCTCCCGCAGGAGCCCGCGCGCGCCGTGGCCCAGCGACTTCGTCGCCACGCTCGCGACCACGGCGAGGAGCACCAGCGCCGCCACGATCGGGATCTGGGCGAGCAGCAGCTTCGCGCGGAGGCTCACGAGCGGTCCTCCGCGTCGGTGTCGGCGACGAACTGGACGTCGAGGTCGTGGGCCTCCTCGAGGATCCGATGCGGCACGGAACGGCCGAGAGCTCGGCGCCACCACGGCTGCCGCGAGCGTCCGATCACCACGTGTCCGACGTTGTGCGAGCGCGCGAAGTCGAGGATCGCGGCCACCGGATCGCGCCCGCGCAGGCGCGCGACCTCCGCGCCGAGTTCGCGCGCGAGCTCGATGTTCGCGAGGAGGTGCCGCTGCGCCGCGGCGTCGATCCGCTCGGGCGACTCGTCCGGCGTCTCCACGTAGACGACGAACCAGCTCGTCGAGAGCCGGCCCGCGATGCGCGAACCGCGCCGGAGCAGCGCCGCCGCGCGGGGAGAGTTCGACGCCATGCACACCATCACACGGCCGAGCGTCGCCCCGCCGCGGTCCTCCACCGGCCTCGCGGCACGAGCGTCGCCTTCGCGCACGAGGCTGTCGGCCACTTCTCGAAGCGCGAGTTCCCGGAGCGTGCCGAGGTTCTCCGGCTTGAAGAAGTGATCGAGCGCGGAGTCGATCTTGTCCGCGGAGTAGATCTTCCCGGACTTCAGGCGCTCGCGGAGGTCCTCGATCGCGAGGTCGAGGTTCACGATCTGGTCCGCGGCCCTGAGGAAGGCGTCGGGCACCGTCTCGCGGATCGTCACGTGCGTCGCGTGCTCCACGATGTCCTTCAGGCTCTCGACGTGCTGGATGTTGAGAGCGCCGATGACGTTGATCCCCGCGGCGAGGAGTTCCTCGACATCCTGCCAGCGCCTGCGGTTGCGCGAGCCGGGCGCGTTCGTGTGGGGGATCTCGTCCACCACCGCCACCTCGGGACGTCGCGCGAGGACCGCGTCGAGGTCCATCTCCTCGACGACGACTCCGCGGTACGCGACGGCGCTGCGCGGCACGACGTCGAGACCCGTCACGAGCGCCGCGGTCTCCGGCCGTCCGTGCGTCTCGACGTAGGCGAGGACCACGCCGACGCCGCGCTTCGCGAGCGCGTGCGCCTCCTCGAGCATCCGGTACGTCTTGCCGACGCCGGCGGCGAACCCGACGTAGAGCTTCAGGTGTCCGCGCTTGCTGCGCTGGACGAGTTCGAGGAAGTCCTCGGAGCGGGGGCGGGGAGGCGGCGCCGGCGTCACTTCGGAGGAATGCTCGCCTGCGCGGACGCTCGGCCGAAACGACCATCCAACGCCATGTTCAGCGCGAGCACGTTCACGCGGGGCTCTCCGAGGAGGCCGAGGTCACGACCCTCGGCGTGCTCCGCGACGATCGCTCGCACGCGGTGCTCCGCCACGCCGCGGGCCGCCGCGATGCGCGGGACCTGCCACGCGACCGACGCGGGGCTCAAGTGCGGATCGAGTCCGCTGGCAGAGGTCGTGACGAGCTCCGCGGGCACGGGGCCGCGCGCGTTCGGGTTGTCCCTATTCAACGCCTCCACGCGCGCCGCGACGTCGTCGTGCAGCTTCTTCGACGTCGGCCCGAGGTTGCTGCCCGACGAGACCGTGAACTCGGCGCCGTGACCGTCCCTGGACGTGCCCGCCGCCGACGGACGCGACTGCACGTACGCCGGGTTCGTGAACGCCTGGCCGATCAGCTCCGAGCCGATGGCCGCGCCGGACTCGTCCGTCACGATGCTCCCGTTCGCCTGCCGCGGGAACGCGACCTGCGCGATCCCCCAGACGGCGAGCGGGTAGACGAGGCCCGTGAGGACGAGCGTCACGGCCGCGGCGCGGAGCGCGAGGACCCATGTCGTCTTCATGACGTGTGTTCCTGTCGTTGCAGGGGCGACGCATGCGTCGCCCGGTTCCATGCGCCGGGACTGAAAGCGAACTGGGCGAGGCGTGCCTCGCCCCTGCCAAACGAAGGGCGAATCGAGCTTCATCGCCCACGCCTACACCAACCCCACGGCCACGAGACCGAGGTCGATGATCTTGATGCCCACGAACGGCGCGACGATCCCGCCCACGCCGTAGATCAGCATGGAACGACGGAAGATCGCCGCGGCGCCGAGCGGCCTGTACTTCACGCCGTGGAGCGCGAGCGGGATCAGCAGGATGATGACGATCGCGTTGAAGATGACGGCCGCGAGCACCGCGGAGAACGGCGACGCGAGGTGCATCACGTTCAGCGGCGCGAGCTCCGGGAAGGCGGCGAGAAACATCGCCGGCAGAATCGCGAAGTACTTCGCGACGTCGTTCGCGATCGAGAACGTCGTCAGCGATCCGCGCGTCATGAGGAGCTGCTTGCCGACCTCCACGATCTCGAGCAGCTTCGTCGGGTCGCTGTCGAGGTCGACCATGTTGCCGGCTTCCTTGGCCGCCTGCGTGCCCGTGTTCATGGCCACGCCGACGTCGGCCTGGGCGAGTGCGGGCGCGTCGTTCGTGCCGTCGCCTGTCATCGCGACGAGCTTTCCCTTCGCCTGCTCCTCCTTGATGAGCGCGAGCTTCCGCTCGGGCGTCGCCTCGGCGAGGAAGTCGTCGACGCCGGCCTCCTTCGCGATCGAGGCGGCCGTGCGCTTGTTGTCGCCCGTGACCATCACCGTGCGGATGCCCATCGCGCGGAAGCGCGCGAATCGCTCGTGGATGCCCGCCTTCACCACGTCCTTCAGGTGGATGAGTCCGAGGACGCGGTGGTTCTCCGAGACGGCGAGCGGTGTTCCGCCCTGGTCGCCGATCCGGTCGGCGGCCTCCGTCACTTCGCGCGGCATCGACCCGCGGATCGACTCGACGTGCTCGCGGACGGCGTCGACCGCGCCCTTGCGCAGCACGTCGCCGTCCGCGTCGCACCCGCTCATGCGCGTGGCGGCGGAGAACGGCACGAACCTCGAACGCTCCGAGGCGGGGGGCGCGCCGAGTGCGTACTTCGTCCGGACGAGTTCGACGATCGAGCGGCCCTCGGGCGTCTCGTCCGCGGCACTCGCGACCGCCGCAGTCGCCGCCAGTTCCTTGATGTTCACGCCGGGGGCCGCGATCAACTCGACCGCCATGCGGTTGCCGAGCGTGATCGTGCCGGTCTTGTCGAGGAGCAGAGTGTCGACGTCGCCCGCCGCCTCGACCGCGCGGCCGCTCATCGCGAGCACGTTCTTCGCGAGGAGCCGGTCCATGCCCGCGATTCCGATCGCGGAGAGGAGACCGCCGATCGTCGTGGGGATGAGACAGACGAGCAGCGCGATGATCATGGTGCTGGAGAGCGTCACGCCCGAGTAGATGCCGAACGGCACGAGCGTGACGCAGGCGACGAGGAACACGAGCGTCAGGCCGACGAGCAGGATGTGCAGCGCGACCTCGTTCGGCGTCTTCTGCCGCTCGGCGCCCTCGACGAGCGCGATCATGCGGTCGAGGAACGACCGGCCGGGGTCGGCGGTGATCCGGACCACGATCCGGTCGGAGAGCACCTTCGTGCCGCCCGTGACGGCGCAGCGGTCGCCGCCGCTCTCTCGGATCACGGGTGCCGATTCGCCGGTGATCGCGGACTCGTCCACCGAGGCGATGCCCTCGATCACGTCGCCGTCGCCGGGGATGACCATGCCCGGCGTCACGACGACGGTGTCGCCCTTCCTCAGCTCCGACGAGGGAACCTCCTCCTCGCGTCCCTCGACGACGCGGCGCGCGGTCGTCTCGCGCCGGGTCCGGCGCAGGTTCTCCGCCTGCGCCTTGCCGCGTCCCTCGGCCATCGCCTCGGCGAAGTTCGCGAAGACGACCGTGAACCAGAGCCACACGCTCACGTTGCCCGTGAACCACAGCGGCGCCGAACGCGCGCCGGCGTCCACCAGGGCGTCGCGGATCCACCAGACGGTCGTGAGGAGCGAGCCGATCTCGACGACGAACATCACCGGGTTCTTCGCGACGTGGCGCGGGTCCAGCTTGACGAACGCCTGCCGGAGCGCCGGCCCGACGATTGCGGACTCGAAGAGCGCGGGACGGGAAGGGTGGTGGACGGTCATGCCTCTTCCTCTCGGCGCCTTCGCGCCGAAAGTGCGGCGGGGACATGAGTCCCCTGCTCGTCGTTGCGCTCCTCGTCGGGGTGCATGGTCAGAACGTCCTTCCAGCGCCGGCGAGGAAGTGCTCGACGATCGGTCCGAGACTGAGCACGGGCAGGAACGTCAGCGCGCCGACGATGACGACGACGCCGACCAGCAGCGCGGTGAAGAGACTGCCGTCGGTCGGGAACGTCCCCGGGCCGGGCACGACCGTCTTCTTCCCCGCCATCGAGCCCGCGATCGCAAGGACGGGGACGATCATCGCGAAGCGGCCGAAGAACATGACGGCCGCGAGAGTGAGGTTCCAGAACGGCGTGTTCGCGTTCAGCCCCGCGAACGCGGAGCCGTTGTTGCCCGCGGCACTCGAGTACGCGTAGACGATCTCGGAGAGTCCGTGCGGGCCGGAGTTGTTGAGCGAGCTCGTGCCGTACGGCGCCACGCAGGCCCACGCGGCGGGCACGAGCACGACGAACGCGAAGACGAGCAGGTAGACCGTCACGAGCTTCATCTCGCGGGCCTCGATCTTCTTCCCGAGGTACTCGGGAGTGCGGCCGACCATGAGGCCCGCGATGAAGACCGCGAGGACCACGTAGACGAGCATTGCGTAGAGCCCCGCGCCGACGCCGCCGAACACCACCTCGCCGAGCTGGATGTTCACGAGCGGCACGAGTCCGCCGATCGGCGTGAAGCTGTCGTGCATGCCGTTGACGGCGCCGCACGAAGCGTCCGTCGTGACCGCGGCGAACAGCGCGGTCGCCGCGACGCCGAAGCGGACTTCCTTTCCCTCGAGATTCCCCGCCGCCTGGTCGATGCCGAGTCCCTCGATCGCTGGATTCGGATGCGCCTCGGCCGAGATGCACGTGGAGGCACCGGCGAGGAAGAGCACCGACATCGCGCTGAAGATCGCCCAGCCCTGGCGCTGGTCCTTCGCCATCTTCCCGTAGGTCCAGGTGAGTCCCGCGGGGATCGCGAAGATCAGCAGCATCTGGACGAAGTTCGTCAGCGGCGAGGGGTTCTCGAACGGGTGCGCGCTGTTCGCGTTGAAGAAGCCGCCGCCGTTGGTCCCGAGCATCTTGATGACTTCCTGCGACGCGACTGGGCCGAGCGCGATCACCTGTTTCGTGCCTTCGAGCGTCGTGACCTCCCTGTAGGCCGAGAGCGTCTGCGGCATGCCCGCCGCCACGAACACGACCGCCAGCACGAGCGAGACCGGCAACAGCACGTAGACCGTGCCGCGGACGAGGTCGGCCCAGAAGCTGCCGAGCGTCGTCGCTCCGTCGGGTCCGGAACGCCGCGTGAGTCCGCGAGCGAACGCGAGCGCCACGCCGATGCCCGCAGCCGCGGACACGAAGTTGTGCCACGCGAGCCCCGCCATCTGCGTGAAGTAGCTCATCGTCGATTCGCCCGCGTAGCTCTGCCAGTTGGTGTTCGTGGTGAAGCTGACGGCGGTGTTGACCGCGAGCGCGTGCTCGACCGGGGGGAAGCCCTGCGGGTTGAATGGCAGCACGTCCTGGAAGCGCTGGATCAGGTAGGTGACGACGATTCCGATCACGCTGAACACGAGTATCGATCCCGCGTACCGCTTCCACGTCTGCTCGCCCGCCGCGCCGCGGCCGACGAGGCGCATCGACCAGCGCTCGATCCGGCCGAGCACGCTCGGGAGCGGACGGTCGTCCGTCTCGAAGACGCGGTGCATGTACGCGCCGAGCGGCTTCGTCAGAGCGACCACAGCGACGAAGAAGACCGCGATCTGCAGCCAGCCGTTGGGGGTCATCGATTCCTCAGTACCGCTGCGCCCTGACGAGGGCGTGGACGAGGTAGGCGCAGAGCGCCGCCGCCGTCAGGACTCCGATCCAGTGCTCCGTGCTCATCTCGGACTCCGGGTTGCGCGACGCGTCGCGGACGGTCCGAGGCGGATCGGCGCGAATCGCGGCGTCGAGTGCATGCGTCAGCAGTCGCCGTGCCGTCGGCATCGGGCTCGACTCCCGCGCTTGGCCGTGCGACGCGCAATGCGCCGGCCGAGGCTCGCCCGCAGATTGCACTCACGGCGGCCGGGCCGGACGTCCGATCGATCCAAGGAGGTCTCCATGACGACGAAGCCCGGCATCAGGGAAGGACTCTGGATGGCCGCGGGCGCGGCACTCCTCCTCGTCGCGATGTTCCTGGTGACCTTGATCCGCGACGCCCGGACGCCGCTGGAGCGCCTCGCCGCGAAGTCGCGCCGCGCCGACGCCGTCGGGCGGATGCTCACGGGCCTCGCGTCGGCGGCGCAAGCCGAGAGGAGCGCGCTGCTCGCCGTCACGGACGACGACGCGCTGCGCTGCGCCGACGACGCCCGCACGGCGATGGACGACGCCGAGCGGGCGCGCGCCGAACTCACGGAACTCGTCACCGCGCGCAGTCCCGAGTCGCAGCGCATCGCGCTCGCGAAGGTCTCCGAGTCCTTCGCCGAGTTGAGGCGCATCGACGCCGGCCTCCTCGACCTCCTGGTCAAGAACACGAACGTCAAGGCGACGGCCCTCGCGACCGGTCCCGCCTCGGACGCGGTCCGGGAGATGGGCGTCGCGCTCGACCGCGTCGTCGCGGCGAACTCGGGATCTCCCGACGGCGCCCGCGCCGCGCTCCTCGCAAGCGGCGCGCACATCGCCGCGCTGCGCCTCCTCGCCGTGATCCCCCGTCACATCGCCGAGTCGAGCGACCGTCAGATGGACGAGTTCGATGCCGTCATGGCGGTCGAGGACGAGAGACTCAAGAAGGGCCTGGTCGATCTCGGCATGGTCCCGAAGCGCGGCGACGTCACCGACGCGGCGACGGCGTGGTCCTGCCATCTTCGGCTCACGGAGATCCGCGCGAGGATCGTCGCCCTCTCCCGCGAGAACACGAACGTGAAGGCGCTCGCCATCTCGACGAACCAATGGCAGAAGGCCGTCACCCAGTGCCGGGCGTCGCTCGCGTCGCTCCGCAAGGCGATCGACGAGGAGTCGATCCCCGGACTCGACGCCGCCGCGAAGCCGCGCTGATGCGGGTGTGGGTCTCTCGGTAGGGGCGGACCCCCGTGTCCGCCCAGGTCAGCAGGAAACGGTGCCCGCGACGAGATCACGTTGGGCGGACACGGGGGGTCGCCGCGAGTTCGTCCTCAGGACGAACTCGTACGGCCCGGCGCCTTTGCCCCTACCGAGAAGTTGGTTCAGACGTGCCGCGCGGCGCCAGTCCGCGCGCCGATCAGCGGTTCTTCAGGTCCGACCAGAGCCGCTTGTACGCGTCGCCCGCGGGGCCCGCGTCCTCGACCCAGAAGAGCGACTTCCCGCCGCCGTCCGCGTACGCGGTGCCCGCGAGGATCTCGGGATCGATCATCGGCTTGGCCGCCTCGTTCACGCTCGCGTAGCGACGCGCGTTCGCGGCCTTCGCGGCCACGTCGGGGCGGAGCAGGAAGTCGACGAACGCGAACGCGAGGTCCTTCTCCTTCGCGCCCTTCGGGACCGCCCAGTTGTCCACGTAGGTGAAGGCGCCCTCGTCGGGGACGACGAACCCGATGTCGGGATCCTCCACCTGCGCGTTGGCGATCGTGCCGGACCAGCCCTGCGCGACGATCGTCTCCTTCGCGACGAGCGAGTCGCCGAAGAGGTCGGAGTCGTACTTCGCGATCTGCACGCGCTGAAGCCCGAGCATGACCCCGGCGCGTGCGATCTCCTTCTCGTCGCGGCTGTTCGGTGAGCATCCGAGAGCGAGGAGAGCCGCCGCGGCGACCTCGCGTCCGTCGTTGAGCATCGAGACTCTTCCCGACCACGCTCCGAGGTTCTTCTCGTCGAAGAGGTCCTTCCACGACTTCGGTGCCACCGGCACGGCCGACTTGCGCCACGCGATGCCCGTCACGCCCCACTGGTAAGGGACCGACCAGCGGTGGCCGGGGTCGTAGGGCTTGCCGTCGAAGCGCGGCGACAGGTTCTTCAGGTTCGGAACCTTCGCCGCGTCGATCTCGGCGAGGACGCCGTCCTTCGCGAGTTGAGTGACCATGTAGTCCGACGGGCAGACGACGTCGAACTCCGACCCGCCCGCGAGGAGCTTCGCGCGCAGCTCCTCGTTGTTGCCGAAGTTCGTCTCCGCCACGCGGCAGTGGTTCTCCTTCTCGAACTCGGCGACGAGTTCCGGGACGAGGTAGTCGCTCCACACGAGGACGTGCAGCGTCTCCGTGCGACCGCATCCGGCGAGCGCGAGCGCGAGCGCGGCGAACACGAGCGGCTTCATCGGCTTCTCCTCAGGAGGACCGCGGACAGCGTCACGAGAAGGGCGGAGGCTACGACGAGCACCGCCGCGAGCGCGTTGATCTCCGGCGTCACGCCGAAGCGCACCTTCGACCAGATGTAGACGGGCAGCGTGGAACCCTCGGTTCCGCTGGTGAAGAAGGTGATGACGAACTCGTCGAGCGACAGCGTGAACGCGAGCAGGAAGCCGCCGAGCACTGCCGGAGAGAGGAGCGGCAGCGTGACGCGGAAGAACGCGCGCAGCGGCGTCGCGCCGAGGTCCATCGCGGCCTCCTCGAGCATCGTGCCCATGCCGCGCAGGCGCGCGCGGACGACCACGGTGACGTAGGCGAAGGCGTACGCCGTGTGCGCGAGGATCACGGTGGTCCGCCCGAGCGACGGCGTCCATCCGAAGATCGCGCGCGCCGCCGCGAACCAGCAGAGCTGGAAGCTCATGAGCAGCGCGATCGCCTGCACGATGTCGGGCATCGCGATCGGCAGCGTGACGGCGACGTCTCCGGCCGCGGCCGTGCGGCGCGATGCGTGGCGTTCGAGGCCGAGTGCCGTCATCGTGCCGATCACGGTCGAGAGCACGGCGACGACGAGGCCGATCGCAAGACTGTTGCCTAGTGCGGCCGCGAGCGTGCGGTCGTCGGCGAGCTTCTCGTACCACTTCAACGAGAACCCGCCCCAGACGGACGCGTACTTCGATCCGCTGAAGCTGAAGACGACGAGCACCGCCATCGGCACGTAGAGGAACGCGAGCACGAGGCCGGCGTTCGCGGCGAACGCCGGGTCGATCATCCGGTCGGCGAGAGACCGTCCGCGGGTCATCGCGCCGTCTCCGGCTCGCGCGCGAAACGCTGCTGGATCCACATCGCCGCAGCGACGAACGCGAGCACCGCCGCCGCCATGGCGGCGCCGAGCGGGTAGTCGAGCGGCGCGTCGTGGAACTGCTCGCGGATCGCGTTGCCCACGAACGACGACTTCGACCCGCCGAGGAGTTCCGGCACGACAAAGGCGCCGAGCGACGACACGAATACGAGCACCGAGCCGCCGACGAGCCCCGGGCGGATCGCCGGCAGCAGCACGCGCCGCATCGCGGTGAGGCGCGTGGCGCCGAGGTCCTGCGCCGCTTCGAGCAGTCGCCAGTCGAAGCGCTCGGCCGAGGCGTACGCCGCGTAGACCATGAACGGCAGCAGCACGTAGACGAGTCCGACGAGCACCGCGCCCGGCGTGTAGAGGAGGCCGAGCGATCCCTCGGGCCCGAGTGCCCCGGCGCCGCGCGCGGCCTGGTCGAGGAGGCCGCCGCTGCGGAGCAGGATCATCCACGCGTACGTGAGCGCGAGCGAGTTGGCCCAGAGCGGGAGCAGCACGAGGAAGTAGAGGATGCGCCGCCACGGTTCGGGCCGCCGCGCGATGAACACCGCGAGCGGCGCGCCGACGAGGAGACACGCGGCCGTCGCCGCGAGCGCCGCGACGAGCGACCGCGTCGCGGGACCGATCCATCGCGCGTCCATGAGTCGCAACCACGCGCTGCCGTCGAACTCCCACGTCACCGGACTGCCGCGTCCGGCGAGACTGATCGCGAGGACGAGCGCGAGCGGGGTCAGCGTGAAGAGCACGAGCCAGGCGCCGCCGGGGACGAGCAGCCAGCGCGAGCGCTTCAAGGCTTCGGCTCGAGGAGGCGTATGTGTTCCGCGGCGAACGTCGCGACGACGTTCTCGCCGACCCGCCGCCGCAACGCTTCGGCGGGCAGGCGCGCCGAGAGCGTCTGGCCGTCGGCGAGACGGATCAGGTACTTCGTCTCGCTGCCCGCGTAGATCGCCTCCTCGACGACGCCGGGGAGGCCGTCGCCGCTGGAGGAGAGCGTCATTCGTTCGGGACGCACGCACAGAGTGGCTTTCGCGCCGACAGCGGGCCTGTCCGCCGAAGCCATGCGAAGGAGGACCGTCCCCACGCGCACGCCGTCCTGCGTCACCTCCGCGTCGAGCAGGTTCGCTTCGCCGAGGAAGTCGGCGACGAAGCGCGTCGCGGGACGCTCGTAGACGTCCTGCGGCGTGCCGACCTGGAGCACGCGGCCCTTGTCCATCACCGCGATGCGGTCGGACATGGTGAGCGCCTCCTCCTGGTCGTGCGTGACGTAGACGAAGGTCGTGCCGAGCTTCCGCTGCAGGCGCTTCAGCTCGATCTGCATCCCGCGGCGGAGTTTCAGATCCAGCGCGCCGAGCGGTTCGTCGAGGAGGAGCACCTTCGGCCGCCGCACGATCGCGCGCGCGAGCGCGACGCGTTGCTGCTGTCCGCCCGAGAGCTGATGAGGACGGCGCTCGCCGAGACCCGCGAGTTGCACCATCTCGAGCGCCTCGGCGACGCGGCGGGCGACGTCGGAGCGAGGAACTTGCTGCATCTCGAGGCCGAACGCCACGTTGCCCGCGACCGACATGTGCGGGAAGAGTGCGTAGCTCTGGAACACCGTGTTGACGTCGCGGCGGTACGGCGGGACGCCGCGCATGTCCGCGCCGTCGACGAGCACCTCGCCCTCGTCCGGCTCGTCGAACCCCGCGAGGAGTCGCAGCGACGTCGTCTTCCCGCACCCCGACGGCCCGAGCAGCGAGAAGAACTCGCCCCGCGCCACGACGAGATCGACCCGGTCGAGGATCGTCTGGTCTCCGATCCGTCGGACGACGCGGCGCAGTTCGGCGGCGGGTGCGTCCATGTGGGGGCGCATGGTATTCATGGGGCGGATGGCACGCGCCAACCGAAGCCGAATCGCGTGGTTCGCGGTGCTCGTCGTCGTCGCGGCGGCGGCGGCGATCGTCGCCGTGCGGTCGTGCGGGACGGACGCGCCGACGGTGGACGAGGCGCCGGATGATCCGCGTCCGGACGCCGCGGACACGAGCCGCCCGACCCCGCCCCGCAAGCCGCCTGCGCGGAAGCGCGCTGCCTCCGTCGAGACGACGTCCTCGGCGACGGGCGAAACAGCGAAGCCCGACGCGCCGGAGACTCAGGCGCCCGTGCCCGTGTCCAAGGAGCCCGCGAACAATCTGCACGAACTCCGCGTGTTGCGCGCCGACGGAACTCCCGCAGCGGGCGTTGAGATCACCTGGCCGCAGCGATCGCTCTGGAACGACTGGCCGGGCCCCATGATGTGGGCGCTCAGGAAGACGGACGCCGAGGGGCGCGCGCGTGTGTCCGGCGGCGCTGGACCGCTGTACGTGCGGCTCGGGTCCGACGCGGGCTGGTCGTACAAGGCCGGCTCGGTGAATCCGCTGCCCGATGTCGTCCTGAAGCCGGGCGTCGTCGTCCGCGGACGAGCGATCGACTCGCTCTCGTGTCCGGTGCCCAGCGCGAGCGTGCGTGCCGAGATGTTTCCGCCGGGCGCGGGCGGATCGATCGTCGTCGAGGCGACGTCGAACGCCGACGGCGAGTTCGAACTGCCGCCGTTGCCGTTCGATGGTGACTGGTGGAACGGCCGCCAGGACATCGAGGTCGTGGCGCACGCGGAGGGTCTCGTGCCGGGTTCCGCATCGACGACGCGCACGGAGGCGCCGAAGAGGCCGGTCGTCGTCACGCTCTACCGCGGTGCCGCGCTGCACGGACGGCTCGTCACTCCCGACGGCGCTCTGTTCCCGCGCGGCCGCGTGCTGCTCGCTGGGACGCGCCTCGCCGCGTTCCCGGAAGAGGCCGGGCGGTTCGCGCTGCGGCTCCCGGCGCAGGGCGGTGAGGTGATCGTCCAGGACAGCCTCACCGGCACGTCCGACGCCGAGTTCCGGCCCGCGAGGAGCACCTGGTTCGCCGCGAGGCGCCTCGGGAACTTCCGCGGCGACGCGGGCGATCGCGATCTCGGCGACGTCGTGGTCGATGGCGGGAAGCCGCTGCGCGGCGTCGTCGTGCTCCTGAAGAGCGAGCCCTGGTGGGACAAGGCCTACCCCCGCGCCGTCGCGCTGATGGACGGCGGTCCCGTCGCGGGCGCGCGGGTCACGGCCGTCCTCGCTGGAGTGGAGATCCTGTCCGTCACGACCAATGCCCAGGGCGCGTTCGAACTTCCGCTTTCGGGTGACGAGCACGACCTCGTCGTCAACGAACGATCGTCCAACCGGTTCGGTGGGATCCCGGCGGTCGAGGGCGTCCACGGCGGCGATCCCGAGGTGCGGATCGTCCGCGGCCGGCTGGGGATTCGCGTGCGGCTGCGCGACGAGAACGGCGCGAGGCTCGAGGTGCTCGGCGCCCATCTGAACGCGGAACTGCACGCGCCCGGACGGACGAGCGGCGTCTCCTATGTGTCCAGCGATTCGCCCCTCCCGCGCCACGAGATCCGCGTCCAGGTCCCGGCGGTGGGCGCGTACGACTTGATGGTGTCCGCGCCGGGCCTCGAACTCGTGCAGGTCGAGAGCGTCGACGTCCGCACCGACCGCGACGCGGAGATCGACGTCCGGATGAAGAAGAAGCCGTGAGACGGGTCGTCGCGGTCCTCGTGCTCGTCCTACTCGCGTTTGTCGCGTGGTGGCTCCGGCCGTCGGAGAGCGAGCACGCGCCGGTTCCGGTGAAGTCGAACGCCGCCGAGGTTCCTCCGCCGCCGGAGGTCCCGAGAGTCCGTCCGCCGCGCGTCCGCGGCGAGACGCCGTCGCCCACGCCGGACGCCGAGACGAAGGCGGACGCGGTCACTCAGCCGACCGCCGATCCCGCGCCGACGAAGTACCCGGTCACCGTCACCGTCCTGCGCTCCGACGGCACGCCCGCGAAGGGCGCGGCCGTGCTGCTCGTCGGCCCCGACGACGACGGGAACCCGTCCGCGGCCGGGAACACCGATGCGGACGGCCGCCTCGTGCTACGCGCGGACGAGGACCCGGTCCGCGTCGTCGCGTGGCTCGACGCGGAGGCGGGCGCGCCGCAGGAGCTCATCTCGCCGAAGGATGAGATCTCGGTGACGGTGCGCCTCGGCCCGTCGGTGGTCGTGCGCGGGCGAGTCTTGATGGACGGGAAGCCCGTCTGGGAAGCGTACGTGACCGTGACCGCGCAGCCCTGGTTCAAGAGCGATTTCGGCCTCGTGCTGACGGCGCGGACGAACGCCGGGGGCGAGTTCGTCACCTCACCGATTCCCGAGGCGGGCATCGATCTCCTGAAACCGCCGTACGTCGAGGCGCGGACGCACAATCTTGCGACGGGGTACGCGGAGACCGACCTGGACGTCGTGCGGCGCGGCGGCGAGGTCGTCGTTGAACTCAAGCGTGCGTTCACCGTAATCGCGCGGTTCGTGGATTCACGGGGAGCTCGCGTCAGGGACGTGATGCTGCGGTGGGCCGGGGGCGAGCGGTCGTCGCAGTCGCGGCAGAACGGCGAAGTCGTGATCATGATTCCCGGCGACGAGACCGCGATACTGGTGGCGCTACGGCCGACTCCATTCAAGGTCTCGGCCCGCGCCGACGGCACCGGGCGCGAGCGTTGGTGGACGGCAATGCCGCTGGGGACTTTCGACCACTCGTCGGGGGAGGTGGATCTCGGCAACGTGGTGGTCGCCCCCGGCGCTCCGCTGAAGGGCGTCGTCGTGGACGGCGTGGGACGTCCATCGCCGCACGCGTTCGTGATGCTCTCGATGGACGGGGTGCCCGTCGGCGCCGTTTCGGCCGACAACGCTGGCGCGTTCGTCCTCCCCGAAGTCGGCCTCGACCCGCACCGGATCTCCGTCCGCGAGAGACTCCCCGAGAGTTCGCCCGGTGTGGCGCGTACGGCGATCGTCGACGGCGTGAAGGGCGGCGACCCGGACCTCCGCGTCGTCCTCGACGACGTCCTCGCGATCGTCCTGCGTTTCCTCTCGGCGACGGACCGCAAGCCGCTCGCGTGTTCGAACTACTCCGTCCGCGTGAAACTCCACGGCGAGGGCTTCGACTGGTTCGGCACGCAGACGGCGGGCGGCGGGGACGAGTCGCACGAGTTCACCGTGTTCCAGCCGGGGAGCTACGACGTCGAGGTGGACGTGGCGGGCTACGAGCCCGTCCGCTTCGAGAGCGTGGAAGTCGTCGCCGGGCGCGAAACGTCGCTCGACCTCCTGCTGCGCAAGAAGCCGGACTGACGCGGCGTCTCGACGGGGAACGCTGGACGGACCCCGAGCCGCCACGTGTACGCTGCGCCGCGCATGGAAGAGCCGACGGGCCGGATCACGATGCTCCTGCGCGACGTCGAGGAAGGCTCCGACGCGGCCAAGGCCGCGCTCTTCGAGGCGGTGCACGGCGAACTCGTGAGGATCGCCGCCGTCCAGATGCGGCGGCAGCGCAAGGACCACACGCTGCAGCCGACCGCGCTCGTGAACGAGGCGTACCTCAAGCTCTTCCGCGCCGACGCGCCGTCGTTCCGCGACCGCGCGCACTTCATGGCCGCCGCGTCGCGCGCGATGCGGTCGGTCCTCGTGGACATGGCGCGCGGACGGGCGACCGGCAAGCGCGGCGGCGAGCGGGTCCGCGTCACGCTCGGCGCCGAGACTCCGGGCGACGCGGGCGGCGACGCGCACGACGTCCTCGCGGTCCACGAGGCGCTCGAGCGCATGGAGCGGATCGACGCGCAGTGGGCGCTGGTCGTGGAGATGAGGTTCTTCGGCGGACTCTCCGCGGAGGAGACGGCCGCAAACCTCGGCATCTCCGAGCCGACCGTGCACCGCGTGTGGAACCGCGCCCGCGCGTGGCTGCTGCGCGAACTGTCGCGATGAGCGAGGAGCGGGACCGCCGCCTGAAGGAGCTCTTCGAGCGCGTGCTCGACGCGCCGGAGGGGGAGCGCGAGGCGATCATCGGATCCGCGGGCGTGCGCCCGTCGCTCCAGGGAGATGTCCGTGAACTCGTCCGCGCGGAGTCGGAACTGGGCGACTTCCTCGAGACGCCGGCGGCGCAGCGGATTCTCGAGGCGCAGCCGGAGGAGACGCCGCTCGAGCCCGGAGACCAGGTCGCGGAGTTCACGGTCGTCGGCGTGCTGGGGCGCGGCGGGGGCGGCGTCGTCTACGAGGCGGAGCAGCGGGACCCGCGGCGCCGCGTCGCGCTCAAGCTGATCCGGACGAGGCCGGGCGGGGCCGACGCGCGCGCCTTCCGGGAGGAGGCGGCCAGCCTCGCGCGGCTCAATCACGCGGGGATCGCCCACGTCTACTCGGCCGGCGTCCGGGACACGGGCGGACGCGCGCAGCCTTGGATCGCGATGGAGCGGATCGGCGGCGCCACGGACATCGTCCGCCACGCGCGGGAGGCCGGACTCTCGCGCGACGACCGCATCCGTCTCTTCGTCACCGCGTGCGACGCGATCCACCACGCGCACCAGAAGGGCGTCATCCACCGCGATGTCAAGCCCGGCAACGTGCTCGTGGACGCGGAGGGACGGCCGAAGGTCGTCGATTTCGGCGTGGCGTGCAGCGTGTCGGACGACGGACGCGGCGCCGCGGGCGCGGTCGGGACGCTCGCGTACGCGAGTCCCGAGCAACTCGCGGGCGACGGCCGCGCGGTGGACGTGCGCGCGGACGTCTACGGGCTCGGCGTGCTGCTCTTCGAACTCCTCACGTCGTCCGTTCCCCACGACGTGGACGACCTTACGGTCGCGGAGGCCGCGCGGCGCAAGCGCGACGACCCCGTCGCGGCGCCGAGCGCCCGCGCGCCGGGCATCCCGCCGGACCTCGACGCGATCGTGCTCTGCGCGCTGCGTGCCGATGCGTCCGGGCGCTACGACTCGGCGGCGGCGCTCGCCGCGGACCTGCGGCGGTTCCTCGCGAACGAGCCGGTCGCGGCGTACCGGGGCGGCACGCGGTACCAGTTCGGGAAGTTCGTCCGACGGCGCCGCGCCGTGGCCGTTGCGATCGCCGCCGTCGCCGCGGCGCTCCTCGCCGGGACGACGGTGAGCGTGTGGTTCGCTGTGGCGAACGCCGCGGCGCGCGATCACTCCGAGCGGCGTTCTTACGTGGCCGAGATCGCCGCGGCGGCGTCGGCGCTGCGCCTCGGCGACATCGCGGAAGCGAGGCGGCGGCTCGATCGCGCGCCGGTTGCGCTCCGCGACTGGGAGTGGCGCCACCTCGCGTCGCGCCTCGACGGGAGCCGCGAGACGGTCCGGTTCGAGGGGCGGGAGCTCTGGGGCGGCGCGGCGTCCGCGGACGGGAAGCTCCTCGCCGTCTCCGGAGTGGACCGGCGCGCGACCGACGGCGTGCGCTTCGTCGCGCTCGCGCGCAAGGACGGGACGATCGTGCGCGAGTGGACGGTCCCCGGAGCCGACGTCCCGACGTCCGCGGTCTCGCACGACGGCCTCGTATTCGCGGCGGGCTTCGCCGACGGCCGCGTGCTCGTCCACGACGTCGCGTCCGGTCGTGACCTCGCGACGGCGCCGGCTCACGCGGCTCGCGTCATCGCCGTGGCGTTCGCGCCGGACGACGAACGGTTCGCGACCGCGAGCGCCGACGGCACCGCGCGCCTCCGGTCGTCGCGGGACGGGGCCGTGCTGCGCACGTTCGAGCACCCCGACTGGGTGATCTGTCTCGCGTTCGACGCAACGGGTGAACGTCTCGTCACCGGCTGCCGCGACGGCTCGATCCGGGTCTGGGACGCGGGCACCGGCGAGCGGATCCGCGAGCTCTCGGGCCACGAGGGCAGCGTCGAGGGCGTGTCCGTCAGCCCCGACGGCGCGCGACTCGCCTCGGTCTCGCGCGACCAGACGGTGCGGCTCTGGAACCTCGCCGACGGCGCGCCCGTCGCCGTCGGACGGTCGCACTCGAGCAACGTCCGCGACGTGGCGTTCGATCCGCGCGGCGGCTCGTACGTCAGCGCGTCGTGGGACGGCACGCTCCGCGTGTGGGACGCGCGCACCGGCGCCGAGACGGGGCTTCTGCGCGGCCACGGGGCTGCGGTGAACGCCGTGGCGTTCACGGGAACGGAACCGCGCCTCGTGTCGTTCTCGTGGGACGGGACCGTCAAGCGCTGGGACCCGGCGCGAACGGACGTCGCGACGTGCCGCGATCTCCGCGACCAGGTGGAGGGCCTCGCCTTCGACCCGGACGGGACGCGTCTCGCGGTCGCGGCACACGACGGGAGCCTGACGATCCTCGACGCCGCGACCGCGCGGGCGACGGCGCGCGTCGAGATCCCCGGCGCGACGCTGGCGGGGCGTCGCGTTCCTCGATTCCCGCCGCGTCGTGGCGCTCCTGCGACCGCCCGAACTCGTGATCTGGGAACTCCCGGCGGACGGAGGCACGCCGGTGCTCGCGCGCCGGATCGCGCTCCCTGCCGACATCCACAGGACGATGAGCGTGGACCCCGCCGGTGCCGCCGCCTGGGTGAGCGACACGCCGGCGTGCATCGATCTGCGCACGGGCACGGTCAGGGAGACGCGGAATCCACCGGTCGGCGCCGCCGTGATCGCCTGCGACGGTCGCGGCGGGATCGCCGTCGCCTCGCGCGACGGCAGCGTCGGCTACTCCCCGTCCGCCGGCGTCTGGCGCACGGCCCGTCCCGCCCCGAACGCCATCCGGTCCGTCGCCTTCGACCGCGCCGGGGAGCGCATCGTCACGGCGTCGGAGGGCGGGGCGGTGCGTGTGCTGCGCGCGTCGGACCTGACCACGCTGCTCGTGCTCGAAGGCCATTCCGGCGACGCGTACCAGGCGGAGTTCCTGCCGGGCGGCCGGCGCATCGTGACGGTGTCGCGCGACCAGACGGTGCGCCTCTGGGACGCCGCGGACGGCGAGAACGTGCTCGTGCTGCACGAGCACGGGTACCCGGTGATGCGCGTCGCGGTCAGCCCCGACGGCCTTCGCATCGCGACCGCGTCCGGGACGTGGGGCGAAGTCAGGACCACCGTCAAGGTCTGGGCCGCTCCGCCGTCGCCGCGCTGACGCGGGCCCGTACTTCGCGGAGTGGTTGATCGCCGCGGGACGCGAATCTCGTTCTCGGGATACGGAGGTCGTCCCGATGAAGCGCAAGCCGCCCGTCCCCGCAGGTCCGGCTCCCCGGACGCATTCGCGCTCGGCCGGTGCGGCCGCGCTGCTCGCCGCCGCTTCGGTCCTCGCCATCGCGGCGCCGGTCGAGGAGGCGAGGCTCGCATCCGACGAACCTGCCGCCCGCGACTCCTTCGGCGACGCCGTCGCGCTGTCCGACGACACCGCGCTGGTCGGCGCGAGCTACGACGGCCGCGCGGGCGTGCGATCCGGCGCGGTCCACGTCTTCACCCGTGCAGGCGCCGCGTGGACGAGGCAGGCGAGGCTCGCGCCCTCCGACAGCGCGGCCGGCGACGAGTTCGGCGTCGCGGTCGCGATCTCCGGCGACTGGGCCGTCGTCGGCGCGCCGGGCGACGACCACGCGGGCGCCGACGTCGGGGCGGCGTACGTGCTCAGGCGCGTCGCCGGAGTCTGGGCCGTCGCGCAGCGCCTCGAGGGCGACGCCCTGAGCCGCGGATTTGGCCGCACGGTAGCGATCGGCGGCGGAGCGATCGACGGCGGGGCGATCGACGGCGATCGCATCGCTGTCGGCTCGTGGAACGACCGCTCCGCCCCGGGTTCGATCTTCGACGGTCCGGGCTCGGTCCACGTCTTCGCGTACGACGGCCTCGCCTGGAACCTCGAGCAGCGGATCCAGCCCGCCGACCGGACGTCGAAGATCCTGTTCGGCTCGTCGGTGTCGCTCGCGGGCGACACCGCGCTGATCGGGGCGAGCTTCGACAACACGACGTTCGTCAACGCCGGATCCGCGTACGTCTACCGACGGTCCGGGACCACGTGGAGCTTCGAGCAGAAGCTGACGGCGTCCGACGGGCAGAACTTCGACGGCTTCGGCTTCCGCGCCTCGCTGTCCGGGGACACAGCGATGATCCTCCAGTACGGCTCCTACGGGGCGAAGGCGTACGTCTTCACGCGCGCCGGCGCGATCTGGACCGAGCAGCAGCAACTCACCACCGCCGACACGGGCGACCCCCTCTCGAACGTCGTCGGCCGGACCGTGTGCGTCCGCGGCGACGCGGCCCTGATCGGCGAGGCCGGCTGGGGGCGGGCCAACGTCTTCCGGTTCACGGGGACGAGATGGGCGCACGACGTCGAACTCGTCGCGTCCGAGGTCTCCGCGTTCGGCAGCTTCGAGACCCCCGTGTCGCTCTCAGGCGACAGGGCGCTGATCGGAGTGCCCTCGGGCGGCCCGCCGAGTGCGGCCTTCGTGTTCCGCCTGACGGGCGGCGGCGGGGGCGGCGTCAACGTCGCGCCGGCGTTCGTCCTTCCACCGATCTCCTCGGCCA
This sequence comes from Planctomycetia bacterium, assembly GCA_031404455.1. GTDB lineage: Bacteria > Planctomycetota > JAJSAM01 > JAJSAM01 > JAJVHW01 > JANNHP01. Next base: position 4,531 of record JANNHP010000469.1, on the reverse strand, counting down.
ATCCGGCGCAGGCGGGCAGTCCGGTGAAGTTCGCGACGCTCGCCACGGACGCGAACAAGGGCGACAAGATCGCCTACGAGTGGCACTTCGGCGACGGCACGACCGCGGACACGAAGACGAAGCCCGCCGCGGCGAAGACGTTCGCGACGCCCGGGACGTACGAGGTGTTCGTCCGCGCGACGGACGGCAAGGGCGGCTCCGCGGACTCGGAGAGGACGAGCGTGGTCGTCGTCGCGCCGGGCACGCCGTACTTCGACGTGGCGAAGGTGTCCGTCGGGCTGAGGTTCACGAAGACGGGCAAGGACACGATCAAGGTCTCGGGTCAGTTCCCTCTCGCCGACGGCACGCCGGTCGCGGGCAAGGCGCTCGAGTTCGAGTTCGGGGATGTCACGCACGCCTTCGTGCTCGATGCGAACGGACAGTCGGGCAAGGGCGCGGTCTCCGCGAAGGTCCGCCCGCCGAAGGGCGGCGTCGCGAAGTTCACGGTGACGCTGACGGGATCGTTCGCCGACGTCCTCGCGGCGCTGGGGCTGACGAACGAGACGATCAAGAAGGTGGATGCGACGACTCGCGTGGCCATCACGTTCGACGGCACACCGTTCGTCGAGCAGTACGTGCTCGTCTACACGGGCAAGTCCGGGAAGTCCGGCGCGGCGAAGTGACGCCGGGGGCCGGCCGTCGCGACCGATTCCGACGATCTTCCGGAATCCGTGATCGCCTCCGGCCGCCGATCTCGTGTTCGCGGGTGGAGGGCACATGTCCAGCAGAGTCCTGCCGTCCGTCGCGCTCGTGCTGATCGGCGCCGCCGCGGCACTCACGTACGGAGCGCGCGCGGCCGGTAGCGGTCCGGACGCCGCCCCGCGACTCCGCGCCTTCGCGCCCGCTGCGGTCCATCCCGGCGACGAGTTCCTCATCGACGCGGACTTCGCCGGTCACCGGCCGCCGAAGGTGTGGGTCGGACCGTACAGGGTGCCGCGCAGCCGTGTCCGCGTCGAGGGAGCGTCCGGCACGGACGGCGCGCGGCGAGTCTGGGCCCGCGTCCCGTCCAAGGTCCCGTCGGGCTCCCACTTGCTGAAGATCGCGACGCGCGCGGGCAAGGCTCTCGCGGCGAAACCGATCCGCGTCGCGGCGTGCGGCGGCGAGGCGTTCGAGTGTCCCGACGACATCCCGGACACCGGGGTCGACCTGATGGTGACCGGCGCGGGCGGCTACGGCTTCCCCATCCGGGGCGCGGCTTCTCCCATCCTGGTCGCCGACGCGTCGGATCCCCTGACGGCGTTCGTCAGCTTCTGCGGGGACCCGGGCGACTCCGGGTGTCTCATGATCCGGATGACGGCGCAGCACGCCGCGGAGATGCACGTCGGGACGGTGCCTGCCATCGAACTGTCCCTCTACGACATTCGCAACACCGCGCAGTGGCGGAAGGACCCCGGGGGCGACCTCCGGGTCGTCGAGGCGCGGCCAACGGGCGTCGGGCTCTGCATCGACGCCGTGCTCACTCGCGTCGGCGGCCTGCCGGAAGGCCTCCCTGAGACGGTGACGGTGCGGGGCTACGTGGCGATCAGCCGGTGACGAGGGCCGTGGGAGGGAACCGATGCTGAAGCGAATCGCATTGGCGCTGCTGCTCGCGATCGCGTCGCTCTCCGGCCCGGCGCACGCCGCGCCGTTCACGGCGCACTTCGCCGCCGTTCGCGACCGGATCGTGGTGATGCGGGACGCTCTCGTCCCTCCGCTGACGAAGCCGCAGCAGAAGCGCCAGGCGGTCCTCGCGAAGCTCCTCGCGGCGATCGACGGGACGTCGCAGTCCCTCGCGGACGACGTCGCGACCGCGCGAACCATGGCCACGGCGGCCGCGAAGCCGCTGGCCGACGATCCGGTGTTCCTCGGACTCGTCGCCTCCCTCCTCACGGATCTCGGGACGGACGTGAAGTCCGAGATCCAGTCGCTCTCGGCGCGCGTGGACGCGCTCGCCGACTCGAAGTCGAAGACCAAGGCGCAACGCACGCTGACGAAGGTCGAGACGTCCGTGACCGCCGCCGACACGGCGGCGTCCGACGTCAAGGCGGCGGCGAAGGCACTCGCGAAGGCGGCGCAGGGCGCCGTGTCGCTCGCGGCGGCGGTCGCGAAGGCCGAAGGCGGCGGGGCGGCGGACTGCGCCGGCATCCCGAACCAGGGCCTGGAACTCGTCGTGACGGGCGCCGGGGGCTATTCGAAGACGCTCCGGAGCGCGCAGTCGATGACGCCGCAGTCGATCGCGGGACAGACGATCGTCGAGTACGTGCAGGGGCAGCTCACCTTCAGTCTGAACATCCAGAGCGAGCCCGCCGCCATCCACACAGGGGCGCCGCCCACGCTCTACCTGAACGTCATCGACTACGGCCCGCCGTACGGGAACTGGGACTTGATCCCGGGCGCGGTGCAGGTCGTCGAGGAGAGCCCGACGCGCGTGGGCCTCTGCATCGACGCCGTGCTCCACGCGGTCGCAGGAAGCATCACACCTCAGGAGGTTCGAGTGAGCGGCTACCTGGTGTTCACGCGATGAGGCGCCGCGACGACGGCGACGCGGGCGGTCTCACGGCGGCGCGGGCGACAGGCCGCGCGTTCACGACGCGCAGTGCGTGGGCGCTCGGTGGGCTGCTGCTTGCCGGGCTCGCGGCCACGGGCTGCGACTGCCGCGGCCAGCGCACGCTCGGCGACTTCGACTTCTGCGCAGAGGACGCAGGCGTGGTCAACATCGTCGCCTACCTGCTGTCGCCCTCCGGAGCCAAGGACGGACGTGATTCGAATCGACCGGCGCGGTCGTCGGCGGCGAAGCCTTCGGGCATCGTGACGGAGCACAACACGCTCACCTTCGTCGCGCCCGCGGACGTCCCCGCGCCGAACTTCGCGGAGCGCACGCTGCCCCTCGACCTGATCGCGCCGTTCCGCGTGGAGTGCACCGTCGGTCTCTGCGACGAGGCGTTCTATCCGGCACCGTCGGCGGTGTTCGGGTTCAGCGTCGTGGAGCGCACGGGCGCGGAGCGAGAGTTCTCCGCGGACTGCTCGCGCGTGGGCGGCATCACCGCCACGGCGAGTTTCGGCACTCCGGCGCCGCACGCGTTCGCGGGGGCGGAGCGAGTCGATCTCGCGCTCGAGCACGACGGCACGGATCTCGTCGCCTATGCCCGCGCGAACGGCGCGGCCGCGTGGACGGAAGTGTCCCGCGCCGCCGTGACCGCGACCGGTCCGTTCCTCCCGAAGTTCGGGGTGCTCAACTTCGAGCCGGGCCAGATGGTCAGCTACTACTCGCTGCGCGTCCGCGCGAACGCGCCGTACGCCCCCGGCCAGGCGACGCCGCAGCACGCGGCCGTCCGCGCCATGGCCGAGGCGTTGGGCGCGCTCGCCGACGGCGCGGACGAACTCGCGTCGGAGACGTCCGACGTCGCCGCCGCCACGCTGCGGTTCGAGGCGGCGCAACGGCTCGTCGCGGACGCGGTCGCGGCGCTCGACTCGGCCGCAGGGCCCGGGAAGAGGGACCCGAGCGCGCGGCGTCTGAAGAAGGCGCGCAAGGCGGCGCTCAAGGCGGCGAAGGGCGTGACGAAGGCGCTCGGCAACCTCGACGTGAACTCGGCGGGCGGCGCGACCGCCGTGGTGAAGGGAGTCGGTTCCGCCGCCCTTTCCCTCGCGCAGGCGGGAGACCAGGTGCTTCCCGACGACCTGCGTGCCGCGATCGGCGGGCTGACGCTCAAGTCGTTCCTCGGCAAGTGAGTGGGTGTGAAGGAACCCTGCGCGAGCGACGGTTGTGCCCTGGCGAGCCTGCTGCAAGGCGCTCGCGTGAAGGCAACTCCGCTGTGAGTTTCCAAGCGTGAGCCCCCTCCCTGCGGCGCAGGGCGCCGCGAGGAGTCGCGTCGCCCGCGCCGACTGCGCGGACGACGTGCACGCAGCAGCAGGCCGCCAAGGCGCAATGCCCCGTCGCTCAGTTCGAGGCGCACGAACCGCGCCGGCGCCGCGCGGGGTTTCTTCACACCCTCTGAGGGGCGGACCTCGCGCTTCGCTGCGACGGCGCCTCCTCGCCGGGGCGGCGGCCGCGCTCGCGGTCGCCCTCCTCGTCCTCACGCGCGAAGCTGACCACGAAGGTCGTCTGGAGACGTTCCTTCCATCGGACGTGGACGCGGCGTTTCGCTGCGAAGGCGCCGGTCTCGCGGACCAGCGCCTGGTCGGCATGTTCGTCCGCGGCGACGCTGCGGGGGATCTCCCCGGCGGGCGCGAGATGGCGAGTGCGGTGCTCGGGCGCGAAGTGATCGCGTCGATCCGCGACGGCGACCTGCTCGTCCTGACTCGCCTCTCGCGATCCGGACGGACTCTCGTGGACGCCGCGCTCGCGGCGCGAGGCGCGCGCGTCCCGGACTCGGCGTGGGACCTTCGCTCGTTCGAGGTGAGCAAGGGCACGAACTGGTTCGTCGCGAGGGACCGCGACGTGCTCGTCGCTGGGACGAGCGAGGCGATCGCGTGCGACGCGCTGGAGCGCGGGGCGAACCGCACGCCCGCCGCG
>JANNHP010000468.1:0-3716 GCA_031404455.1 Planctomycetia bacterium | reverse complement strand
GCTTCATCCGCCGCTACTACCACGCCACTCGCCCTGCCGGAGAGGGTGGGGATTCCGAGAGATGTCGTCGACGAGGAAGTCCTGGTCGCTCGCGAGCCTGTCGAGCAGTTCCTCGACGTGGTCGATCCGCGCGAGAGACTTCTGGGCCTCCTCCAGCGTCTCCTTCGTCCGGAAGGCCCAGATCGCCTGGAAGACGCAGAGCGCCAGGATCGCCACGGTGGCGCCCAGGAACACGGTGCGGCCTGCGGCGCCTTCGTTCTCTGCCATGCGGAGGGACTCCTCGGGGGACCTGCCGTCCCATTCAAACGCAGGTTGCCCGTTCCGGGATCGTCAGTTCGCGGGGACGGCGAGGACGCGCATCCCGCCCGACGCGAAGACGACGCTCCACGGCGGCGGCGCCCCGACCGACGGGTCAACGACTGCGAACGAGGCTCCCGACGCTCGCGCGAGACGCATCCAGTCCGCCGCGTCCCCCGCCGCGAAGACCCACGCGGCGTCGGCGTAGTCGCGGTACCAGTCCATCCCGGCGCCGCCGAGGAACGAGAGCGCGGCGCCGCCCTCCTTGCGGGTGACGGCGACGCCGCGCCGGGCGTAGACGCGGAACGGGCCCCAGTGCTCGGGCGGGACGAGGAAGAGCGCGCCGGGCGGCGTCTCGTCCTTCGCGACGCGGCAGACGGCGAGGCAGGCGTCTCGGTCGCGGCCGAACGTCGGATCGCTCGTCCCCGGCCTCGGGACGAGATCCGAGGGCGGCGGCGGCGCGAACGGCACGCCGTCCCGCCGGTCGAGCGCGCGGCCCGCGCGGCCGAGCGGTCCGCGGCCCGCGTCGTCGCCGAGGAGCGGCGGTCCGAGGATCGCCGCGGCGGCGAGCGCGCCTGCCGCGGCGAGCGGTCCGAACCGGCGCGAACGCCACGCGGCGACGACGCCCGCCGCGAGGAGCAGCGCCTCGCACCATGCGGCGAACCTCTCGAATCGCCCGAACTGGAAGGCTCGCAGCGGTGAGACGACCTGACCGAGCGCCGGCCCCGCCGCGGCGAGCACGAACGCCGCCGCCGCGACGGCGACGAACCAGCGCGGGACGTCGCAGCCCGCCGCGACGACGACCACCGCCGCCGCCGCTCCGAGCCAGATGAGCGGTTCCATCCGCGTCGCCCACGGTCCCCACGTCTCCCCCGCCATCGCGGCGAGGCGCCACGCGTAGACCGTCTCGTCCACAGCACCCGGCGCCGACGGCCTCGTCAGGTACTGGACGACGTACGGCGCGGCGCCCGCCGCGAACGCGAGTCCCCGCACCGCCGCGCGGCCGACTCCCGCCGGCGACGGGGCGCGAATCACCTCGACGAGCAGCAGCCACATCGCCGCGTGCAGCGCGGTCAGAGGGTGCAGGTTCGCGACGGCGCCGAGCGCGACGAACACCGCGATCGCCGCCCGCGGACGTTCGCGCGTCGCGTCCGCGCCGAGCACGAACCACGGCAGGAGCGCAAACACGAGATCCCGCGGCAGCGCGGCGCCCGGCGCGAGCACGAGCGGCCCGAGCGGCGGGAAGAGACAGACGACGACCGCGATCGCCGCCGCCGCGCGCCCGGCGAAACGCTCGGCGAGACGCCAGGTCCCCGCGAGGAAGACGGCGTGGAACGGGAGCGAGAGCCAGCGCAGCGCGACGACCGGGTCGTCGATGAGACGCAGCAGCGTGCCGACGATCCACGAGTACGGCACCGAGAACACCGGCGCCGTCGTCGCGAGCCACGTGTCGCCCTCGAACGACGCGAGTCCGCACGTCCGCATCGCGATCGGCAGGAGCAGCGTCTCGTCCTCGATCGGGCCGAACACCTGCCCGCGGCGCATCCACGCGTTGCAGGCCGCCGTCGCGCACGCGATCGCCGCAGCCCCGAGCCAGACGCTCCGGCGCGACGCAGCCTCGCTCACACGCCGCCTTCGCGGAACCGCCCACCCGCCTTGAAGCAACCGTCGGGCTCGAACACGCCCGGGCGGTTGACCGGCGGACGACCCTCGACGCGCACCTCGACCCCGCCCGCGGTCGCCTGGTCGAGTGCGATGACGCACGGGCCGTCCCAGAGCACGACCTCGACGCTGTAACGGACAGGGTGCAGCGGCAGACGGTCGAAGCGTGCGACGACCGTGTGCTCGCCGGGAGTCGCGTCGAGACGGTGTTCCTTCTCGCGCGTGTGGAGCACGCACGCCATCACGCCGTCGCCGCGAAGGAGGCCGACGGAGAGGTGCGGCGGTTCGGCGAGCGGTCGCGCCACTCGGTAGCGCACGCGGACCTCCAAGGGCTCCGTGTTCGACACGACGACGCCCTCGTCCGACGCGTCGTGGAGGATCGACGACTCGACGAGCGCAGCCGGCGCGTCGCCCGTGACGCGGCCCGTGACGCCGGGCTTCCCCGCGACGCCGGAGAGGATGTCGGACTCGTAGCGGCGCGTGCCCTCCACGGTGTCGCCGTCGAAGACCTTCTTCCCGTTGAGCAGGTACACGACGCGGTCGCAGACGCTCCGGACCTGCGGCCCGTGGTGCGAGACGAAGAGGATCGTGCGCCCCGCCGCCTTCAGCGCCTTCATGCGCTCGAGGCAGCGCGCGCGGAACCCGATGTCGCCCACGGCGAGGACCTCGTCCACGACGAGGATGTCGCTCGGCACGTGCGCGGCGATCGAGAAGCCGAGCCGCATGTACATGCCCGACGAGTAGCGCTTCACCGGCGTGTCGAGGAACTCCGAGAGCCCGCTGAACTCCACGATCTCGTCGAAGTGCTTCACGACCTCGGCCCGCGACATCCCGGTGATCGCCGCGTTGAGGAAGATGTTCTCGCGGCCCGTGAGATCCGGGTGGAACCCTGCGCCCACCTCGATGAGCGGCGCGACGCGCCCAAGGACCGCGACAGCGCCCGACGTCGGCAGGTAGATGCCGGTGAGGAGTTTCAGCGCGGTGCTCTTGCCCGAGCCGTTCGGCCCGATGACGCCGAGCGACTCGCCGCGCGCGACCTCGAAGCTCACGTCGTCGAGTGCGTTGAACCACCCGCGCCGCGCGTCGGACGACCCGCGGCGGAACATCGCCGCGATCAGGTCGCGCATCGAATCCTGGTAGTTGCCCTTCGCGAAGCGCTTCGTGACGTGGTCGAACCGGACGGTCCCCGTCGTCACGACGTCATGCCTCTGTAGGGGCGACCCATGGGTCGCCCGCGAATTGCACGCGTCGGACCTTCCCAGCTTCGTGCGCCTGTCGGAATGCGCACGACGGGCGACCCATGGGTCGCCCCTACAACGACAGCACGTTCGGTCCCCGTCGTCACGCGCGCTCCGCGAAGAGGGGTTCCCACCGCGCGAACACGAGGAAACCGAAACGCTGCGTGGTAGTCGGCAATGGTGATGGCGTTGCCACACAGGTACGCGTTGCCGGTGCCGAGCACATGCTTGTCCAGCACCTCCAGCCAGGCCTGCGCGCGCGCCTTGCCGCGCTCCAGCGTGGCGGTCTGCGCTTCGTCGCTGCGCCGCTTGTGCGAGTCGAAGATCTGCGGGTACACCAACGAATAGACCAGGTCGCTGCACAGCTGCGTGCTGGTCCAGTCCATGCGCTCGTTGACACGCGCGCGCGTTGCTGCAAGTCCTTGGGGTAGGCGGGCGAGTCGATCTTGTCGGCCAGGTATTTCAGGATCGCCGAGTTCTCGGTGAGCACGAAGTCGCCGTCCTCCAGAGTCGGAATCA
>JANNHP010000467.1:0-4566 GCA_031404455.1 Planctomycetia bacterium | reverse complement strand
GGGCGGACACGGGGGTCCGCCCCTACCGAGGTAGGTTCTCGTGCCTCTGACCCGCGCCGCGGCACCGCGCACCCGGCTCGTCTGCACGCTGATGGTGCCGGCGGACGGCGGGACGCGGCCGCAGGACGCGCCGGACTACGTGGAGCGTCTCGTCGCCGCGGGGATGGACTGCGCGCGCTTCAACCTGTCGCACGTCCGCGGGTACGCGGACTTCGTCGCGGGGGGCGCGCCGAACTACGTCCGCGAGGAGACGATGCTCCGCCGCGTTCGCATGGCGGCGGCTGCGGCGGGCCCCGACAGGCACGTCGCGACGCTGCTCGACATCCAGGGCGTGAAGGTGCGCCTGCACCTGCCCGAGGCTTCGCGGCGCGACGGCCTCGCGATCGCCGCGGGCGAGACGTTGCGGATGCGCATCACGCGCGGGCGTCCGGCGGATGAACTCTCCTGCGACGGCCCCGCGTCGCTCGTCGGCGCGGTGACGGAGGCGCTCGCGGCGAACGGTGAGGTGGAGACGGCGATCGGCGACGGCGAGCCGATGCTGCGCTGCGTCGGCGTCGAGGGGGACGTCGCGCTCTTGCGCGTCCCCGAGGCGGGCGTGCTCGTCGAGGGACGCGGTGTGACGTTCCGCGGCGCGGCGGCGCAGGGCGAGCCGCCGCTCACGCCGAAGGACCGCGTCGACCTCGCGGCGTTCGCGGTGCCCGCACTTCTCGCCGGCGACGCCGACGTCCTCGCGCTGTCTTTCGCGCAGTGCGCCGCCGACGTGCAGCGTCTGCGCGCGTTCTGCGCGGCGTGCGTCGCGTGGTTCCGGGACGGCGTCGCTCCGCGCGATGCCGAGGACGCGGCGACGTTCGCGAAGCTCTCGGCGGTGCGGCCCGACCTCGCGGATCGCTACCGCGGCGCGCGAGAACTGCGCGTGAACGTCTGCGCCAAGATCGAGACGGCGCACGCGGTCGCCGATCTCTCCGCCATCCTCGATGAGGCCGACTCGGTGATGGTCGCGCGCGGCGACCTCGGCCTTCACTGCGCGCCGCAGGACGTGCCGCGCATCCAGAAAGACGTGCTGCGCCGCGCGCGCCTCCTCGGCCGCGAGGGCATCGTCGCCACGCAGATGCTCGGCAGCATGGAGCACGCTCCCGAGCCGACGCGCGCCGAGGCGTCGGACGTGTTCAATGCGGTGCTCGACGGCGCGGACGCGCTGCTTCTCTCGGGCGAGACGGCGATGGGCGTCCGACCTGCGGAAGCCGCGGCAATGCTGGGCCGCATCGTCGCGATGGCCGAGCAGTGGGAGACGGAGCGCTCGGCTGCGCGAGCGATGCAGGTGGCGGGCTTCTTCGAGGAGATCGTCGAGCTCCGGCGGGCCGACTGCGCCGCGCGTCCGTGGCTCGAAGTGACGGACCGCGTGACGTTCGAGGCGGTGCGGTTCGCGGAGCGACTCGGCGCGCGTGCGATTGTCGCGGCGACGCGCACGGGGCAGACGGCGCGCCACATCGCGCGCTTCGACTCGGTGGTTCCGGTGATCGCCGTCGTCCCCGACGCGGCCGTCGCGCGCGGTCTCGCGCTGACCGGCTCCGTCCGCGCGCTCGTCACGCCGGCCGCGACCGCTGCGAGCGCCGTCGATCTCGGCATCGCGCGCGCGGTCGCAGCGGGCCTCGTCGCGCGCGGCGACCGGGTCGTCGTCGCGGCGGCGCGGCCCGGCGATCCCGCGGGAGCGACGACGTGTCTCGAGGTGCGGGAGGTCGGGTGACACCTGCGCACGCTCCAGAAGTTCGAACAGATCTGAGCCGTCGCGCCGTCGCGTAGCATCCCGGCGATGCGCCGACTCGTCCTGCTGATCGCCGGCCTCCTGATCGCGCTCCTGCCCTCGGGTGCGCCCGCCGCGGCCAGCTTCGTCATCCGCACGGGCGCGCACTTCCGCGTGCTCTGCCACTTCGAGGACGAACCGTCGGCCGCCACCGCGCTCGAGACGGTGGAAGCCGCCTGGCCGCTCGCGTCGGGCCTCTACGGTCTCCCGGACGCCCCGCTCGATCCGCCGCTCGACGTCCACCTCTTCCGGAACGCGCGCGACTACCTCGCGACGGAGCGCGATCTCGCCGGCGGCAAGTTCGCCCGGAACCTCGCGTTCTCGAGCTACGACACGCGCTCGTCGTACGTGCCGGTGCAGCCGGATCTCACGGACGAGGCGCTCGCGAGCGTCGGCCTCACCGCGCAGACGCGTCACAACCTCGCTCACGAGGCGACGCACCTCGTCTCGTACCGCGCGACGGCGAACTTCCGCGCGTTCCCGCAGTGGGCGTCCGAGGGGGCGGCCGTGTGGGTGGAGTCGGAGACGACCGCTGCGCGGGGCTGGAGCGCGGGGCTCGGCGCGGACCCGTTCGTCGCGGCCGACATGGTCCTCGCGCAGAAGCTCCTCGCGGGCGGCAAGCTCCCGAGCGCGACGCAGGTCCTGCGCGGCGAGACGAAGGACCTCGACCTCTACGAGCGCTACGCGGTGCAGTCGCTCCTCTTTCGCCGGCTGATCACGCGCAACGACGGCGCAGCGTTTCGCGCCGCGTTCCTCGAGGCCGTCCGGATGCCCGAGCGGGCCGACTTCGCGGAGCGCTTCCTCGAACTCGTCACGAAGACCTACGAGACCGAGGGCCTCGCCGGGCTCGACCTCGACTACGAGCAGTTCGTCCGTTCGCAGACTCCCGCGTGGGACGAGGTGTTCCGCGCGCTTGGGACGACCGGCGACGCGTGGACGCAGGCCGCGTTCGGCGATCACAACTCGGTCGCGTGGCGCACGGCCCGGGCCGGCTCCGGCGACTACGAAGTACGAGGTCAGCTCGAGATCCTGCCGGGCTCGGGCAAGTCCCCGCAGATGAACGTGCTCCTCGCGCGGGAGAAGGACGCGGGGTTCGTGTCGGTCGCGTTCGTCGCGGGCTACGGCGTCAACGTCTTCCGCTACCACGCGAAGGAGGACCGCTGGGAGAAGCTGGCGGCGGCGCCCGCGAAGGGTCTGCAGATCTGGCGGAGGATGCCGTTCCGGATCTCGGTCACCGGGTCGAAGCTGACCGTGCGCCTCGACGGGACCGAGGTCGCCGCCGCCGAGGTGACGGACCATCCGATGTCGGGCGCGTGGGGTCTCGGCGTCCAGGCCGGAGCGGTCGGGGTGTGGCGGGGCGTGAAGGTCGAGGCCGCGAAGTCCCGCTGATCAGGAGAGCCGCGTCTTCTTCCCCTCGTGCTTCTTGCGCCCCTTCGCGGCCTCGCGTTTCAGCACGTCGAGCATCTCCTCGCGGCGGGCGTACAAGCGCTTCGGCTTGCGCTTCGCGTGCGCGCTCAGCGAGTAGGCGGTCAGCAGCGGCAGCGCGACGGTCGTGTCGAGGTAGCAGACGACGGTGTCGGGCAGTTTGTCGGGATCGACCTTGCCCCACGTCACCGCTTCGCCCGGCGTCGCACCCGAGAGGCCGCCCGTGTCGGGGCGCGCGTCGGTGAACTGCAGGAAGAAGTCGTGGCCGCGCTCGTCCACGAAGAGCACTTCCTGGAGCTGAGGCTCCGTCTGCAGCACGAAGTTCTTCGGGCTGCCGCCGCCGAGGAGGAGGACGCCGGACTTTCCCACCTCCCGCTTCGCGTGCAGCACGATCGACGCCGTCTCGTTGACGTCGGCGTTGACGTCGAGGAGGAGCTTCGAGCCGTAGAGCGAGTTCGCGGCGATGTTCATGCCGATGGAACTGTCGCCCGGGCTCGACGTGTAGACCGGGACGTCGTACTCCGAGCACGCCGCGAGGAAGGACTTCCGCCCGCGGCCGACGATCTTCTCGCGCGCCGCGATGTAGCGGCCCATGCGGTGGTGGAACTCGGCGGTGGACATCGTCCGCTGGAACTCCGGCGCCAGCATCGTCGTGCGGAAGAAGGCGTCGGTGTCGAGAAGCACGGTGTAGTCGAAGAAAATGTCGTAGATGCGCACGACGCCCTCGTCGCGCAGCATCGTGTCGGAGAGCGTGGCCGAGCCCTGGACGAGGTCCTTGCCGATCCCGAAGTGGACGTCGTGGTAGAGGTTGGCGCCCGTCGAGACGACCCAGTCGATGAAGCCCGCCTCGACGAGCGGGATGAGGCAGCTCATGCCGAGCCCGGCGGGGGTGAGCGCCCCCGCGATCGAGACGCCGACGACGACGTCGTCGGCGAGCATCCGTTCGGAGAAGAGACGGCAGCCTTCGCGCAGCCTCGCGCCGTTGTAGGCGCACATCGCGTCGTCCACGAGGTCCTTGACGGTCACGCCGGCCTCGATCGGCTTCGGCAGGATGCGCCGGCCCTTCAGGAGCTTGCTCTCTCTGTGCTTCGCCACGGCTCACCTCCGAGGCGGGGGATGGTAGTCAGGCACCTGCGCGAGCGAACCGCAAACATCCCCGCGCGTGCCGCGCCCGCCGGCACGGATTCTCGAATGGGGGACCCGAGCCCGGCCCGCCTCAATGTGAGAGGAACGTATGGCCGATAGCCGGGGAGCATGAACGGTCTCGATTCCATGGATCTGTTCGACTTCGGGATCCTGCTCCAGGCTCTCGCGAACAACATGAAGGTCGGGATGCTGGC
>JANNHP010000466.1:0-3879 GCA_031404455.1 Planctomycetia bacterium | reverse complement strand
CGCGGTTGCACGGCGGTGCGGAAGAGGACGGCGAAATCGGAGTACCGCGCGCGCCCCGACTGCGCCGCAAGGGCGATCTCCTTCACCACGAACTCCGCCTCCTCCTCCTCGTCCTTCAGAACCTGGAAGAGGACCGGGTCGCCCGCGCCGAGTTCCGAGCGCAGCGACTTCTCGTGGCGCGACGGGTTGTTCCGGATGACGGCGTTCGCGGCGTCGAGGATCTGGCTCGTCGAGCGGTAGTTGCGCTCGAGACGCACCACGACCGCGCCGGGGAAGTGCTTCTCGAACTCGAGGATCTTCCGGATGTCCGCGCCGCGCCAGCCGTAGATCGACTGGTCGTCGTCGCCGACGACGCAGAGGTTCCGGTGCGCGCCCGCGACGGCGCGGACGATCTCGTACTGGACCGCGTTCGTGTCCTGGTACTCGTCCACCATCACGTAGCGGAAGCGGTCGCGGAGACGGTCGCGAAGCTCCGGCTTCTCCCGCAGCGCGTCGAGCGTGAAGACGAGCAGGTCGTCGAAGTCGAGCGACTTCGAGCGGCGCAGCGCCGCGTCGTACGACTTCCAGGCGCGCGCGACGAGTTCGTCCTTCTCGTCGCCCGGCGCGTCGAGCATCTCCTGCCACGTCTGCATGCGGTTCTTCGCGAGCGACATTCGCGCGATGACGGCGTTCGGGTGCATCACGGCTTCGGGGACGCGCAGTTCGCGCAACGCCCCCTTCATCGCCGAAAGCTGGTCCGACTCGTCCGCGATCGCGAAATTCGCTCCTACTCCGATTTCTGCGGCGCATCGCCGCAGAAATCGGACGCAGAACGCGTGGAACGTCCCGATCGTCAGCTCCTTCGCCTTGTCCTTCGACACCATCGTGCCGACGCGCTCGCGCATCTCTCCTGCGGCCTTGTTCGTGAAGGTCATGGCGAGCAGGTGCTGCGGCGGATGCCCCTGTGCCAGGAGGTGCGCGATCCTGTGCGTGATGACGCGGGTCTTTCCCGTCCCCGCCCCGGCGAGGACGAGCACCGGCCCCTCGGTCGCCTCGACGGCGCGGCGCTGTTCGGGATTCAGCTTGTCGAGGAGGGGGTTCGCCATGCGGGGCGCGGCATCGTAGGGCCGGCGTCGGACGACGCTCAGAGGTGCGGGACGGTTCCCGGGTCCCGCGCCGCCGGCACCCCTCGGAATCCAATCCGTGATCGTCGTCACGGAACCCGGGCATAATTCCCGCCCGCACCCGGTTGGGAGTGCACGGAGGTGATCCATGAGGAAGGTCGAACTGTTCGCGGCGTTGGCTGCCGGACTGGGCTCTGTGGCAGCGGCGGTGCTCGGGACCGGCGCGGCGATCCGCGCGGCGGACCACGGTGACTCCCCGCAGGTCCGCACGGACACTCGCGCGGACGTGAACGACGTCTACCTCTTCGCCTCGCCCGCGACGCCCGCGAACACCGTGCTCGCGATGACCGTGTGCCCGGTCGCCGGCGTCACGGCCCCGAAGCTCTTCGCCCCGAAGGTGAAGTACCAGTTCAGCATCGACACCGACGGCGACGCGGAGGCGAACCAGGTCTACACGCTGGTGTTCGGCAACCCCGACGCCACCGGCAACCAGAAGTTCACGCTCACGGGGCCGAACAAGCTGAAGTTCAAGGGAACGACCGACGACGCCGCGCTCACGTTCGGCACGGGCGGGAAGGTCTTCGCCGGCGTCCGGGACGACCCCTTCTTCTTCGATCTCATCGGGTTCAAACGCGGGCTCGCGTTCTCCGCGCAGACGAGCCGCAACTTCTTCGACGGGCTGAACACCATGGCCATCGTGATCGAGGTGCCGACCTCGTCGTTCGGCACGCTGACCAACTCCACGATGGGCGTCGGGGCGCGCACGCAGAAGGGCAATCAGCAGCTCGACCGCATGGGCCGTCCCGCCATCAACACCGTGCTGATCGGCGGCGGCACTCCCGGCGGCAAGAAGGACCTCTTCAACTCCAGCGTGCCGAAGGACGACGTGACGAAGTGGCGCACGGAGGTCGTCAACAACCTGAAGGCGGCGCCGCTGTCGCGATCCGACGCGGACGCCAACGCCCTCGCGAGCGTCCTGCTGCCCGACCTCCTCACGTACGACCCGACGAACGCGGCCGGCTTCCTGAACGGCCGCAAGCTCACGGATGACGTGATCGACGCCGAGCTGGCTCTGCTCTCGAACAACGCCGTGACCACCGACTTCGTGGCGAACGACAGCGTGTTCCTGACCGTGTTCCCGTACCTCGGCACGCCGAACCCGTAGTCGACGACTCGGGCCAGATGAGACGACTCTTCGTGGCCGCGGCCGCGCTCCTTGCGTGCGCCGCGGCCTCCTGTTCCCAGGAAGATCCCCGCGAGCCGGACGCCCCTTCCGCGGCAACCCCGGCTCCCGCGCCCTCCGTGGTGCAGCCTCTCGATGCAGCCATCGCGCTCTACGAGAAGCGGACTGCGGCCGATCCGAGGGATCACCTCAGCGCCACGACGCTCGCCGAACTGCACCTGCGCCGCGCCGACGAGACGCTAGACGTGGCGGCGTTCGCGGCCGCCGAGCGGTGCGCACGCGTCGCTCTCGAACGTCAGCCCGGACACCCGCCCGCGCAGGTCCTCCTCGCCCGCGCTGCCGCGGGGCAGGGGCGGGCCGAGGAAGCGCGTCGCTCGCTCGACGAACTCCTCGCGCTGCACCCGCGCAACGTGCCGGCGCTCGGCGCCGCGTTCGACATCGCCCTGGCCGCTGGAGACGTGCGGACCGCCCGCGCTCTCTCGGACCGCCTGCTCGCCATCAACGAGGAGCCCGGTACCCTCTCGCGCATGGCGCAACTGGCGGAACGCGACGGCGACGTCGAGCGCGCGATCGGGCTCTACCGTCGCGCCTCCGACGCGGCCGAGCGACTCGGAGCGCTGCCGGCCGAACTGGCTCAGTACCGCGCCCGGCTCGCCGCGCTGCGCGCGACAGGAGGATCGAAGTGAAGGGCCCAAACCGTCTCGTCGCGGGCTGCGCCGCGGCGCTGCTCCTCGTTGGCGTCGCGTTCGGCCACGACTTTTGGCTCGCGCCGTCGAAGTTCCGCGTGGCGAAGGGCGAGTCGGTGGACATCGCCCTGCGCTTCGGCGAGGAGTACGCGGGCGAAGCCGCGCTCCGCGACAACCTGCGTCTCGAGAAGTTCGTGATGCTCGGCCCCGAGGGCACCGAGGACGTCCCCGGCGAGGACAAGACGGACCCGGCCGGGCGCGTGAAGCCGGCGAAGGACGGGATCTACGTCGTCGCCTACCGAACCAAGCGCCGGTCGATCGAGCTCGAGGCGTCGAAGTTCGAGGCGTATCTGAAGGAGGAGGGGCTCGACGCGATCTCGAAGCTCCGCGCCGAGCGCAAGGAGACGGACAAGGCCGGTCGCGAGGTGTATTCGCGCTGTGCGAAGGCGCTGCTCAAGGTCGGCGAGGGCGCAGCGGACGGCCACGACCGCGTCGCCGGGCTGCGTCTCGAGATCGTGCCGGAGACGAACCCGTACACCGTCGCGTCGGGCGCGGACCTCGCGTTCCGCGTCGTCTTCGAGGAGAAGCCGCTAGCCGACGCCCTCGTCGTCGCGCGCAGTCGCGCCGAGCCGAAGCACACGGTCACCGCCCGCACCGACGCGAAGGGCCGCGTGACGCTGAAGCTCGACCGCTCGGGCGAGTGGATGGTGAAGTGCGTGCACATGGTCTCGGCGCCCGCGGAGACGGGGATGGACTGGGAGAGCCTGTGGGCGTCGGTGACGTTCGAGCTGCGCGCGCCGTAGGGAACGCAGGCGAAGAGGTTCACGGGCGATGGCAGTGTGTGGTGAAACTTGAGCTTGTGGCGGCCGGCGGCAAACGCGTCCATGTCGTAGAACAGCGGCAGGTC
>JANNHP010000465.1:0-19051 GCA_031404455.1 Planctomycetia bacterium | reverse complement strand
CGCGATCGAGGTCGGCGGCGGGCGGGCCGTCGATGTCGGCGGTGGGATCGACGAGGTAGTCGAGCGCGAAGAAGACGCCGCGACTGGCGCGGTAGAACGCCATCGAGGACACGCCGGTCGCCGCGGTCGCGAGGATGACGGCGGTGGTGCCGAGGCCGAATGCCATCGCAGCGAGGACGTAGACCGCGACGCCGGCCGAGAACGCGACGAGCACGTTGATCTCGTTGCCGCCGATCCAGTGGCCGGGGCAGCGGTCGAAACGCCACCCGCACGCGGCGCAGGCGGGGGCGCTCTCGACGCCGCGAAGGAACACGTGACCCACGCCACACGCCGGGCACCGAATCGAGAGGCCGCGCAGGATCGTTCTCACCGGGGGCGGGCGCGTGACCGACATTCCTTGATCTTATCCGCCGCGGGGTTGTCGCATACCGCGGCCGTCACCACGGAGACTCCGATGCCCACGCTCCACGAAACCCAGCGACGCATCGCTGCAGCGGTAGCGGCCGCGGCGCGCCGGCTCGCCGACGCTGACCCCGAGATCGCCACGCTCGTCGCGAACGAGCAGCGCCGCCAGCGGCAGGGCATCCAGCTCATCGCGTCGGAGAACTCCGTCTCGGCGGCGGTGCTGGAAGCGATGGGGAGCTGCCTCACGAACAAGTACGCCGAGGGCTACCCGGGCAAGCGCTACTACGGCGGCTGCGAGGTCGTGGACGAGGTGGAGCGCCTCGCGATCACGCGCGCGCAGAAGCTCTTCGCCACCGACTACCACGTCAACGTGCAGCCGCACTCGGGCACGCAGGCGAACCTGGCCGTCTACCTCGCGGTGCTGAAGCCGGGCGACCGGATCCTGGCGCTCGACCTCGCGATGGGCGGTCACCTCTCGCACGGGTTCAACCTGAACGAATCGGGCAAGCTGTACGAGCCGCACTTCTATGGAGTGGACCGTGCGACCGAGCGCCTCGACTACGCCGCGATCGAGAAGCTCGCGGCCGACGTGAAGCCGAAGCTCATCGTCGCCGGCGCGTCGGCGTACGCGCGGCAGATCGATTTCGCGCGCCTCGGCGAGATCGCGTCCGGCACGGGCGCCCTGCTCATGGCCGACATCGCGCACATCGCGGGGCTCGTCGCCGCGGGCCTGCACCCGACGCCGTTCGGTCCCGCGGACTTCGTCACGTCGACGACACACAAGACGCTGCGCGGACCACGCGGCGGGCTCGCGACGTGCAAGCCGCAGTTCGCGAAGGTGCTCGACTCGGCGGTGTTCCCGGGACTCCAGGGCGGCCCCTTGATGCACGTGATCGCCAGCAAGGCCGTCGCATTCCACGAAGCGCTGCAGCCGGAGTTCCGAACGTACCAGAAACAGGTCGTGGCCAACGCGGCGGCGCTCGCCGAGGGACTCGCGGCGCGCGGCTTCCGGATCGTCTCGGGCGGCACCGACAACCACCTCGTGCTGGTGGACCTCGTCGGGCGCATGACCGGCGCCGAAGCCGAGAACCTCCTGCGGGACCACCGCATCTACGTGAACAAGAACCTCATTCCCTTCGACACGCAGCCCGCGCGCAAGGCGGGCGGGATGCGTCTCGGCACGCCGGCGATGACGTCGCGCGGGCTCGTCGAGACCGACATCCACGAGGTCGCGGCGCTGATCGCCGACGTCCTCGACGGACGTACCGACGGCGTGGACGCGCGCGTCGCCGCGGTCTGCATGCAGCGCGAGTGATCGCGCGGCCGGGTCGCGGCAAGCGGTGAGAACGGGCAGGGCGCGGAGTGACCGCTATGCGCCGAGGAGCCGGCGCCACCAGGGGCGGCGCGCGGGGCGCGGCGGGAGGACGGCCTCGTCGGGATTGAGGGCCGCGCGCGGCGTGGCGGCGCGGACGGGAGCACGCGCAGCGCGACGCGGCGCAGGCGGCGCGGGAGACGGCTCCTCGAGCACGAAATCGGTCGACGGACCGCCGCCGCCCGCGGCCACGAGACGCGACGGGACACGCTTCGCGGCGTGCTTGTGCAGGTACTTCAGCGCCTGCTGCACGTCGGTGAAGCTGCCCGAGCAGAGGCCGTCGACGGTGTCCGCGACGGGCTCCGAGACGCGGCTGTCCCAGAGCTGCAGGAGATCCACCTGCTCGCCCGGCGTCGGCACGCGGCCGGTCGCCACCTCGAAGAGGGTGCGCCCGGCCATCACGGCCTGGATCGCGGCGGTCGGGTAGGGCCGGTTCAGGTTCATCCGGATGTCGTGGAAGACCTCGGGCGGGAGGTACGCGGGCACGTGCGGGAACCGGCCGCTGCAGTCGTCGCGGCGCACCATGCTGCCGGCGTCGAGGAGGCGCGCGCGGCGGTCGCGGCCGCCGATGCGCACGTTGCCGGGCCTGAGATCGGCGTAGTAGAAGCCGCGCTCCTGAAGATCCCAGAGGCCCTGCAGCACCGCGACGGCCACGTTGTCGAGAGTCCGGCGAAGGAGCCGCACGTCCACGTCGCTGCGGTGCATGCGCGCGAGCCATCCGTCGAGGTCGCAGCCGGGCAGGCGCTCCATCACCAGCACGGGTTCCGGCTCGGCGAAGGCGCCGCCGCGCGCCGGATCGAGGAGCGGGTTCACCATGTCGTGGACGCCGTGGCTCTTCGGCATGTACGGACTCGCGCTCTCGGTGAGGTGCCGGCCCTCCTCGCGCAGCGCGAGCCTGCGACGGCGGATGCTCTCGCTGTCCAGGGTGATCGGCCGGTGGAAGAGGAGCAGCGGGATCTTCGCCACCTGGCGCGCCGGACCTTCCCGATCGCGTTCGTCCGTCGCGAGGAAGACTGCGCCCTCCGCGCCGACTGCGAAGAGGCTCTCCATGACGTAGCGCCCGCCGAATCGCACGCCGCGGATCCGCCCGAGCGCCTCGCCGAGGCCGGCCAGACCGCGGCCGTCCAGACGGCGCGCGATACGCCGCTCGTGCGCCGTGAGGTCGCGCATCAACGCGCGCTCGACTCGCGGCGCCTCGGCGCGGACGGGGTCGCGCCGCCCGCGGTACAGGTGTGCGACAGGAGAGCAGCATGCTCGGACGCCGTCAGCGCGGCGAGCGTTCCCCGCTCCTCGAGCTCCGCGATCGCCTTGTCGATCACTCCGACGACGTGACGGTCGCGGCGCTCCTCCTCGTAGATGCGGCGGCGCACGCGGAGCGCCTTCAGCATCGCCTGGGGATCGTCGCCGGAGAGCGCCGCCAGGACCTCGCGCGCCGCGGTCACCTCGGCGTCCACGGCGAGCTCGGCTCCGGAGTGACGCGGAAGGGCGAGCAGCTTCTCGTAGGTGCGCGGCCCGCCGTAACCGGGGACCCGCAGGGTCACGCGTCCGACCTCGGTCTCGCTCCCGGCCTTCGCCCGTGGCAGGCGCAGCTCGAAGAGGAGCGTGTACGGACGACCGGACTCCAGCGTCCCGAGATCCGCGGTGAAGCGCGTGCCGGCCGCGAAGGCGTTCTCGCCGTAGCGGTGCCGCGCGGGCCGGAAGCGGAAGGCATCGCCGCCGACCACGCCTGCCGCGAGCGAGAGCTCGAAGTACGCACGGTTCGCGACGACTCGCTGCGAGACCTCCGCGATGCGCCCGAACGCCTCGGAGAGCGTCTCGGCGCGCACCTGCTTGACCGTGCCTCCGCGGCCGCCGGAGACGAGATCCTGGAGCGCTCGCACGTCGGCGTCGGCGCCGAAGGCGAGGCCGTCCACATCGACCGGCATCCGCGCGATCTTGGCGAGGACCTCGCGCGCGCCGTCCATGTCCTGCGGTTTGCCGTCGGTCAGGAGGTACACGCGCACCGGCATCGCGCGGTTCGCCGTGAGCGACGACTTCGCGAGCGAACCTGCGCGCTGGAGAGCCCCCGCGGCGTCGGTGTAGCGGCCGAAGCGCAGCGGCGACCGGTCGATCGCGGCGAGCACCTCGCGCGGCTCGATCGACTTCGAGGAGACGCCGCGCAGCAGGGTGGCCGAGCCGTACGCGAACACGACGATCGAGACGAGCACCTCGGCCGCACTCGACGAGCGCAGCTCGTACAGCATCCCCGACAAGGCCTCGGTCAGCACCGGGTACTTGTCCGGGTGGTTCATCGAGGCGGAGAGGTCGAGCGCCAGGACGATGTGCGCCACGGGACCGCTCGCGGGGTCGATGATCGGCGGCCCATCGGGCGTCAGCGTGAGCAGCAGGTTGACGATCGGTTCGGCTTCGGCCGGCGCCGACGCCACCTCGAACTTCGCGTCGATGCCGACCGCGAGTCCGTGGAGGGGATCGAGCGGCTCGAGCGTTTCGAGACCCTGCTCCGTCTCGGCGAAGAGCGGCGACTCGTCGACCATCGACGAGAAGCGGCGCAGCGATTCGTCGGGACGCGGCGCGCGCCTCCGGTGCGGCGCGCCCGACGGCTCGAGTTCGTCGAATCCGAGAGGTGAGAGGGCGGGCGACTGGGGCGCCGCAGCGCAGGACTCTGCACCGCAATGACTGCACGGTTCGCGCAGGTCGCGCAGCTTGTCGCACTGAGGACACTTCGCCTGCGCCATCGCCGATCCTCCCGCAATCGATCGCGAAGGAGCGCTGCACGAAGTGCACCGCTCACGACGCGTCGCGCTCTCAGATCGAGAATCGCGGGGAGGCGACTTGAGCCCGGGGCCGAAAGTGACGAGGCGGTCCGCGCGGGAGCGCGGGGTTCGCTACCGCTTTCGCGCCGTCACTTCGCCAGGTCGAACGACGCGACGCCGTAGAGGCCGGCGGGCACGTAGCCTCGTCCGCCGACGACCGTGACGTCGCCCGCGACGCCCGCCACGTCCTGCGACGCGACGAACCGCGGGGCGGCCGGCGAGACGAGCGAGTAGACGTCGAGGGCGCCCGTCCATCCCCACGTGCGCAGGAAGAGGCAGCCGCCCGCGACCTGTCCGGCCCACGCGCCGCGTTCGCGATCGATCTCGCTCGTGAGCGAGAGCGAGGCGCCGGCGAGGTCGAACGTCAGGAGCTGCGCGGTCGCGGTCACGTCGTTCCCGGCCACGCCGCCCGCGGAAGAGACGATTCCGCCCCAGTCCTGCGTGGTCACGTGGACGAAGCCTCCGCTCGCCGTCACGGTCTCCGGGTAACCCGAAAGCTCGCGGCTCGCGAGGACGCGCTCGCGCCAGCCGAGCGAGAGGTCGACGAGGTGCAGCGTGGAGGTCGTGCGGCCGGTCGCTTCGTCCCACGCATAGTCGGCCGTGAGAACCCGGTGCGCGTCGCCCGTCGCGGCGACGAGCGTTCCCGGCACCTCGGCGGCGGCGTTCGCGCGCGGATCGAGCGGGTCGGACACGTCGATCTCACGGATCTGGTACGCGTACTGCTGCCACTCGTCGTCGGCCTCGGTGACATCGACGTACGACGGCACGTAGAGCGAGTCGCCGGCGAGGAGCGCCTGCCCCGCGAAGTCCCAGCGCATCCTCAGGCGCTCCGCCGCGGTCGGGCGGTCCGGGTCGGAGAGGTCCACCACGTCGAGGACGGCGGTGAATTCGTCGCGCAGCCACGACTTCGGGCACCGGCCGAACGCGTCGGAGGAGGACTTCGTCTTCCCCGCGTCGTTCGTCTCGAAGAGCGTGTACGCCTCGCGCAGGAGGAGCAGCGCCTCGCCCTTCAGGAACACCTGTCCGGGGTAGCTCGCGAGGTCGAGGGAACCGCGTGCGACGAGGTTCGACGGGTCGGACGCGTCGACGACGTGCACGGTCGAGCGACCGGTTCGCCAGTCCGTCGCGACGACGTAGAGGTACGGCGCCGCGGCGTACATCTGCGCGTCGCCCGTCCCGACCTTCAGCACGTCGAGCGGCGTCAGCGCGTCGGCCGAGGGCAGCGAGACCGTGCGGATCTCGACGTCGCCGCCGAGGTAGTCGGTCGTGAGTGCCGCGCCGGTCGTCGCGTCGAGCGCGGCGAACCCGGAGACGTTCACGAGGAGGCGGAGTTCGCCGCGGACCGCGGGCGCCGCCACGTTCGTCACATCGACGAGCGTGAGACGGTCGTACGCAGCGAGACCGAGCAGGTTCCCGTCGCGCGCGACGTCGGAGGTCCACGAGGGCGAGTCGAACGCGCCGCCCTTGACGAGTCCGCCGTTCGCGAGATCGACGAGCTGAGTCGTCGGAAGGAACGATCCCGATTCGTCGGTCTCGCCGCCGTTCAGGAGGAGGAGGTCGCCGAGCACCGGACCCGGGCTGAGGTATCCGTCGTTCGTCAGGGAACCCGCGATCGCCGGAGCCGCGGGATCGGAGGAGTCGATGCGCGCGATCGTCGTCGACGAACCGGTCTCGTCGTACCCGTACATCGCGGTCACCACGCCACCAGGGGCGGGTGTGATCCCGCCGATCCACCCCGAGCCGAGCGAAAGCGTGCCGCCGTTGACGAGGCTCGAAGGGTCGCGCAGGTCCACGACGTGCAGCGTGGAGTCGGGGCCCGTGACGACTTCGGGCGACGTCCGCTTCGTCGTGTTCGACATGCCGCCGAACGCGTCCGCGACGCCGTCCGGATCGAACACCGGGTCCTTCGGCAGATCCTCGTGCGTCCACTCGGTCGTCCCGTAGACGAAGGCGCCGCCCGAGAACGCGAACGCGTACGGCCAGTCGCCGAGCGTCAGCGAGTCCTCGGCGGCGATCGCACCGCCCGAGAGGTCGAACGTGGCAAGGCTCTGCCCCGCTTCGGTCCACTCGACCGCGCGAAGCGTGTCGCCGTCGCGATCGAGCGCGGAGACGCCGGAGACGCCCGTCAGGTCGAGCGTGGCGCCCGCGACCGGCGCGCCGTTCGCGCCGTCGGCGACGCGCAGCAGCGAGACGACGGGAGGCGTCCACACCGTGGAGTCCGACGGGTCGTTCCCGCCCATCATCCGCGGGTCCCAGTTCCAGTCCTGGACAGCGAGGACGGCGTCCGTCGCGCGGAGCGCGTGGGCGAGGAGACTCCCCTTCACGTCGATCGTGCCGAGGAGCGAAGGCGCGCCGTCCGCGGCGATGCGGACGCGGGCCACGTGCGAGGTCGCATCGCCGCCGTACCACGGGATCATCATGTCCGGCGCCACCCCGCCGTTCGCGGACTTCGCGCGACCGAGATGGGACCGGCGCGCGGGCTGGCGGCGGCGCTTCGGTTCGGTCATGCCGTTCGCGGGTCCGGCGCCGGCCATGTCGGCGTACATCATCGGACCGTACCAGCCGCCGCCCGACACCAGCAGCAGGTCGTCGCCTTCGCGCACCGCGTCGGTGAGCCATCCGTCGACGGTCACGGTGCCCGCGACGGTGAGCGACGAGGTCCCGATCGCGACCGAGGTGACGAGCGTGTGCGCGCCGCTCTCGTCCCACTCCACGGAGAGGACGGCGACTTCGTCCGTTCCGAGGAACATGCGCTGACCCGTGCCGTCCACGGCGACGGAAGCGAGCACGCGCGGAGCCGACGGATCGCTGGTGTCGACGAGCGAGAGCCCGCGATACGAATTGAGCAGCAGGGCGCGTCCGGGGCCCATCGCGAGGAGCGCGCCGCCGTCGATCACTTCCTGGCGGAACGAACCTTCGAGCGCCGAACCGGCGACCGGACCGGCGCCCGAGGAGTCGGCCGCGCCGTCGGCGCCGAGTGCCGGGGTCCGCGATCGCGCAGGGGCCGGCTGCGACTTGAAGTGGGCGTTCCTGCGCCCGCGACGCCCGCGTGCGTCCGCGTCCGTCGCTCCGGCGAGGAGCGAGGCGGCGATCACCGCGCCGCCGAGTGCCAACATCCTGCCGTCGAACTTCATCGTGCGCTCCCTTGGATTCCGAAGGAGGCGATCGCCTCGCTCACTCGTCCGCGTCGAAGTCTACCCGAACCGCTTCGGTGGGACTGTTCCCCGGACGACCGCGCTGATACGGCGAGGCTAGTCCAGCTCGACTTCGGGGAAGCTCAGGTCGAGGACGACGTCGTCGACGAACCCTCGGTCGTCGGCCGGAGGCGGAGACGGAGGCGGCGGAGCGGGCGCCGGAGCCGGCGCCGCCGCACGCGGGGGCGCGGCGACCGGCACCTGCCGTGGCTCGGGACGTACGACCGGAACCGGTGCCTCCGAGGTCTCGAGGACGGACGCCCCGCGGGCATCGAGCGCATCGGCGACGTACGCCGTCCCGTCCTCGCCGGCAGGGCCGAAATCGAGGAAGGCGCCGAGTCCGCGTCCGAGTCGCCGCACGGGAGGTTTCATCGCCCGCGCATCCTACACGGTCCGCCTCCCTGCCGGAGCGTCGCCTCCGCACGGCGGGAGCGCGAGGCGCGGATCGTGGACGCCGCACGCGCCTTCCTGCTAGGAACTCGGTCCGTCGTGAGGCCCCGCGGCGCTTCCTCCAACTTCGAGACGATCCGCGACGGACTCGCGAAGGTCTGGGAGTCCCAGGGCCGGAAGTTCGTGACCTTCGAGGCGACGAGCGGCGCCGGGACGAACCCTGAGCGATGGGTGCAGTACCTCGACGGCGAGATCAACGTGCGCTGGGCGCTCGACGAGGAGCCGGGGCCCGCGCTCGCGCGCCGTGGCATCGCGCTGCCGCGAGGAGCGTTCGTGTCTTGGTACGCTGCCGGCGCGAACGCGGTGTTCGGAGTCGGCGACGTGCTGATCGACGACGTGGCGCGGTTCATCGACGAGCTCTTCCTGAACGTCGTCGCGAAGGACTCCCGGTGCGTCGTCGCGGCGCGCGTGGAACTGCACGACTGACGGCGGCGTACCTGGGAATGCCGATCGCATCGGCGTTTCGGTGGAGAACCGGGCGGGGCAACTTCGACGTCGTCGCCGGGATCGTCGGGTGTTCGCCCCTGGAATCGAGGGATTCGAAGGGTTTCCTCGCGAGTCCAGGATTTCGCGGGAACCCCCGGGGAACTCGCTTCGTTTGGGGAGCGCTCGACGACCGAGGAGTCCCCGCGATGCCGACCGCTTCCCTGCAGAAGTACCGACTCAGACTCGCATTCGTGATCGTGCTCGCCACGGCGGGCGGCGCGTTCGCGGCCCTCGCACGCAGCGCCGGCGATCCCGTCGTGTCGGAAGATGCCTCCGTCGCGGGGCTCGTCACGTGCAAGCTGCGCGGCTTCCGGTACGAGTACCACGCACCGACCGGCCGGGCGAACCTCTACGACCTGCGCCGGGATCCGAGTTGCGAGAAGGACGTGTCCGCGGTGCACGCCGACGTCGTCCTCGAGTGCCGGCGCGCCGTTGAGCTCAGCTTCGGCATCGACGACATCGAGTCGCTCCGCGCCCGCTACGTCGACGTCACGTCGCGGCTCCGCGCGCTCGGCTACCTGTAGCCGGTGACTTCCGTTCGTCGCGGGAGACGGGTTGAGATTCCCGGCCGAGGAAAGCCTGTCCGGAGACGCCGCTGATGCTTCGCGCCATCGTGGCCGCCGTGATCGTCGCAGCGTCGGTGGTCGCGTGGGTCGTCCACACACGCAGCGGCGCGACGAGGCGTCCGAACGTCGTCGTCATCGTCATGGACACGACGCGCGGCGACCGTTGCTCCTTCGCCGGATACGCGCGGCCGACGACTCCGCGGCTCGACGAGTTCGCGAGGGACGCAGTCGTGTTCGAGGAGGCGTGGAGTCCCTCGTGCTGGACCGGGCCGGCGCACGCTTCGCTCTTCACGGGCCTGCGCCTCGAGCACCACGGCTTCTTCGCGGGGAACCGCTTCTTCCTGGCCGGCGAGCACGACACGCTCGCCCGGCGCATGCAGGCGGCCGGGTACGCGACGGGGTGCTTCGCGAACAACGCCTGGTTCGCGCCGGAGTACGGCCTCACGCGCGGGTTCGCGAAAGTGGTTCCGCTCCACGAGCGCCCGCAGCGGACCTACCCGTGGGCCGCCGAGACGCACGTCCTCGCCGCCGACTGGGCCGAGGAGGTCGCCCGGGCGGGGCAACCGTTCTTCCTCTTCGTGAACGACATGGAGCCGCACTTGACCTACGCGCCGCCCGCGGCGGCGCAGGGCGCGTTCCTCCGCGACTCGCCGTCCGCGTCCGACGTCGCCGCTGCGCGCGCCTACGACTTCCCCCGCACCGTGGCCTACTCCGCCCGGGGAGAGGAGCTCCCTCCGTCGTTCCTGAACCTGCTCTCCGACCTCTACGACGCGGAGATCGCGACCCTCGACCGCGAGATCGGCGCGCTCCTCGACCGCCTGCGGGCGAAGGGACTCCTCGATTCCACCATCGTCGTCGTGACCGGGGACCACGGCGAGATGCTCGGCGAGCACCACATGCTCTCGCACGGCTTCAGCCTCCACCGCGCCGCGCGGCACGTGCCGCTCCTCGTGCGCTTCCCCGGTGCGTTCGACGGCGGACGGCGTGAGAAGGCGGTCGTGCGGCTCGAGGACGTCTTCCCTACGATCCTCGATCTCTGCGGGTTCGACGTCCCCGACGGGCTCGACGGGATCTCGCTCACGCGCGAGCTCGGGGGCCGGGTGTCCCGTGCGCTCCAGGGCGCGGACCTCGAGACGAAGGCGCGCATCGAGTCGCTCATCTCCGGGATCGACGCCGCGCCGCTCACCGTCGGCAGCGACGCGATCTTCGACGGCCGGTGGCACTTCCTCGCCCACGAGGACGGACGGCGCGAGCTCTACGACATCTCGCGCGATCCGGGCGAGACCGAGGACCTGTCAGCCCGCGAACCGGGAGAGGTGGAGCGACTGACGCGACTGCTCCGCGCAGGACGCTGACACTCCGGGCCGGCGCCGACAGCACCGTCGGCAAATCCCGCCGTTGCCGGAAACCGGCGCGCGACCCGCTTCGTCGGAGGTTCGCGCGGCGACCCTGAGCCGAGGAGATGCCGATCAAGTCAACCCACGTACGCGGACTCGCCCTCGGGCTCGTCGTCGTCACGGTCGTGATCGCCGTGCTCGTCCGTTCGGGAAGAGACGACGGGCCGCGGCCGAACGTGCTCCTCCTCGTCATGGACACCGCGCGCGGCGACCGCTGCAGCGTCATGGGCTACGACCGCCCGACCACGCCCCGGCTCGACGAGTTCGCGAAGGACGGCGTGGCTTTCCGCCGGGCGTGGAGTCCCGCCAACTGGACAGGGCCGGCGCACGCGTCGCTCTTCACGGGGATGGGCGCCGGGCGCCAGGGCCTCGTCGGAAGTCCGCGTCCCTTCCTCCCGTCCGACATCCCGACGCTCGCCGAGCGATTCGGGGCCGCCGGGTACGACACCGCGTGCTTCACCAACAACGAGTTCGTGTCGCCGGAGTTCGGACTCGTTCGCGGGTTCGCGAAGTTCGACCCGCTCTACCGCGATTCCGGCCGGAGCCATCCGTGGGCGAGGGGCACCCACGAGAGCGCCGCGGCGTGGGCCGAGGCGGCTCACGCGGCCGGCAAGCCGTTCTTCGTCTTCATCAACGATGTCGAGCCCCACCAGCCGTACGAGCCGCCGCCCGAGGACGCCGTCCCGTTCATGCGCACCGCCGTCCCGCAGGCGGAGCTGAGCGACCTACGCTCGTTCTCGAACCGGCAGAGCCTCTCCTACAACCTCGGCATCCTCGAAGTCGGGGACCGCCACCTCGGCATCCTCTCGGACCTCTACGACGCCGAGATCTTCGCGCTCGACCGCGAGATCGGCCTCCTCCTCGACCGGCTCCGCGAGGCCGGCCTGCTCGACACGACGGTGGTCGTGATCGTCGGCGACCACGGCGAGATGCTCGGCGAGCACCATCTGATCGATCACGGGGTCGGCCTCTACGCGCCGGTCCTGCACGTCCCGCTCGTCGTGCGGTTCCCGGGCGCCTTCGACGGAGGCCGCGTCGTCGACGACCTCGTGCGGCTCGAGGACGTCGCGCCGACCCTCCTCGATCTCTGCCGCCTCCCGGCGTTCGAGCGCGCCGACGGGGAGTCGCTCACGAGCGGGCTCAAGGGCCGCGTCGCGCGGGCGAATCTCCCCGAGGACGACTGGGTGAGCATGCGCGCCGCCGCCGAGATGCCCGGGACCGACACGTCGCGGCTCGCGCAGGGAATGCGTTCGGTGTTCGACGGGACGCGCCATCTCATCCGTTCCGACAACGGCCGGATCGAGCTCTACGACCCTGCCATCGACCCTGACGAGAGAGACGATCTCTCGCCGCACGAGCCGCAGGAGGTCGCGCGTCTCCTGCGGCTCCTCGACGCGGAGCGATAGACCGCAGCGGCCGGTGCGCGCAGTAGCCTCCGCGCATGCGCAGCCCAGCCACCTCGTCCCGCCTCGTCCCGTTCGGCACGTCGATCTTCACGGAGATGACGCGGCTCGCGATAGAGCACGGCGCCGTCAATCTCGCGCAGGGGTTCCCCGACTTCGCCGGTCCCGCGTTCGTGAAGGACGCGGCGATCGCCGCGATCCGCGCCGATCACAACCAGTACGCGCGAATGCAGGGCGCCCTCCCGCTCGCCGAGGCCGTCGCTGCGTCGGTGAAGCAGAGGACGGGCCTCGCCTGCGACCCGGTCACCGAGGTCACGGTCTTCGCCGGCGCGACCGAGGGCATCCACTGCGCGATGATGTCGCTCGTCGAGCCGGGCGACGAGGTGGTGCTCTTCGAACCGTACTACGACAGCTACCGCGCGTGCGTCGCGATGGCAGGCGGCGTGCCGCGTTTCGTCACGCTGCGCGCGCCGGACTTCCGATTCGATCCGTCGGAGCTTCGCGCCGCGTTCTCGAAGAGGACGCGGATGGTGCTCGTCAACACGCCTCACAACCCGACCGGCCGGGTCTTCGCCGGCGACGAGATGTCGCAGATCGCGGCTCTGTGCATCGAGCACGACGCGATCTGCCTCACCGACGAGGTCTACGACCGTCTGGTCTTCGACGGCGCGCACGTGCCGATGGCTACGCTCCCCGGCATGCGCGCGCGCACGGTCACCATGAACTCGACCGGGAAGTCGTTCTCGCTGACGGGCTGGAAGATCGGCTACGCGACCGCACCCGCCGATCTCTCGCGGGCCCTCGCCGCGGCGCACCAGTTCGTGACGTTCGCGGTCGCGACGCCGTTCCAGCATGCGATGGCGTCGGCTCTGCGAGCGCCGCCGTCGTACTTCGAGGAGTTCCTCCGCGAGTACCGCGAGCGTCGCGACTTCCTCGTCGCCGCGTTGCGTGACTGCGGCTTCGGCGTGCGCGCGCCCGAAGGCACGTACTTCGTGCTCGCCGACCTCCGCCCGCTCGGCTGGGACGACGACGTCGCCTTCTGCCGTCACCTCGTCGAGAAGGTCGGCGTCGCCGCGATCCCGCCGACGGCGTTCTACGAGACGAAGTCCGAGGGACGCTTCCTCGCGCGCTTCGCGTTCTGCAAGAAGCGCGAGACGCTGGAGGCCGGCGTCGAACGGCTCAGGAGCGGCCGGTTGCGTCGCTGAGACCGCGCCGGGAGGGGGTCCCGCACGTCCTCGGCATCAGGTCCTCATCGGAGAAACGCCCCCGGACGCACCCAGTTCATCGACACCGTCTCGACGTGCGGGCACCCCGTCGCGCGAGAGAGCGAAGCGACCGCGCGAGGAGGGGACCCCGCACGGCCTCTGCCCAAAGCTCTCAACGGAGGAACGCACCGGGGCGGACCCAGTTCATCGACACCGTCTCGACGTGCGGGAACTCCCACTTCCCGTGCCCCGCTCGCGCCTCGCAGAGCGGATCCATGGCGCTCCACGACGCCAGCACCTCGGGGTCCTCGTGCGCGCCGGCGGCGGCTTCCTCGCTCGCCCAACTGAAGATCTGGAAGTAGACGGGCCCGCCCGTCTCATCGACGTGGCGATAGACGACCGGTTCGTCCTTCGTGGCGAGACCGAGCCTGAGGAGCCCGGGCCAGTCGCGGGAGAGCAGCTTCACGAAGTCCTTCTCGCAGGCGGGCTTCACGGTGAAGCGGCAGATCACCGTGCAGGGATGCTTCTTCGCGGCGCTCTTCTTCCGCTCCGTCTTCTTCTCGAGTCTCGGCATGGCGACAGACTCGCGACCGGGGGCGCCCGCGTCCACTTCCAGCCCGCCGACGGACGCCCGCGTCGCGCGGGGCCGTCTCACGGCGCGCCGCGGGTCAGAACAGCCCGACCACCTTGACCACGCCCCAACTGATCGCGCCGCAGATCGGGAACGTCAGGACCCAGGCGATGACGAGATCGCGCGTCACTCCCCACGACACGGCCCGTGCCCCTTGCGTCGCGCCGACGCCCATGATCGACGTCGAGATCGTGTGCGTAGTGCTCAGCGGGATGCCGAACGCCGACGCGAGGGTGATCGTGCTCGCCGCGCCGACCTCCGCGGCGAAGCCCTGGTGCGGCTCGAGCTTCGTCAGCCGCATGCCGAGCGTGCGCATGATCCGCCACCCGCCGAAGCTCGTGCCCAGCGTCATCACGAACGCGCAGATGAGGATCACCCAGACCGGGATGGCGAACGCCGGGAGCACGCCGCCGAGCACGAGCGCCAGCGTGAACGCCCCCATGAACTTCTGCCCGTCGTTCGAGCCGTGACTGAACGCCATGAACGCCGCGGAGGCGATCTGCAGCCAGGTGAAGACGCCCTTCGCCTTCTGCCGCGCCACGTTCCGGCAGGACCAGTAGACGATCGTCATGAGGATCAGGCCGCCGCCGAACCCGAGGAAGGTGGAGAACAAGAGGCCGATCAGGACCTTCTGCCAGCCGGCCCAGAGAAGCGCGCCGGGCCCGGCCGACGCGAGCCCCGCGCCGGCCAGTCCCGCGACGAGCGCGTGGCTCTCGCTCGTGGGGATCCCCCACCGCGCGGCCGCGGTCGACCAGACGATGAGCCCCACCATCGCGCTGCCCACGGTGACCAGGTTCACGGCGCCCGCATCGACGATGTCCTTGCCGATCGTGCTCGCGACCGCGGTTCCGGACATCACTCCGAGCATGTTGAAGACTGCGGCGAGCATCACCGCGCGCCGCGGCGAGAGCGTGCGCGTGCCGACGACCGTGGCGATCGAGTTCGGCGCGTCCGTCCAGCCGTTGACGAATTCCGCACCGAGGATGAGCAGCAGGACGACGACGAGCCCGAAGGTCATCCGACGCGCTCCTCGTGAGCTCTCTCAGCCATTCTTCAAGACGATGGCGTCGAGGACGTTCGCGACGTCCTCGCAGCGGTCGGTCGCGGACTCGATCTCTTCGTAGACGTCCTTCCACTTCACGATGTCGCGCACGTCGCGGTCGTTGTCGAAGAGCGACGCGAGCGCGCGGTGCAGGATCTGGTCCGCGTTGTTCTCCTGCGTGTGGATCGCCAGGACCTTCTCGCGGATCGCGTGCGCGTTCTTCATGTCGCGCAGCAGCGGCATCGCCTCGACGATCAGCCCCGTCGCGTGCCGCAGGCACGCCGCCAGCTCGCGGCTCTCGGGAGTCGGCGCCTTGATCCTGTAGAGCACCATGCGGTTGGCGGCCGTGTCGATCAGGTCCACGATGTCGTCGAGGCGGCAAATCAGTTCGTGGATGTCCTCGCGGTCGATCGGCGTGATGAACGAGGTGTTCAGCCGCTCGATGGTCTCGTGGGTGATCAGGTCGCCCGCGTGCTCCAAGTCCTTGATCTTCTTCTGCCGTTCCTCGATGTCGTCGTAGTGATCGAGCATCTCCACGAGCGCCGTCGCCGTGTGGTGGGCGTTCTCCGCCGCTCGCTCGAACAGCACGAAGTAGCTCGCCTCTCTGGGGATGAGTCCGAACATCCCGGCATTTGAAGCCCGAGCGGCGCGCGGCTCAACATCGGATTCGCACGGAGTTCACATTCGGCGCATCGGCCGTCACCTCCGTCACTTCCGGCCGCGCGCGCTCTTCGATCGGTATCCCCGCCGAGTCCGGTGACGGGGAACGCTCACGCGGGACGTGACCGGATGCGCTTCCCGGACGTGACGAACGTCGTCGCGCGCGGCGGCGCCGCGTGCGGAGACGTCGCCGAGCGGACGGAGACATCGCAGCTCGAAACGCGCCGCTCGCGAAGGCAACCACGACCAGTCGAGGTCCGCCGTCACGAAGGGCGAGCGCGGATGCGCTTGCCGGACGTGACGAACCACTCCCGCCCGTCCACCGTCCTCACCCACACCGCGGGATGCGCGTGCCGCACCACCGCGCCGGGCACCCAGACGGGGTTCCCGCAGCGGTCCTCGAAGGCGACTTCGACGTTCGCGCCGACCGGGAACCGCTCCACGAGACGGAAACTCATCGGCGGGAGTCTCGCGTCCGGCGCTTCGCCCGCAACAACCTCCCGTCGCGCGACGTTCCCAGGTCCGGAGAACCGAAGACCGACCATGCGACACGCCGCCAGGCTCGCGCGACTCGTCGCGGCGATCGCGATCCCGGTCGCGCTGTGCGCGGCCTTCGCGGTTCTCGTCGGGCGCCCCGACGAACGTCCCGTCGTTCGGACTCGCGTCGCGGTCTCCGCACCTTCTGCGATTCCGGTTGATCGCGCCCGCGTTGCGGCGCTCGCCGCGCTCGAAGCCCTCCGGGCGCCGATTCCGGTCCCCGACCCCGGGGACGCGCGGGCGAAGCACCGGCTCCGGTGCCAGGCGACCTCGTACGTGCTCCGTCGGGAAGGCCACGCCGGGTTCCTGGCCCTCGTGCGACTGCTCCGCGAAGGCATGAACGGCGCGCCGATGGCCATCGTGCTGGCCGAAACGTGGACCCCGGAGTTCGACGACGCGCTCTACGCGACTGCGGTCGATCCCGCCGTCCCGGACGGATCGCGCGCGACGGCCTTCGCCGCGCTCGGCTGGGTCGACCAGAGCACCGTGAGGGACTGGCTCCTCGCGCGGCTCGCCGAAGGCCGGCGCGACGAACGCACGGCGCTCATCTTCGCGATCGCCGACCAGCGGGACGCCCGCGCCATCCGCGTCTTGCGCTCGCTCGCCGCCGCGGGCGACCCGGGGACGCTCTCGAGTCCGCCGGGAACGCTCGTCCGCATCGATCCCGTCGAGGGGGCGCTGCTCGCTCGGGAGTTCGAGCGAGCGAGGGAGTCGGCCGCGCCCCCAAAGTGATCCGGCGCCAGGCGACGCGGATTCCTCCGGATTCGTGAGTCCGGCCCGGTCGGGAATGCACTATCCCCGCGTCGTGACCGAGTCCGATCTCCTGAGGTTCCGCGCCGACGGCGACGCCGCCGCGATGGAGCACCTCGTCGCCGCGACGCGGCCGCGCCTCCTCGCCGTCGCGCGCCGGATCGGCTCGCCGCAGGACGCCGAGGACTCCGTCCAGGCGGCGTACCACGCGCTGCTTCGCCGGACGGATCTGCCCGAGGACGCGAATGTGTCGGCGTGGCTCGTCACGGCGACCGTGCGGATCGCGTACCGGCGCAGGGCGAACGAGCGCCGGGAGTCCGCGCTGGCCGAACGGCTCGCCCGTCCACGCGACGGCGACGCGCCCCACCTCCGCGCCGCACGCGGCGAGGAGGACGCCCTCGTCCGCCGCGCGGTCCATCGTCTCCCGGCGCGCTACCGCGACGCGGTCGTGCTGCACCACATGGAAGGTCTCCCGATCGCCGACGTGGCCCGTCTCCTCGACGTTCCCGAGGCGACCGCGAAGACCCGGGTGCAGCGCGGGCGGGCACTGCTGCGCTGGCGGCTCGCGCCGGTCGTCGCGCACGCCATCCTCTTCCTTCCGTGGGCCGCGTCCGACGCGGTCCGCGCGGCGCAGGGTCCCGTCACACTCGTCGGAGGTGGAGTCATGAAGTCGAAGCTCGCGGCCGGTGCGGTCGTCGTGGTCGCGTTCGGCGCCGGGACGGTCGTCGGAGTCGCCGTGACGGGCGCGCCGCCGACGGAGAGCGCCGCCGCGGCGAACGCTCCGTCTCCGTCTCCTCGGAAGCCCCTGCCTCGCCAGCCTGAGGCGGCGGAGACCGACGCGAAGCCCGAGCGAGCGCCGCGCGGCGAGACCGCCCCGGCGTTCACGCTCGACGACGTCCGTCGCGTCGTCGCTGAGGAGATCGCCCGCACGGCCCCCGGCGGCGCGGCTCCGGGCGACTCGACTCCGGCGAAGCGCGCCCCCGCCGATGCGTCGCTCAACGCCGACGCCCAGATCCGCGACGGGGTGCGCAAGACCGTGCTCGACATCCGGCGCGACTTCATCCAGTACGACATGGGGTTCGATGTCGGCGCGCTGCGACACGGCGAACCGCTCTCGCGCGCCAACCCGGCACGGCTCGACGAATTCCCCGACGAGCGCGTGTGGCCCAACCGGCAACTCGGCTGGGTCCAGCGCGATCCGGCGGAGTACGAGGTCCTCGCCGCGGACGCGAAGGGCTTCGACGGCACCCGCGAGAACGCCGGATGGGTGTTCACCGCGCCTCTCGACCACGCGATCGCGATCGAGAGCTACGCCACCCTGGTGTTCGAGAAGGGGGTCACGGAGGGCGGCGCCGTGTCGCTGGGGAGCTACGGCACGATTCGCTGCAAGGGGAACTACGACGGCCGCCTCCGTCTCGGGAGCTACGCCACCGTCCTCGTCGACGGCGACTTCACGGGCCGCTTGACGTGCGAGTCGTACGCAAGCCTCCACGTCGGCGGCCGCTTCACCGGTTCGCTCGAGTCGCAGGCGTATGCGAACGTGCGCGTCCTGGGAGGCTTCCAGCCTGCGAAGGTGTCTCTCCGGGCGGCTACGAACTTCTACCTCGGCGGCTACACGCCGCTCGCAACGCTCGACGCCATCGAACTCCAGGGGCTCGCGCGCGAATCCGGGAACGCGAAGGGGCGGATCAGCGCGGTGCTCGAACGCACCCACCTCGCGCCCGGCACGCACGAACGGCCGCCGGCGATGGTGCTGACCGTTCTCGATCCACGCTGATCAGCGCCGCGCCGCCGCCCAGGACTTCGCCTCGGGGCTGCCGTACTTCTCCAGGTACTCGACGCACTTCGCCTTCATGTCCGCAGGCAGGCGGCCCGTCGCTTC
This sequence comes from Planctomycetia bacterium, assembly GCA_031404455.1. Classification (GTDB taxonomy): domain Bacteria; phylum Planctomycetota; class JAJSAM01; order JAJSAM01; family JAJVHW01; genus JANNHP01. The sequence goes on along the minus strand of JANNHP010000465.1, from coordinate 258 downwards.
GAGGTGCGTGAGGATCTCGGTCATCGTGACCGCGGCGAACACCGGCACGCCCGCGGCCGACGTGAACGCCGACGCGGCGTCGACGCCATCCGGGCCGATCTCCTGCCGGTTGACGGCGATGACGAGCGCCGGAAAGCGCGCCCCGGGCACGATCGACTTGAGGAGCGCCACCGCCTCGCGCTTCGTCGCGCCGTCGGTGAGCACGTCGTCCACCATGGCGATCCGTTCGCCGTCCGCCGGACGGTGGCCGACGAGCAC
>JANNHP010000464.1:0-3692 GCA_031404455.1 Planctomycetia bacterium | reverse complement strand
CCTCAAACCACCGCGACCTTCAGGCAATGGATCGGCGGAAGCGAATCGAAGAGGCAGGTCCACTTCTCGCCGGCGTCGCTTCCCATCCAGAGCTGGCCGGTCGTGGTGCCGAAGTAGAGGGCGGGCGACTTGAGATCGTCGATGGTCATGCAGTCGCGCTGGACGGTGAAGAAGCTGTCCTTCTTCGGGAGCCCGCGGTCGAGCCGTTTCCAGGAGCCGCCGCCGTTTTCGCTTCGCCAGACGGCAGGCGCGCCCTTGAGGCAGGTGCGCGTGGCGGGCTCGTGGGGCATGACGTAGACGGTGTCGGCGTCGTGCGGGTGAACCACGATGGGGAAACCGAAGTCGGACGGCAGACCTTTCGCGATCGAACGCCATGTGTGCCCGTGATCGTCGCTGCGCAGGACGCCGATGTCCGGGCGCTTGCCGCCGGGACCGGTCCAGTCGGCCCAGCCGCCGTGGTTCTGCATGTAGAGGCGGCCGGGGGCGTCCTTGTGTCCGGCGATCTTGTGGACGCACTGTCCGAACTCGGGATACGCGTCGGGCGAGAACCCGGCGCCGACGCCCGTGTTCGACGCGGCGAACGTCTTCCCGCCGTCCTCGGAGACGTAGTGGCCGCCCGTCGAGATGCCGAGGTGCACGCGGTTCCCGTCGCGCACGATCGTGTGCATGCAGAGGCCGCCGTTGCCCGGCTGCCACTTGCGCGCGTGCTCGTGGTTGCTGATGCCCGGGACCATCTCCCACGAGTCGCCGAGGTCGCCGCTCTTGAAGAGCGCGGCCGGTTCGACGCCGCAGAGGAGATCCTTCTTCCCGGCGCCCGGCTCGAGCGACCAGATGTTGGCGAGCGCACGGCCGTCGTCCTTCGGAAAGGCGGGCGCCGATTTCGTCTCCTTGAACGACTTCCCGAGGTCCGTCGAGCGGAGGATCTTCATCCCGAAGAACGGGTTGCAGCTCGACGCGTACACGGTGGGCTTGCCGCGCGTGTCGATCATCGTCGAGTAGACGGCGACTCCCTGGCCGGACGGCCCGCGGAGCGCGAACTTCCGTCGCGTCTTCGGTGCTTCGGCGACGAAGACGCCCTTCTTGGTTCCGATGGCGAGGACGACGCGGTCAGCCATGTTCAGCCTCCTGAGACTGCGGGAAGGAAGATGATCTCGTCGCCGTGCGCGAGGGCCGTGTCCAGCCCGTTCAGATCGCGCATGTGCGCAGAATTGACGAACACGTTGATGTGACGGCGCACGCGGCCCGTCTCGTCGCAGAGTCCGGAGAAGAGCGACGGGTGGCGGCGTTCGATCTCGTCGAGCACGGACTGCACCGTTGCCGCCGCAAACGTGAGCTCCGCCGCGCCGCCGCACCGGTCGCGCAGCGCGCCGGGGACGTGGATCGTGACGGTGGGAGCCGGAGCGGGCGAGGGCATCGGGGGGCGAAGGATAGGGGGCGGGGTGCCCGATGCGGAAGCGGTTTGGCCTTCCGCGCGGACGACGCGGGGCGTAGCGAAGCCGCGCCTCGGGACTTCGCGCGCACGCCGACGGTGGAGGGGCTACTGAAACTCCGCGGTTCCTCCGCGGAGTTTCAAAGCAGCACGAACTCGTTCTCGCGGATGCGGCGCTCGCAGTAGTGACAGCGCACGTCGAGCGGCGTCTCGGTCTCCACGTGGAAGCGCGTCTCGATCCGCACAAAGTTGCTGATGCAGTTCGGGTTCGGGCACTTCAGGATCCCGGCGATCGTCGCGGGGAGCTCCACCTTCACCTTGCGGACGACCTTGAAGTCGCGGATGAAGCTCACGGTCGCCTGCGGGCCGAACACTGCGAGCTTGTCGATCTCGGCGGGGAGGAGTTCCACGTTCTCGAGCTTCAGGATGTCCTTGCGGCCCATCTTCGCGCTCGCGAGGCCGATGCCGAGGAGTGCCGCGCCCTCCTTCGGCACGCCGAGGACGCCGAGGGCCTTGAGCGCCATGCCCGCGTTCATGTGGTCGATCACCGTGCCGTGACGGAGTGCCGCGACCTGCTTGCCCGCCTGGCTGTTGCTCATGGGACCACTCTCCTCGGCGGCTGCGCCTTCCTCTGAGGGCCATGGCCGTGACGCGACGAACTATCGCGTCGGTGGAGACGCCGGGGGCGCGTCACGGCACGGCTCCCATCAGCATCGCGAGCAGCGCCTTCCTCACGGTGACGCCGTTCTTCGCCTGCTCGAAGTACGCGGCCTGCGGCGAGGCGTCGAGGCTCGGGTGGATCTCGTTCACGCGCGGGAGCGGGTGCATCACGATCATCCCGGGCTTGCCGTGGTCGACGATCGTGATGTCGATCTGGTACGTGTTGCGCACGCGCTCGAACTCCAGCGGATCGCCGAAGCGCTCCTGCTGGATGCGGGTGACGTAGAGGACGTCGAGGTCCTTCACCGCTTCCAGCATGTCGTCGGTCTCGGCCCACTCGCAGTGCATCTCGTCGAGCTCTTCGCGGCGGCGCTCGGGCAGACGCAGCGTGGGGGGGGAGATGAGCACGAGCTCGTTGCCGAGCATCGAGAGGGCCTCGATCAGGCTGTGCGCGGCGCGGCCGTACTTCAGGTCGCCGAGGAACCCGACCTTGAGCCCGTTCACGCGGCCGCAGCGGCGCCGGATGGTGTAGAGGTCGAGGAGCGTCTGCGTCGGGTGCTGGTTGCTGCCGTCGCCGCCGTTGATGACGGGACGCGTCGTCGCCTCCGCCGCGAGGCGCGCGGCGCCCTCGCGCGGGTGGCGCAGCACGATGAGGTCGCAGTAGCCCTCGACCATGCGGATCGTGTCGGCGAGCGACTCGCCCTTCGACGTGGAGGAGATCTTCTCGTCGGCGAACCCGAGCGTGCGTCCGCCGAGACGCAGCATGGCGCTCTCGAAGGAGAGGCGCGTGCGCGTCGAGGGCTCGAAGAAGAGGGCGCCGAGCACGCGACCGTCGAGGAGCGGGTCGTTGACCCCCTCGAAGCGCTCGACCACGTCGAGAAGCGTGCGCAGGTCGGCTTCCGCGAACTGGCGCACGGAAACGATGTCGGAACCGGCCATCCTGCGGGCCAGCGCCGTCTCCGCACCGCTCCAGTTGCGATCCATGTCGAGGGCGGAGTGTAGCGGAGGAAACGGCGCGTGCGCGCTCTACGCCATCGCGGGGGCGCTCTACACCATCGCGGGAGCGGGGCGGGTCTCGCGCAGAGGCAGTTCGATCGTGAACGAAGTGCCCTGGCGCACGGTGGACTGGAACCACACGCGGCCGCCGTGCTCCTCGACGATCTTCTTCGTGATGGCGAGACCGAAGCCCGTGCCGCGCTGGCCCTTCGTCGAGAAGAGGAGGTCGAACACCTTCTCGCGGTTCTCCTCCGGGATGCCTTCGCCGTTGTCCTGCACCACGATGCTCGCGGTGCGGCGGTCGTCATCGACCTGCGTCTGCACGCTGACGACGCCCGTGCCGCCCGAGACCGCGTCCACCGCGTTCGTGAGCAGGTTGAGCACGCAGCGCTCGACCGACTGCGGCTCCATGTAGAAGGGGCCGATCGTGGGATCGAGCATCTCCGTCATCTGCACGTTCTTGTCCTTCGCGTACTCCTTCGCGAAGGCGAGGGCGCCGAGCGCCACCTGGTTCACGTCGGTCAGCTTCCACTCGGGTTCGCGCGGCTTGCTGTAGTTCACCATGTCCTGGACGAGGCTCGCGATCGACTCGTGGCCGTGCTTCACG
>JANNHP010000463.1:0-5722 GCA_031404455.1 Planctomycetia bacterium | reverse complement strand
GAGTATGCAACGCCAAACGCGGCGCCGTACTTCGCGTACTTCGGCGCGAGCGCGGGTCCTCCGGGCCTGGGATACTATTCCTTCGACCTCGGCCGGTGCGACTTCGTAGGACAGCCGGTGGAACCGCAGCCCGTGCTTTCCGTGACCGGTCGACGGTCGCCAGTGGAGTACGCGGACCTCGACCGCGTCGTCCGGTGCGAGATCGATCTCCTCGTAGAGCCACTCGACGTCCGGGGTCGCCAACAACCGTGCGAACTCCTCGCCCTCCGGCAGCAACGCCTCGACACCGCCGAAACGCAGCGCCAAGTCGAGTTGGTGCTCGAACAGTGGCCCCGAGAGGCAACGGAGCACGATCTCGACGCGACGGCGACGCAAGTCGACCTCGGCGCGACGCACGAAGGAGTCGTGGATCGTCAAGTCCGTTGTGAGGCGCTCCGCGAAGGCGCGGACGTCGGCGGGCAGTCTCGGCCGCAGCGCCTCGTGATGCTCTCGCCATGCCTCCGAGGCCGCCGCAGCGGCATCGTCGGAGAGTTCGCCGGTCGCCCATTCGCGTGTGAGGAACCGCATGCAAAGGTCGGACACCCCGCAGCGCCCGCCTACGCCCGCGACCCCATGACGTTGAGCGCGCCGCCTCCCCGGAACCACTCGATCTGCTTCGCCGTCATCGAGTGATTCGCCTCGAACCGCGACTCGGTCCCGTCCGCGTGATGGAACACGCCGTCTACTGTCTTTCCTGGGGCCAGCGCAGCGAGCCCCAGGAAAGACACGCGGTCGTCCTCGCGGACCCGGTCGTAGTCCGCCGCGTCCGCGAACGTCAGCGGGAGCATGCCCTGCTTCTTCAGGTTCGTCTCGTGGATGCGCGCGAAGCTCCGCGCGATCACGGCCTTGCCGCCGAGGTAGCGGGGCTCCATCGCGGCGTGCTCGCGCGACGATCCCTCACCGTAGTTTTCGTCGCCGATGATCACGAACGAGATCGCCTTCGACTTGTAGTCGCGCGCGACCGCGGCGGGCGTGCCGCGCGTTCCGTCGGTGACGTTCAGCGCGTCGCCGGGCTTCTGCGTGAAGCGGCTGATGGCGCCGAGGAGCAGGTTGTCGCTGATCTTGTCGAGGTGGCCGCGGTACTTCAGCCAGCGGCCCGCCTGGCTGATGTGGTCGGTCGTGCACTTGCCGGCCGCCTGGTAGAGGATCGGCATCTTCACGAAGTCGTTGCCGTCCCACTTCGCGAACGGTGCCAGCTTCTGCAGGCGATCCGACGTCGGGCTGACGATGACCTCGACCTTCGACGGATCGTCGGCGGGCGCCTGGTAGCCGGAGAAGCCGGAGACGAAGCCGCGCTTCGGAAGCTCTTCGCCCGTCGGCGGCTGGAGGCGCACCTGTTTGCCGTCGGCGGTCGCGATGGTGTCGTTCGTCGGATTGAACGAGAGGCGCCCCGCGAGCGCCATCGCGACGACGAGTTCGGGACTCGTGATGAACGAGTTCGTCAGCGCGAAGCCGTCGTTGCGCGCCGGGAAGTTGCGGTTGTAGCTGTTGACGATGGAGTTGACCTTGCCGGCCGCGGCGTCCTCGCGCTTCCACATGCCGATGCACGGGCCGCACGCATTCGCGAGCACGGTGGCGCCGATCGCCTCGAGTGCCGCCATCTGCCCGTCGCGGCGGATCGTCTGGTCCACCATGTCGGAGCCGGGCGTGACGAGGAGCGGCGTCTTCACCTTGAGTCCGAGCTTCGCGGCCTGCAGGGCGATCGCGGTCGCGCGGTCCATGTCCTCGTAGGAGGAGTTCGTGCACGAGCCGATCAGCGCGTACGTGAGTTCGTCGGGATAGCCGCTCTTCGCCACGTCGTTCTTCATCTGCGACACGGGCCGCGCGAGGTCCGGCGTGTGCGGACCGACGACCTGCGGCTCGAGGGTCGAGAGGTCGATCTCGACGACGCGGTCGTAGAACTTCTCGGGGCTCTCGTACACCTCGGGGTCGGCGCGCAGTTCGGAGACGTGCGTGTCGGCGAGACGCGCGACCTCGGCGCGGCCCGTCGCGGCGAGGTACGCTGCCATCTTCTTGTCGTACGGGAAGATCGACGTCGTCGCGCCGTGCTCGGCGCCCATGTTGCAGACGGTCGCCTTGCCCGTGCACGAGATGGATTCGCAGCCCGGCCCGAAGAACTCGACGATCGAGTTCGTGCCGCCCTTGACCGTGAGGATGCCCATCAGCTTCAAGATCACGTCCTTCGGCGCGGCCCAGCCGGAGAGCTTCCCGGTCAGCTTGACGCCGATGTTTCCGGGCCAGAGCAGGTCGAACGGCATGCCGACCATCACGTCGACCGCGTCCGCGCCGCCGACGCCGATCGCGACCATGCCCAGTCCGCCCGCGTTCGGCGTGTGCGAGTCGGTGCCGATCATCATCGCGCCGGGGAAGGCGTAGTTCTCGAGCACCACCTGGTGGATGATCCCCGCGCCCGGCTTCCAGAAGCCCATGCCGTACTTGGCTCCGGCGGTGGCGAGGAAGTCGTAGACCTCCTTGTTCGTCACGCTCGCCTCGGCGAGGTCCGCGCCCGCGCCGCGCCGCGCCTGGATCAGGTGATCGCAGTGGATCGTGGACGGCACGGCCGTCGATTTCCGCCCCGACTGCATGAACTGGAGGATCGCCATCTGCGCGGTCGCGTCCTGCATGGCGACGCGGTCCGGCGCGAACTCGCAGTTCAGCTTCTTGCGTGTGGGCGGCGACGTCATCGCGTCGATGTCGCAGAGGTGCGAGACGAGCACCTTCTCCGCGAGCGTCAGGGGCCGGCCGAAGAGCTTGCGCCCCTTCGCGTGGCGCTCCGCGAGTCCCGCGTACACCTTGCGGGCGATGTCGGCGGTGGGGGTCTCCTTGGCCATGGGTCGGAACCTCGCGCGGGTGGGAGTGAGGGAAACGCAGGATCCTAGCGACGCGAGCGGTCTCGCGGGCGAAACGACCGGGCGTGGCGCGTCCTTGGAGCCCAGCGGCGGGAGATCAGCGCTCGGGGTCGGCGGCCTGGCCCGCGAGCTTGACGACCGCCTGGAGCCCTTTCAGCACCGAGTTCACGGACTTCGTGCCGCGCGTCCCGGCGACGAGGGCGGCAGCCTTCTTCCTCGTCGACTTCAGCTTCTTCGCCGCGCCCGGGAGTTCGGAGAGATCCATCGCGAGCGCCGCGTCGAGGCGAGCGACCGCGAGGTCGATCTGGTCCCCGGCCGACGTGCGGTCCGGCACCGCCTCGTCGATTGCGTACATCGATTCCATGAGGGCGTCGATCGCGGTCCAGATCGTCTCGCGCGCGGACTGCGTCGCGGTCGGCGACGGCCGTGCGCCGTTCGCGGTCAGCCGAGCGCGGGCGTACCCGACGATGGTGCCCTTCGGGATACCGCCGACGTCGAGCGACGCCTGGTACGGGCCCGCGGACGCCGCGACCGCGCTCGCGATGGGCGTGTAGTTCGCGTCGCCGCGCCTGCGCCCGGAGAACACGACGAGGCCGCCGACGGACTCGATGACGACGTCCGCGGAGGTCGAGTCCGGGATCGTCAGCGTGCCGAGCGGCGCGCCGCCCGTGCCCGTCTCGATCACGATGCCGGCGCCGGAGCGCTTCACCTGGACGATGTAGAAGGCCCCGATCCCTCCCGACTGCAGGACGGAGACGCCGAACGAGCCGTCCGCGCCGAGGTCGGCGTGATCGTCGTCGAAGAGGCCGAGCGTCGTCTCGAGGCGGAACGGTTTCCACAGCTCGCGGTTGGGACGGACCGTCGCCCCGGCGCCGCTCTTCTTCGCCTTGAGGCCGAGGTAGTGGCCGCCCTCCGGCGCCTTCGCGGACCTCTTGAAGTGGCCGGCGAAGATCGCGCCGATCGGATCGAGGAACGAGCAGGAGTGGCATCCGCTCGCGACGACGAGCACGAGCGCGAGGCGCAGCGCCCACGCGAAGATTGACCTGCCGGGGTTCCGTCTCATCGTCGCTCCGCCTCCGAAACGTGGGCGCGGAGCCTACGCGATGCGGGCGGCAGGTGGCAAGCCGTCGAGCGCTGGAAGACGCCGCTGCAATGACGCACCGGGCTCGCGCATTCCGTGGATGGAGAACCCACCATGCGACGTCCCTGTCTGTCCCTCGTCCTCGCCGTCGCGATCTCGGCCACCGCCGGGTGCTCGATCGTCAGCCACGGCGACGATCTTCCGTCGGCGGCGGATCGGGCCGACGCCGAGTACAGCAATCCGCGCAGCGACTTCAAGCGGCCCCTCGACGCGAGCCGTCCGAACCGCTGATCGTTGCGCCGGCGCCGTCCGTCCCCCGCTCGCGGCTCGCCCCGACTCCGCGGGGACACGGCCGCGTTCAGGCCGTCGCAGCGAGCGCCGAGTCGAGCTTCGTCAGTTCCTCCGCCACGGACGATCGGAAGCCCTCGTCCGCGATCGTCGGAACGACCGCGGCCATCGCGTCGCGCTCGTACCGCGCGCCGGCGAGATCGCCGCCCGCCAGCTTCGCGCGCGACAGCGCCTCGCGGGCGAACGCCAGCTCCCCGGCGTCCGAGCCGTTCTCCTCGACGATCTTGCGGCACTGCGTCGCGTGACGCACCGCCGCCGCGGCGTCGCCGGCCTTGATGTGCGACATCGCGAGTCGGTACTCCGCGCGCTCCGCCTCCGTCCATCCGCCCGCGATCTTCCAGAAGTCCCGCGACACGTACGCCGCGCGGATCATCAGCGCCCGCTCGTCCTTGGTGAGCTCCGCGCGGTTCTCGAACTCGACGGCGATGTTGTGCGCGGTGACGGCGAGCGCGCGCGCGGCCGGGTCCGTCGCCTTCGGACCGTACGCCGCGAGCTTCACGCACTCCTCGAAGTCCGCGCGCGCCTCGTCCAGACGCTTCTGATAGGCGAGCGCCGACGCGGCCACGGCGAGCACGCGGATACGGTCCGACGCCTCGGGGATGTCTCCGCCGCTCCGCCCCGCGGCGAACGCCCGCGCCTCCGCGTCGCGGTCTCCTGCGCAATGGTGGAGCACGGCTTTCGATCTCATGACGAGCTGACCCGCGGCGGTCGCCGCATCGAACACGGGCAGTTTCTCGAGGCGCTCCAGCAGGGCGATTCCCTCGTTCCACCGCCCGAGGTGCTCGCCCGCGACGTGGACGGTGAGAGCCGCGAGCGCGGGCAGTTGCTTCGCCTCGGTGATGAGACCGACGCCTTCCGGCAGTCGCGCGAAGACGCCCGCCGCGTCGGTCGCGTGGTCCTTCCAGCCCTGGGAGACGAACTCGTCGAGCGTCATGTGATCCCTCCGTGCGCGAGTGTAGCGGACCCGATGCGTCGGCTAGCGTACGCCGATGACCGAGCCGACCGCCGCGGACCTCCTGACCCGCGTCGCCCGCGAGGCCGCCGACTTCGAATCGACGATCCGCGACGCGCCGGTGTCGCAGCGCGCGTCGTCTCCCGAGATCCGAAAACACCTCGCGACGTACGACTTCGTCGCGCCGCGGGACGCGGGCGACGTGCTCGGGGACGTCGCGTCGATGCTGCGCCGCTGGAACGTCCACGTCACGCACCCGCGGTACTTCGGGCTCTTCAACCCGAGCGTCGTGCCCGCGGCGGTCGCCGCTGAGTCGCTCGCGGCGGTCGTCAACCCGCAGATGGCCGTGTGGTCGCACTCGCCCGCGGCGAACGAGATCGAGCGGCACACGCTGCGCGCGCTGACGAAGCTGATCGGCTTCGACCCGGACGCGACGTCGGCGCACTTCACGAC
>JANNHP010000462.1:0-7899 GCA_031404455.1 Planctomycetia bacterium | reverse complement strand
AGACCTTGCCGCGTTCGAAGTCGACGTCGGCCCAGGTCAGCCGGACGAGCTCGCCCTTCCTCGCCCCGGTGAAGATCGCGGCGAGGAGGAGCGCCTTGAACCGCTTCGGGGCCTTCTCGATGAGGAGCCCGAGCTCCCGCTTCGTCAGGTAGCGCCGGGGCTTCCGCGGCTCGCGGAGCTTCTTGAGACCCCGCAGCGGGCTCTGGACGAGGAGGCCGTCGGCGACGGCGTGGTGGAGCACCGTCGCCGCGAATCCGTGGTCGCGGTTCAGGGTCGCCTCGGAGAGGGGCTTCGTCTTCGCCCCCTGCGGACTCCTCCGCGCTGCCCGACGCCAGACCCGGTACTTCTGGAACTCGCCGGGCGTGATGGCGTCGAGCGCGGCACCGGGCACCGTCTCCTCGACCTTCTTCCCGGCGATCTCGACCGTGCGCGTCGAGGGCCCGAAGAACCCGGTGAGCGCGGCGAGGTTGCAGCGGTAGAGCGTGACCGTCGCCTTCGCGAGGGACCCCGCGAGGCGTTCCTCGAGGAGCTTCGTCGCGTACTCGATGAAGCTCGGCGTCGCGGCCGGGGCGGACTCGGTGCCCCTCGGGACGGACATCAGCTCCGCCTGCGTCGGGACTGTGGCCGGGAGCTTCAGCCGGATGCGCCGCTCCAACTCGTTCAGGAACGTGACCGCGTCCTCGCGGTTGTCCCCCATCGCCCGCGTGACCCGGCGCTTCTGCGCGCGGTCGTACCAGACGACGTACCAGTTCACGCGGCCGGACGCCCACTTCCGGGAGTAGATCCTCCCGAACCGCCGGTGCCTCTTGCCGAGTTTCCGAGCCATCAGATGCCTCCTCCCGCGCATCGGGAAAGGCCGCCGCGGGCAGGTCGCGATGGACGCTCTGTCGCGCGGGGAAGTGGAGGAAGTTCGACCGGGGAAGAAGCTATGGAAGCGAGCAATTGCCTTGCTTCCACGGCCATCGTCGGACTCTTCGTTCGGGCGGCGAGGAAGGCCCGCACGTCCTCGGGGCGGAAGCGTCGGACGCGCGGGGCGATCTCGACGACGGGGAGACCGTTCGGGGCGCCGGCCAGGCGGTAGATCGTGCTGACGTCGACGCCGAGCGCGGCGGCAACGGAGCGCGCGTCGACGAGGGGCTCGGCGAGGACGAGCTTCGGGGCGGAGGAAGAGGCGGGCGGCGTCACGGCAGCCGCCGGACCTCGATGCGCAGTTCCTTCGCCGCCGCGATCTCCTGGCGCATCCCGTTCGTCGGATCGCCGAACGCCCAGAGCTCGTCGCAGACCGCGAGCCACGCGAGACCGGCGCGGATGCCCGCGGCGCGTTGCTCCGGATCGGAGTCATCGAGGATGCGCGGGTAGAGGACGTGCGGCGCGAAGGGCGCGTGCCCGTGGTCGAGGACAAGACGGCACGCGGCCTCGGCGCGCACGAGGTTGTGCTCGACGTCGCCGCGGAAAGGCGAGCAGACGAAGATCCGCCTCATGTGGCGTTCCCTCGTTGCTTCGGTCGCGGCCTCTTGTTCCGATGCGCCGGGTGCCGATCAGTCCACCTAGGAGACCGGAAACGACGATGGACTACGGCGTTCTCTGCCCTTCGCTCTTGGTCGCAACCATCGCGGTGCCAATCGCCTTGATTGTGCGCCACTGGCGCCGCCGGTCTGCGCTCGAGGCACAGATCGCTGCACGTGTGGTGGAGCTGACGGCCCTCGTTCGCGAGCGGTTCATGGTCCAGCCGTGCATGACGTGCCATGAGTTCCGCATGCGCGTGATCGACGTGAGCCCCAACGGCCGATCGGCGCAATGCGTCTGCGCACACTGCAACCAGAGGTCGCGGGCGCCTGCAACGACGGCCGAGTCCGCGGATGTCGGCGAGCGATGGCGGGAGTTTGTTGCACTCGTGGCGCAGTACGAACGTGTCACTGGGCGGCGCATCGATTGCCGCCCTGACGGGATCTCGGAGGACCGGTGGGCGGCATTCCAGAGAGCTCACGGCGTGTACCCGCACGTCGAGCTGGACACGGTGCCCGCCCCACTCCCGTTCGAGCGCACCACTCGATCGCCGATTCCGGAAGCAGTACGTTCCCAGGTTTGGCGTCGCGACGAGGGTCAGTGCGTCGAGTGCGCGACGAAGGAGAATCTGGAGTTCGACCACATCATCCCGGTCGCTCGGGGTGGCGCGACGACGGTCCGCAACCTCCAACTCCTCTGCCAGCACTGCAACGCCTCGAAGGGCGCGCGCATCTGACGACGTGACGTGGTGGGTCGCGAACCGCATCACGCTCCCACCCGCTCGGCCTTCTGGCCGCTGAACTTCTCGAAGCGCGCGACGATCACGTCGCAGTACTTCGGGTCCATCTCGACCGCGAGGCAGCGGCGTCCCGTCTGCTCGGCCGCGATGATGCCCGTGCCGCTGCCCGCGAACGGTTCGTAGAAGCAGTCGCCCTGCTCGAGGTGGTTCTCGATAGGGCGGACGTACAGCGACGCCGGTTTCTGACAGGGATGGTCGATCCGCTCCTCGGCGTTTCCGCCGGGGTTCATCAACATCTTCGGACTCGCCGCCGTCCAAACCGTGCTCTGGTCGCGCGAGCCGCGGAACGATACACGGTTCCAGGAACGAGTCGTCGGGTCCGCCGTCGGTGCCACTCCGATGCTTCGCCTGCCGGACGACTCGCTCCTGATGGCACCGTATGTCGGTCCTCTCCTCGTCCGGACGACTTCGGCAGGGGACCCGTCGAGCGAGGCGCTCCTGGGCACTTCGAGACACGCCACTGGCGAGTCACGACCCGTCCTCCGTCCGGACCGTGCCCGTTCGTCGAGGCGCCGCAGGCGCCGCTCCTCACCCTGCTCGAAGTCGTTACCGGACCCGGGGCATTGCCCAACTCGCCTCTGGCGAGTCGGGCTCCTTCCTTCGTCCGGACCACGCCCGTTCGTCGACGCGCGCTGCGCGCGCCGCTCCTCACCCAGTAGTCTCCGTCCGTGCCACCCGGCGGCTACCTCGGGCGCTTCCTCCACACCGACCTCGGCTCGGCGCGGTTCGCGTTCAGGCCGCTCGCGGACGAGGTCCTGCGCCGGTTCGTGGGCGGCTCGGGGCTCGGCACATGGCTCGTCTCCCGCGAGTCGCCGGCCGGGGTCGACCCGTTCGCGCCCGAGGCGGCGCTCGTCATTGCGCTCTCCCCGCTCGTCGGCACGCCGCTGACGACGAGCGCGAAGTTCGCCGTCGTCGCCAAGTCGCCGCTGACGAACCGCATCTGCGACGCGCTCGCCTCCGACCGGTTCGCCATCGAACTGAAGCGCGCGGGGATGGACGCCCTCGTCGTCGTCGGGGCGTGCGCCGAGTGGTCGCTGCTCGTCATCGACGACGGCGACGCCCGGGTCGAGAGCGCGGCGGAACTCGTCGGTCTCTCGTCCGCGGACGCCGAGACGCGCGTGCGCGAACGCCTCGGCGACGCGTTCCGCTTCTTCGGCATCGGCCCGGCGGGGGAGCGCCTCGTGCGGTTCGCGACCGCGTCGGGCGACAACCGCCACGCGGGGCGCGGCGGTCTCGGCGCGGTCTTCGGATCGAAGAAGCTGAAGGGCATCGCGGTGCGCGGGACCCGCGGCGTCAGGGTCGCCGATCCGGACCGCGTCATGGCACTCGCGAAGGATCTCTCCGCGCGTTCGCTCGGTCCCGGGACGGCGAAGTACCGCGACCTCGGCACCGTCGCGAACCTCCTCGTCTTCAACCGGCTCTCGGCGCTGCCCACGCGCAACTTCCAGGCGGGGAGCTTCGAGGGCGCGGAGCGCATCTCGGGCGAGGCGATGCACGCACTGCCGACGGTGCGGAAGTTCTGCGCGTCGTGCACGATCGGCTGCGAGCACGTCTTCACACAAACGGACGGGAGGCCCGTCCGTTTGGAGTATGAGGGACTGTTTGCGCTCGGGCCGTTGTGCGGGATCGCAGACCGAGAGGCGGTGCTCGCGGCGTCGTCGAAGTGCGACGAACTCGGCCTCGACGTCATTTCCGCCGGCGGCACGATCGCGTTCGCGATGGAGTGCGGCGAGCGCGGTTGGCTCGATGGCGCGCCGCGGTTCGGCGATGCGGCGGGTCTCCTGCGCCTGCTCGACGACATCGCCGCGCGCCGCGGCCTCGGGGCGCTCCTCGCGGACGGGTCTCGCGCCGCGGCGGAGCGCATCGGCGGCGACGCGCCTCGCATCGCCGCCCACGTGAAAGGGCTCGAGATGCCGGGCTACGAACCGCGCGCGCTGAAGGCGATGGCGCTCGGGCTCGCGGTTTCGTCGCGCGGCGCGGACCACAACCGGAGCGGCGCGTACGAGGAGGACTTCCGTCCCGGCGCGGACCGCCTCGACGCCGGTCCGACGAAGGGCCCTGCCGCGGCCGAGTCGGAAGTGCGGTCCGCCGTCCTCGACAGCCTCATCGTCTGCAAGTTCCTGCGCGGAGCGTTCGGGGACCTCCTCGCCGAGGGCGCCGACATGCTGTCGGCGGTGACCGGCTGGAACGTCACGGCCGCCGAACTCCACCTGATCGGCGAGCGCATCGTCACGGCGAAGAAGCTCTTCAACGTCCGCGAGGGCTGGACGCGGGCCGAGGACACGCTCCCCGACCGCTTCCTCGACGAGCCTCTCGGGGGCGCCGGCGAGAGGTTCCGTCTCTCTCGGGACGAGCTCGATCGTATGATCGTCGACTACTACCGAGCCCAGGGCTGGACGGACGGCGGCGACGTGCCCGCCGCGCGGATCCGCGCGCTCGGGCTCGACGACCTGGTTCCGACAGGAGTGTCCGCATGACAGCGACGATCGAGCCCGTGACGAGCGTGAAGACCGTCACGCTCACGATCGACGGCCGAACGATCTCGGTTCCCGAGGGCACGAGCGTGTGGGACGCGTCGAGGACGCTCGGGATCGAGATCCCCGTTCTCTGCCACGACCAGCGTCTCACGCCCGTCGGCGTCTGCCGCATGTGCGTGGTCGAGGTCGAGGGCGCGCGGACGCTGCAGGCCTCGTGTGTGCGGCCCTGCGAGAACGGGATGAAGGTCAAGACCTCGTCGCCGACCGTGGTGCGCAACCGCAAGGTGCTGACGGAACTGCTCATGGCGGACCAGCGGCCCAAGAGCGTGCGCGAGGAGGCGCTCGGCGACGACGCCCTCTTCGCGCTGTCGCGCAAGTTCGACGCGAAGCCGGAGCGCTGGTCGCGCGGCAACTCGCGGGCGACCGACGACTCGTCGCACGTCATCGCCGTGGACCACCAAGCCTGCATCCTCTGCGACCGCTGCATCCGCGCGTGCGACGACGTCCAGTCGAACGACGTCATCGGACGGAGCGGCAAGGGCTACGAGACGAAGATCAGCTTCGACCTCGACAATGCCATGGGCGCCTCCACGTGCGTCGAGTGCGGCGAGTGCGCGGCCGCGTGCCCGACCGGGGCGCTCGTCCACAAGAAGATCACGCTCCCGCTGCGTCCTCGCAACCTGCTGAAGACCGTCGAGTCCGTGTGCCCGTACTGCGGCGTGGGCTGCGCCGTCAACCTCCGCGTCGACGAGGCCGCGAACCGCGTCGTCATGTCCGAGGGCCGCGAGCCGTCGGGCAACGACGGCCGTCTCTGCGTGAAGGGCCGCTACGGCTTCGACTACGCGACGCACCCGCACCGGCTGACGAAGCCGCTCATCCGCAAGGAGTCGTCGTATCCGAAGTGGCCGCTCTCGAACGACATGCTGCGCGGCGACGACGGCACGCGACACAAGGAGCTCTACTACGACTACGCGAAGTCGCTGGAGCACTTCCGCGAAGCGACGTGGGACGAGGCGCTCGATCTCGTGGCGCGGCGACTGCGCGAGATCCGCGACACGCGCGGCTCGGGCGCCCTCGCCGGGTTCGGAAGCGCCAAGTGCAGCAACGAGGAGGCGTACCTCTTCCAGAAGATGGTGCGCGCCGCCTTCGGCACGAACAACGTGGACCACTGCACGCGACTCTGCCACGCCTCGAGCGTCGCGGCGCTCCTCGAGTGCATCGGCTCGGGCGCGGTGACGACGATCTACCGCGACATCGAGAACAGCGACGTCGCGCTCCTGACCGGCACGAACACGACGTCGAATCATCCCGTCGCCGCGAGCTTCTTCAAGGAGGCCGCGAAGAAGGGGACGAAGCTCATCGTCGTGGACGTGCGCCGCCCCGACATCGCCGACCACGCCTACGAGTACGTGCAGATCGAGCCCGGCTCGGACGTCAGCTTCTACAACGGCCTCATGCACGTGATCCTCGAGGAGGGCCTCGAGGACCGCGCGTACCTCGCGAAGTTCACGGAGAACTTCGAGGCGCTCCGCGACGTGGTGAAGCGCTACCCGCCCGAGGTCGCGTCGAAGTTCTGCGGCATCGAGCCCGAGCGCATCCGGAGCATCGCGCGCACGATCGGCAACGCGAAGGCGATGCTGGTGTTCTGGGGCATGGGCATCTCGCAGCACGTCCACGGCACGGACAACGCGCGGAGCCTCATCTCGCTCTGCCTCCTCACCGGCAACTGCGGACGTCCGGGCACCGGACTCCACCCTCTCCGCGGCCAGAACAACGTGCAGGGCGCATCCGACGCGGGGCTCATCCCCATGATGTTCCCGGACTACGCGCCCGTGGACGACCCGGCGAACCGCGAGAAGTACCAGAAGGCGTGGGGGGTCCAGCTCGACCCGAACCGCGGCAAGACGGTCGTCGAGATCTCGCACGGCATCGAGAAGGGCGACATCCGCGGCATGTACGTCATGGGCGAGAACCCGTTCCTCTCGGACCCGAACGTGGAGCGCGTCCGCGACGCTTTCTGCGGACTCGACTTCCTCGTCGTGCAGGACATCTTCCTCACCGAGACGGCCGAGGTCGCCGACGTCGTGCTGCCCGCATCGAGCTACTTCGAGAAGGTCGGCACCTACACGAACACCGACCGCCGCGTGCAACTCGGCCGCACGGCGCTGAAGCCGCCCGGCGACGCGCGCCTCGACTGGGAGATCCTCTGCGACGTGATGACGCGGATGGGCTACCCGCAGGAGTACGCCGACATCGAGGAGGTGTTCGTCGAGTTCGCGGAACTGACCGCGAGCTACACGGGCCTGCGCTACCGCCATCTCGGAGGCGCGGGGAAGCTCTGGCCGTGCCCCGATCCCGAGAACAGCGAGGGAACGGTCGTCCTCTTCGGCGACGGTTTCCCGACGAAGTCCGGGCGCGCGAAGTTCTCGCCCGCCGAGGTGCTGCCCGCCGCGGAACTGCCGGACGCCGACTACCCGCTCATCCTCAACACCGGCCGCGTGCTCCAGCACTGGCACACCGGTTCGATGACGCGCCGCGCGAAGGTCCTCGACGCGATCGAGCCCGAGGCCTTCTGCGAACTCCATCCCGACGACCTCGCGCGCCTCGGCATCGCCCATGACTCCATGGTGCGCCTCTCGACCCGCCGCAACTCGATCCGCGTGAAGGCCCGCGCGAGCCGCAAGATGCAGATCGGCGGCGTGTTCATCCCGTTCTGCTTCCGCGAGGCCTCGGCGAACCTCCTCACGAACGACGCGCTCGACCCGAAGGGGAAGATCCCGGAGTTCAAGTACTGCGCCGTCCGCGTGGAGCCCGCCGAGGCGGCGGGCTCCACGCGGACGTGACAGTGAGGCCGAGAAGCGTCAGCGAATCTGCGAAGCGCCAATCGGCCGGCCGTGCCCAGTGTTCGGTGCTCCTCGCCGTCGCGTGCGCGGTCTGCTGTCTAGTAGGCGGGTGCGTCGGCGTGGTCTCCGGATCCGGCGATGCGGTCGACGACTCCGTCTGGCTCCGGGACGTCGTCGGGCCGATCGGGACACCGGCCGCGACGAAGTCGGCGCTCGTCGACTCGACCGTTCGCGTTCGCGGCAGGGTCGAAGACGACTTCACGGGCCGCCCCGT
>JANNHP010000461.1:0-2593 GCA_031404455.1 Planctomycetia bacterium | reverse complement strand
ACCTGCGCGTCATGGCGTCGCTCGACCTCGAGAAGATCCACAACCTGCAGACGGACTCCGAGATCGTGTCGTCCGGTCCCCCGGGAGTCCCGGGCGACGGCAGCGGCGGCGAGCCGGGCGGCGGCGACGTCGACCCCGGTTCCGGGGACCCCGGCACGCCCGGGCAGCCGAACGACTCGCCGTCGGGGCAGCCGACGGGCGACGGTCCCGCCGCGGGCGCCCCGCGCACGTCGCAGTACCAGGAGCAGCGCGACCTGAAGATGGAGCTGATCAGGCACCCCTACTTCGGCGAGGCCGACCTGCCCGCGCCGATCACGACTCCCGGTCCCGCGCAGCCTGCCGGGCGCTGACCGTCAGGACTCGCGTCGGACCACGATCGCGGGCGAAGCCGCGGACGCGATCCGGCGCACGATCCGCTCGGACGGATTCACGCTCCAGCCTCCGAACGGCTCGAACCCCGTGACGAGCAGCCGGACCCGCATTCGGGACTTCGTCGTAACTCGTTACTTGTCGTTCGGCGAACGTGCCCTCTACGATCCGCCCTCGCCATGACCGAGAAGCTCTTCTCTGCGTACCAGGCGAACGCGGCGCTGCCGCTCGTCCGGCAGATCGTCACGGACATCGTCGTCAACCAGTCGCGGCTCGCCGAGCTCGCGGCCGAGTACCAGAAGAAGAAGCGCGTGCCCGACGCGTCGCAGGTGGCGCTCAACGACGCGATGCGCGAGATGGTCGTCGTGACCGCGCAGCGCGACGCTTGCGTCGCGGAGCTCGTGGACCTAGGCGTCGAGATGAAGGACGCCGCGACCGGCCTCATCGACTTCCCGGCGGACCTCGACGGCGAGCGCGTGCTCCTCTGCTGGCGACTCGGCGAGGAACGGGTGGAGTTCTTCCACACCGAGACCGAGGGTTTCGCCGGGCGCAAGCCGATCCCGGTTCCCGTCAGCGTCTGACGGCGCGGGCTGCGGGGGGAGCCGGGGACGCTCTCAAGTATCAAGAAACTCCGGGCTCACGAACGAGTCGGTGCCTCCGGCAGTGGGGAGTTTCTTGATACTTGAGAGCGTCCCCCCGTCACTCGAACAACCGGCACAGCAGGTAGTCCTTCACGCCGAGTTGCGACGGCCGCTCCGGCGCGAAGCGCGCGTCGTCGGAGAGGAGCAGCGGCCCGGCGTCGGGCGACGCCGGGAGAAGTCCGTGCGATCCGCGCACGAGCGACGTGTCGAGCGGGATGACGTCGAGCAGTGCGCGGAAGCCGAGCTTGCGCGCGGCAAGCTTCCGGGCGGCGCGCAGCGGCGACGTCATGAACAGTTCGCGCGGGTCGTAGCCGGGCTTCCGGTGGATGTCGACGGTGCGCTGATAGTCGGGCGCGTCGGCGTCGCGCGTCCACCAGTCGTGCGCGAACCAACGGTCCGGCTTCGAGAGGAGCACGATCTCGCCTGACCGCGGATGGTCGAGCCCCGCGGCGGCGCGCTCGGGACCGCGCAGGACCGCGGCGACCCCGGACGAGCCCGAGAGCGCCGCGGACGCGGCGTCGGTGTCCTGCGGCGACCGGCAGTAGACGTGCGCGACCTGGTGGTCCGGCACCGCGAACGCGCGCGACGCGCCGTGGTCCAGCGTCTCGCCCGCGGCGTCGCGCCGGAACGCGACGAGCCCCGCGTCGCGCAGGACACGGTTCGGGAACGCGGCGTTCGTCACCGGCGCGATCCCGTACTCCGACAGCGCGACGACGCCGTAGCCCTTCGCGCGGAACGCATCCGCGAGATCTCCGGCGATCGCGTCGACGGCCGCGACCTCCGCGGGAATCGACGCGTGCGCCGGTCCGACCTTCTGCAGCGCGTAGTCGAGGTGGGGGAGGTAGACGCACGTCAGCGTCGGCGCGTGCCACGCGAGCACGCGCTTCGCCGCCTCGGCGATCCACCGCGTCGAGGTGATGTCCGCCTTCGGGCCCCAGAAGTGGAAGAGCGGGAACGGGCCGAGTTCCGCCTGCAGGCGATCACGCAGGTCCGCGGGATGCGTCCAGCAGTCGGGGATCTTCCTGCCGTCGGCGGGATACGCGGGCCGCGGCGTCACCGTGAAGTCCGTCGATCCGTACATCGCGAACCACCAGCAGACGTTCGCGCTCGTGAACGACGGGTCGCGCCTCTTCGCCGCGTCCCAGACGCGCTCGCCCGTGACGAGGTGCGCAGACTGCTTCCAGAACGCGACCTCCGCGCGGTCGCGGTCGTACCAGCCGTTCGCGACGACGCCGTGCCCGGACGGCGCGAGCCCCGTGAGCATCGACGCCTGCGCGGGGCACGTCACCGCGGGCAGCACCGGCGTCATCGGCGACGCGAAGCCCTGCTTCGCGATCGCCTGGAGGCGCGGCGCGTGCCGCAGGAGAGCGGGCGACAGCCCGACGACGTCGAGGAGGAGGAGGGGTTTCATCGTCGTCGGCAATCTAGCCGTGCGTTGTCTCTGTAGGGGCGACCCATGGGTCATCGCCGTCAACTTACGCGGCGCTCGCGCGTGAAGCGGTGGAGCGACGCATACGCACAGGGAGCGGCGCGGGGTCGGCGTCTTCGGCGGCGCGTGTTGCGCGTTTCGACGCGCAGCGATT
>JANNHP010000460.1:0-1552 GCA_031404455.1 Planctomycetia bacterium | reverse complement strand
ACGTCGGACACGCCCTACGGATCGTTCGTCTGGCTCCGCCAGTAGTTCCCGTCCGGCGTCAAGCGTCGGCTGAGCCGGCCGATCGTTCGTCGCCGCCGCGCGAAGAGTCCGCGGCGAGGGGAAGCCCTTGCTCCCTCGCCGCGACGGCGATCTCCCGGTGGAGGCGGACGTTCGCGAGCATCGACTCGCGGCAGTCGGCCGGCGCATGCTCGACGATGAAATCGAGCAGGCGCTTGGCCTCTGCGAGGTGGGCCGGGTCGCGGGTCGCCTGCGAGAGGAGGAAGCGGGCCTCCATCGCCGCTTGCAACTGGGCGTGGCCTTCGTGCGCCGCCAGCGCCGCGAGCGCCGCAGCGACCATGTCGGCGGGTCGCGCGGGATCGTCCGCAGGACGATCCCGTAGTGCCCGCGACCATGGTACGAGACCGTCCTGCGGACGGTCTCGCGCCGGCCCGCCGGGCAGCGTCGCGAGTTGCGCCGTCGCGAGGAGTTCGACGCCGGGCAGGGCGAGTTCGCGGGCGAGCGCGAGCCCCGCGTCGAGGTTGGCGCAGGCCTCGGCCTTCCGGCCCTGCCGCGCAAGGTGCGCCCCGCCGGCGACGAGCGTCTCCGCCTCGCCGTTGCGATTGCCGAGCTCCCGGCGCCGAGCGAGCGCTTCCGCGAAGCGGCGCTCCGCTGCGGCGGCGTCGCCTTCCTCCGCGCAGAGGTCCGCGAGACAATGGAGCGCGAAGCTCTCCTTCAAGCGGCTCCCGATGTCCCGAGTGACCGCCAGGAGCCGCTCGTAGTGCTCCCGCGCCTCCCCGAGGCGGCCGAGGTTCCGGACGACGACGCCCAGGTTCCCCGTGGCGTGGGCCTCGCCCTCCCGGTCCCCGATCTCCCGGGCGAGCGCGATGTTCCGTTCGTGGTGCTCCCGCGCCTCCCCGAGGCGGCCAAGGCTCCAGAAGACGCCGCCCAGGTTCCCGGTGCTGGTGGCCTCGCCCTGCCGGTCCCCTATCTCCTGCGCGTGGGCAATTCGCCGCTCGAAGTGCAATCGCGCCTCGGCGAAGCGACCGAGGGCGTGCAAGACGTTTCCCAGATTCCCCGTGGCGTTCCCCTCCCAGACTTGGTTCCCGCACTGACGCGCGAGGACGATTCCGCGCTCCTGGTGCTCTCCTGCCTCCGCAAGCCGCCCGAGCGCCCTCATCACAGACCCCAGGTTGATCGTGGCCGCCGCCTGTGCATCGACGTCCCCGATCTCGCGCGCAAACGCGAGGTGCCGCTCGTAGTGCTCCCGCGCCTCCCGGAGGCGGCCGAGGGCGCCGAAGACCATCCCCAGGAGACCGATGGCGGTGGCCTCTCCCTTCTGGTCCCCGGCCGCGCGGGCTATCTCGAGCGCCTCGTCGAGGGCCGCACGCGCCTCGTCGTTGCGGGAGAGCTGGCAGTAGAGGCCGCCGAGACAGCGCAGCGTCCGCGCGCGCAGCGCCGCGTCGCCGTCCGCGTCGGCGAGGGCGTTCGCTTCCTCGAGCGCAGCGCGCTGCGCGTCGCGGCGCCCGAGGAGTTGGAGGCGGCCCGCCTTCCG
>JANNHP010000459.1:0-9250 GCA_031404455.1 Planctomycetia bacterium | reverse complement strand
CCGTTCGACGTCGACTCGATCGGCACGATGCGCGCGACCGGCGTGTCCCGGTCGAGAACCGTGATCGTCTCTCCGCTCCGGACAGCGCGGAGGTGCCGGCTGAGGTTGGCCTTGAGATCGGCGATGCGCACGTTTGACATGACCAGAAGATAGTCATGACAGGTCATCTTGTCAATGGCCGCGCCGACGCGACCGCTTCCCCCGCAGCGCGCGCCCTCGCCGATCGAGGGGGTCAGGCACATTCCTGGCCTCGGGATCTGGGCTCCGTGGCAGCCTTTGCGACATGAAGAAACCGATCGACGCGTCTCGGGGTGGACGTCGTCTCAGTCGCCTAGTCGCGCTGCTCACGGCGATCGCGGGGACCGCGTCCACGGCGCTCGCCGAGGGGACGGATCGCGACGCGTGGGACGTCCGGCAGGGCGTCGTCGTCACGGCGGACAGCGGAACGATCGGCGGCAGTTCCAGCCGCGACATCTTCGGCGCGACGCAGAGTTCCGTTGAGTCCGGGGCAACGCTCTTCCGCGACGACCAGGCGCAGGGGTTCATCCACTTCGTCGAATGGCGGACGACGGCGCCCGTCAGCGTGGACGGCTTCTCGCTGCGCGCGAACGACGACTTCAACCCTGAGGGCGACCGCGGTTTCTCTGAGTTCCGGCTCCTCGCGAAGAACGCCGGGACCGGCCAGTTCGAGCTGATCTACACGTTCACGCCGGCGCGCAATCCGTACGGCGACCACATCACCGTGACCGACGCGTTCGCGGCGGTCGTCGCGCAGGACTTCCGGGCCGAGTTCGTGCAGGCGGCGCCGGCGGGGCGTCCCGGGGGCCCGAGGATCCAGGAACTCGACGCTCCGACTCCCGCCGTGTCGGTGGACGGTTACCTGCTCCCGTTCAAGGCCTCGGCGAAGGCGAACGCGAAGTCGCCGTCGAAGTCGCGGCTCCTCGTCTCCGGCATCCTCGACACGGGCGCGATCGCGCCCGCGTTCGGGACGGCGACGACGCTCGACGCCGGCGGCCTCCAGGTGATGACGGCCGGGCTGACTCCGGTGAAGACGTCGTTCCAGCTCGCCGCGCAGGGCTTCACCTTCACCGTGACTCCGAGCAAGTTCGGCTCGTCGCGCGCGAAGTTCAAGCTCGCGTACGTCGGCGACCTCGGCGCGAACGTCGATCCGGAGGGGCCGCTGGCACTCTCCTTCGCCAACACGGCGGCGACGCTCTCCGGCACGCCGGTGCTGGACCGCGGCGCGTTCGATCTGCGGCGCGGCGGCGAACTCCTCTCACCCCTCTGCACGCTCGTGCGGGCGAAGGCGAAGCTCGCGGGACCGGGGAAGGACGCCCTCTCCGTGGTGACGGCGTTCACGCTCGACGACTCGGCGCCGACGCTGCCGTTCACCGTGCGGCTCGAGTTCGGCGACGGCTTCGACGTCACGCTCCCGGCGTCGGCGTTCCGCCGCAGCGGCAGTGCCTTCCTGCTCGCGAAGCCGACGAACGGCGTCACGTCGGCGAAGCTCGACTTCCGTTCGGGGCTGATGAGCTTCGCCGCGAAGGGACTCGACCTCGGCGCCTATGCAGAAGGTCCGAACTCCGTGCGGATCGCGATCTCGCTCGGCGCGGACCGCCGCGCGGTGACCGTCCGCATGGCGAAGTCCGGGACGTCGCTCAGGTACTGAGGCCGACCTATCCGGGGACGGACCTGACTTTCGGACTTTCGATACTTTCGAGCCTGAAAGTCAGGACCGTCCCCGAACTCGTCCTCAGTCGAGGACCTTGACCAGCTTGATCACGAACACCAGCGTCGCGTTCGGGCCGATCTTCCCGCCCGCGCCGGTCGGTCCGTACGCGAGCTCGGGCGGGATGACGAAGCGCCAGGTCGAGCCCGTCTTCATGAGCTGGAGGCCCTCGTTCCACCCGCGGATGACCTGGCCGAGACGCAGTTCCATCTCCTCGCCGCGGCCGTACGACGAGTCGAAGAGCGTGCCGTCGGTGAGCCATCCGGCGTAGTGGACCTTCACGCGGGCGCCCATCTTCGGCGAGGCGCCCTCGCCCGCCTCGATGACCTCGTACTTCAGGCCCGACGCGGTCTTCGTGAGCTTCGTGTCGTCGGGAAGGGCGAACGCGGGCGCCGAAAGCGGCTTGATGCTGCGGACGAGCTCCATCTCCCAGACCGTCACCGAGTTCGCGGGGAGCTGCGGCCCCTTCGACTCCGCGCCGAAGCAGAGCTCGGGCGGCACCTCGAAGCGGATGCGGGTGCCCGGCTTGAGGAGCGCCACGCCTTCCTTCATGAACGGAAACGGGAGATCGGCGCGCCGCAGCTTGATCGTCCCGCCGGAACGCTCCGAGCAGTCGAGGAGCTCGCCCATCTGCGTCCAGAGCGCGTACTTGAACTCGATGGCGTCGTCGGCGCCGGGCGCCTCACCCGAACCCTCCGCGATCACCTCGTACTTGAGGCCCGACTCGGTCTTCTTCTGCGCCGCCGCGTCGCAAGCGCGGAAGTCCGGAAGGCTCTGGAAGTCGACGAGCTCGAGTTCGAACACGAGCGTGGCGTTCGCGGGGATCCGCGGCGGCGAGCCGCGGTCGCCGTAGCCGAGCTTCGAGGGGATCGTCAGCTTCCAGCGCGCGCCCTTCGTCATGAGGCAGAGCGCCTCGTTCCATCCCTCGACGAGCTGACCGACCGTGAATTCGGCGGGGGCGCCGCGGTCGCGCGAACCGTCGAACTTGGTGCCGTCGGTGAGCCAGCCCGTGTAGTGGACCTTCACCTTCTCGCCGCGCTTCGGGTGCTTGCCCTCGGCGCCCGCGACGAGCACGGAGTACCGGAGTCCCGAGGCGGTCGTCTTCACCTCGGTGTCGGCCGGAATGCCGCCCGCTTTCGCCGGGGGATCCTCGGCCCGGGCGAGGGACCCGAACGCGAGGAGACTCGCGGCGAGTACGAAGAGCGTGGCGAGGACGCAGACGCTGCGGAGACGGCGTGACGGGCTCATGGGATCTCCGGGGTGGGACTGAAGAGCGCGAATTCCTAACTCATCGGCTGCGATCGCGGACGGATTCAACCGCCCGCCCGTTCCGGCGCCCACGCGACGACGTCGAGCCGGCGCGCGAAGACGAGGTGCGGCGCCTCGTCCGGGAGCACCACGCCTGCGGCGGCGGCCATCGAGTTCACGCCGATCGACGCGTGCGCGGGCTGCAGCGTCCACGGCGCGTGGTGGATGTCGCCGCGGAAGACGGTGCCGTCCGCCTTCGCCGCGTAGAGGCAGTAGCGCTCGGTCAGCCAGTGCTCGAGCGAACCCGGCGCCGCGCGGAACTCCGCGCCCGACGGACCGTAGCGCGCGACCAACTCCGCGGCGGCGGCGCCGCGGTGCGTGCGCCGCGAGCGGTAGACGACGTCGTCGCCGTCCGTCGCGCACGACATCTCCGCGTCGAAGTACGGGAGATGGAACCACGTCCGCGCCGCGCGGACGGCGAGACGGCTCGCGGCGTCGAGGCTCGTGAACCAGACGCCCGGCTTCGCGCCGTCCGTGACGTACGTCCGCACGTTGAGTTCGACGAAAGCTCCCGGTCCCGGCAGCGCGGGCGTTCCGCGCAGACGCACGCCCGTCATCCGGAAGGGGACGACGCCGATCCACGCGGAGCCGTCGAACTCGTCGATCGCGAGCGACGACGGGACGAGCGGACGCAGCGTCGCCGCGGGCACGCGCCAGTGGGCGAACAGCAGGTCGTGCCACGACATCGCCATCGCCCACGGGTGCGCGGGCAGCGGCCACGGGCGGTGGCGCGTCTCGGCGAGCGCCGCGTGCATCGGCCCCAGGATAGCCCTCGCCGCGCGCTCCGGTTCGGCCATCTCCCCGTAGATTGCGGCGACGGAAATGGGCACGGCACCGGACCCCCGACGGTTCTCCGCCATCGCGCACGAGGGCATGCTGCTCTGGAATCCGCTGCCGCGCGACGAGACGCTGCGGATCGCGGACGCCGTCGAGATCGGCCCAGCGTCGCGCGTCCTCGACGTCGGATGCGGCCGCGCGGAACTCCTCATCCGCATCCTCGAACGCACGGGCGCGAGCGGCGTCGGGGTCGACGACTGGCCGCACGCGATCGCGTCGGCCCGCGCGTCGGCGGCGGGCCGCGTGCCGCCGGATCGCCTCGATCTGCGCGAGGAGCGCTTCGAACCCGCGCGCTTCGAGGCGTCGTCGTTCGACGCGGCCCTCTGCACGGGCGCGACGCACGCGCTGGGCGGTCTCCGTCCGGCGCTCGGCGAACTGCACCGGATGCTCGTCCCCGGCGGCACCGCGATCGTCGGCGAGGGACACTGGATGCGTGAGCCCGACTCCGGCTACCTCGCGTTCCTCGGCACGACGCGCGACGAGTTGACCGATCACACCGGGAACCTGCGCGCGGCGCGCGACGCCGGTTTCGACGTCGTCCGGTCGGTCGTCTCCGAGACGAGCGACTTCGACGCGTACGAGAACCGCTATGCGGCGCACGTCGAGCGCTTCTTCGCCGACAACCCGGACGACCCCGACGCCACCGCCTTCCTCGCCCGCATCCGCGCGTGGCGCGCGGCGTATCTGCGCTGGGGCCGGGAGACGCTGGGTTTCGCGCTCTACGTGCTGCGGCGCGGCTGACCTTGGAGTCGCACGACGCGGGGCTGTCGTGCCTTGGGGGCCTTCGGTCGTTCTACGCCCCTCGCGGCGCCTAGCCGCGAAGGGCGGCGAAGAATTCCGCGAGGCGCGCCATGCCCTTCTCGATGTCGGCCATCGAGCAGGCGTACGAGAGACGGATGTGCGCGTCGCTGCCGAAGGGCGCGCCGGGCACGACCGCGACGCCGGCCTCTTCGAGGAGCGACTCCGCGAGCGAGATGGAGCACTTGATGTTCGGACGCGCGCCGTAGTAGCTGTCGACGCGCGGGAAGGCGTAGAAGGCGCCCTCGGGGACGGTGAGCGTCACGCCGGGGATGCCGCGCAGCAGAGCGACCATGCGGTCGCGGCGGCGCGCGAACTCCGCGATCATCTTCTCGATCTCGGTCTGGTCGCCCGTCAGCGCCTCGAGCGCCGCGTGCTGCGCGATCGAGCAGGTGTTGCTCGTGGACTGTCCCTGCAGCGTCTTCATCGCGGCGAGGATGTCGCTCGGCCCGACGGCGTAGCCGATGCGCCATCCCGTCATCGAGAACGTCTTCGACACGCCGGAGACGCAGATCGTGCGCGCCTTCGCGGAGGGGTGCGTGGACGCGAACGGCGCGGTGCGCGCCGCGCCGTAGATCATGCGCTCGTAGATCTCGTCGCTGATCACGGTGAGGTCGCGCGCCTCGGCCACTTCCGCGATCGCGCGCTGCTCCTCGGGCGAGTGGACGCAGCCCGTCGGGTTCGACACCGCGTTGAAGATGACGACGCGCGCCTTCGGGTGCGCGCGGCAGGCGGCGTCGAGCGTCTCGGGGCGCAGCTTGAAGCCGTGCTCCTCCGGGCAGTGGACGATGACCGGCACACCGCTCGCCGACTTCACCATCTCCGGATAGCTGAGCCAGGAGGGCTGTGGGATCAGCACCTCGTCGCCCGCGTTGACGAGCGCCTGGATCGCGTTGTAGATCGCCTGCTTGGCACCTGTGGTGACGACGGCGTCGCCCGGCTCGTACGCGAGGTTCCAGCGGTTCCGGTAGTGCGCCACGATCGCGCGGCGCAGATCGAGGATGCCCGCCTCCTCGGTGTACTTCGTGTGGCCGGCCTCCATGGCGCGCACGGCGGCGTCGCGCACGTTCTTCGGCGTCGGGAAGTCGGGCTCGCCCGCGCCGAAGGAGACGATGTCGCGTCCGGCCGCCTTCAGAGCCTTCGTCTTCGAGATGAGAGCGAGCGTCAGGGAGGGGGAGATCGCGCGGACGCGGTCGCTGACTCTCATGCGGCGGGGAGCGTACACGCGCAGGCACGCCGCTGGTGAATAATCGATCCATCCATGACCCGGCGCGCGCGCACCTCTCTGATCGTCATCGCGGGATGCCTCGTGGCGGCGCTCGTCGCGGCGTTCCTGTGGCTCCCGTGGAACCCGTTCGAGAAGGACGCGGGGCCCCTCGACGAGTGGGTGCCGGACGGTGTCGATGCGGTCGTCCGCCTCGACGCGGGCGCGCTGCGGCATTCGGACGTCCTCAGGAGACTCTGGGACGGGCCGGCCGGCGCCAGGCTCCGCGCCGAGCCTGAGGTGAGCGACGCGATCGACGGTCTCGCCGCCGCGGAACGCGAACTCGCCGAACTTCCGGCGCTCGGCGGCGATCCGCCGTCGCTCGAGGGCGACCTCGCGGGCGGCGAGGTGCTCCTTGCGCTGAAAGGTGACGACGGTCTCGCGATGACGCGGATCAGCGGCCGGGCGAAGGCGGTGGACATCCTTCGGCGCCTCGGCGAAGCGCGCCTCGCGGAGATGGGGCTCGCCGTCGAGGGCGGGGGATTCGTGCTGCGACGCCGGGGATCGCCTCCGATCCGGTTCGCGCGCCGCCGCGACGTCCTCCTCGTCTCGACGTCGAAGGACCTCCTCGCGTCGGCGCTGGCGCTCTGCGACGGCCGCGGGAGGTCGATCGCCCGCCGCGACGACTACCGCGACGCACGGCCGCCGGTCCCGTCGGGCGCGACGATCGGGGTGTGGGCGCGCGGACCGTTCGTGAGGAAGTTCTCGGGCGATCCGCCGCTCGGGGCGGCCGTCGTGAACTCCGTGTTCCGCAGTCCGATTCGCATCGACGTCGACGCGAGCGGCGCCGGCGTCGTGCGGATCGCAGCCCGCTTCTCCGGCACGGCGAGCGACGTCGTCGATGTCGCGGCCCGCGCCGAGCGGTTCGCCGATCCCGACGAGGCGTTCGCCGTCGGTGCGTTGCCGATCTCGGCCGCCGACGCGATCGCTACGCTCGTCGAATCGCAGCCGCCCGGGCGACGTGAACTCCTCGAGAGCCTGCTCGCCGAGCGGGGCTCCTCGACGCGCGCGCTCGTCGACGGTCTCGCGCAGCACCTCGAGGACGGCGTCGGCTTCGTGGTCTCGCGGCCGCGCGTGCTCGACTCGTACCGCCTCGATGACGCCCTTGGCGACACGCGGTTCCCGATCCCGGTCACGACCGTCGTCTTCCGGCTGCGCCCGGGCGAGACCGACGCGCTCGTCGCTGTCCTGACGAAGCACGCCGAGGCGTTCGCCGGCGAAGGCGCGCAGTTCGTGGAGGAGCGAGGTCCGGAGGGTGCGCGCGTGTTCCGCTCGCGCGACGGCGCGTCGCTCGGGCCGGAGTGGGAACTGCTCAGGCCCGCGTTCGCGATCGCGGGCGGCGTGTTCGTCTTCTCGACGAACCTGGACGACCTCCGGCGCGCGCTCGCGCGACCCGCGCCGACCGCGGCGCCCGAGTCCGTCGCGGCGGCGCTCCGTCTCGACGCCGGGCGATACGCCGCGCGACTCCTCGACCTCCGCTACGAAGTCGCGACGCGCGAGACGTTCCACGACTGGGCGGCCGAGCGGCGCGAGGTGCGTGCGACACTCGCGAAGCGCGCGCGTCCCGAGGACGTGAAGCGACTGGAGGACGCCGAGATCGAGAAGCGAATCGCGCATCGCAAGGACGTCGAGTTCCCGGAGGCACAGCGGCGCTACCGCGAGTCGCTGCGGTGGCTGGACGCGTTCGAAGGCGCGGACGTCCGCTGCGTCCGCGACGGGAAGGCGCTCGTGCTCGACGCGACGGTGCGGCTGCGATGAGACCGTCCGGGCGGAGCGTGCAGTGGGCGGTCGCGATCGTCGCGACCGTGGCGATCGTACTCGCGCTCCCGTACCGCTTCACCGACGGCGACTCGTGCATGTACGCCGCGATCGCGCACGACATGGCGCGCGACGGCACGTGGCTCCATCCGACGTGGGACTTCCACGGCGCCCCCGCGTGCTTCCACGAACACCCGCCCGGCGCGATGTGGATGGGTGCCCTCGTCGAGCGACTCGGCGCGCCGGCGACGAAGGCGGCGCTCGTCGCGAACGTTCTGTGGACATTCGCGGCCGTGGGCGGCGTCATCGCGCTCGCGCGGAGATTCGTGTCGAACGCCGCCGCCGACTTCGCCGGCCTCACGTTCCTGCTGCACATCGCCGTGATGAAGTATGTGCAGCGCTCGGCGCTGGAGATCCCGCTAGCGGCAACGGCTGCGTGGGCGATCGCCGCCGGGTTGCGTCTCGGCGCAAGCCGATGGTGGACGGTCGCAGCCGCCGCGTCGCTCGCGGGCGCGGTGCTCGTCCGCGGCGTGTTCGGTCTCGTCCCGGCGGTGCTCCTCGTGCTGATGCTCCTCGACCCGGCGCTTCGACCTCCCTGGCGACGTCTCGTCGTCGTGCTCGCGGGAGCCGCGCTGGTGCTCTTCGCGTTCGACCGAGCGCACGCGCACCGGCCGGATCCTCTGGCGTGCCTGGACACCTCGACCGTCGGGTTCTGGGCCGAGTACCTGGAACGCCAGGTCCTTCCGTCGCTCCAGGAAGGCGGCACGTCGCACTCCGTCGAGGGCGCGACGTGGACGTACTACGTCGGCCGCGCGCTCGTCTACACGCTGCCGTGGTCGCTGCTCCCGCTCTGGCGACTCTGGAGGGGCCCGAAGCCCATCCCGTCGTCGTCGGCGTGGCGCCTGGCTGCCGCGTGGATCGTGATCACCGTGGCGGGGGCGTCGATGTCGAGTCGCGAGGGATCGCGCTACGTGTTCCAGATCTACGTGGCGACGTCGCTGCTCGCGGCGCTCGCCGTCGGACCGGAGTTGAAGCCCGCGTTCGCGTGGGTCGCGTCCACGTTCGTCCTGCTCGTCCTCCCGGCGCAGGTCATCGTGAAGTCGTTCGCGCACGACCGCGACGACTGGTGGAAGACGGCGGAGATCGCCGCACAGCACGAGTTCCGCTCAGACGGACGGTACGGGCGCGCTCTGATCCGCGGCCCGTTCCAGCCCGAGGACGACCGCATGAAGTCGCTGCTGCGGTTCCATCTGGGCGACGTCTGGATCTCGTCGCAGGCCGTCACGGAGATGAAGGGCCTGCAGTGGGTGCCCGGCGCGGGCGAGGACTTCCCGGTGGGGAAGGTCGTGTTCGCGACTCCGCTGGGGGCGCTGGTCGACTACGGGAAGTGACGGGGCCCCAGTTCGTGCGGGCTTGCCCGCCGTAGTCGCGTCAGCGCGGAGGCGGGTCCCCCTTCGCGCTGACGCGGCTACGGGGGACACCCTCGACGGCGCCCGTTGGGCGCGGCCGAGGGTGGTGCCGGGGACAGGACTTGAACCTGCACGGCCGGGTTAGGG
>JANNHP010000458.1:0-9544 GCA_031404455.1 Planctomycetia bacterium | reverse complement strand
GGTCGTTGTGAACCGCCCACTCCACCCCGCCCGGCGCACTTTCTCCCAGACCTGCGGTAAGACGCTGCGGATTGCTTCGGGCTCCACCCTGTCCAGAATTTCCCGCGCGCTGAGATCGACGTTGGGCGGACACGGGGGTCCGCCCCTACCGAGAACTATCGCCAGTCACAGCTTGATGGCGCACGCGGAGCCTAATCCGGCACGCGGATCCGGCTCGGCGGCCACACGACGAGGAGCGGCTTGCCGATGAGGCGTCCGCGGTGGACGGGGCCGTGCGTGCGGCTGTCGGAGCTGTTCGAGGAGTTGTCGCCCATCATGAAGAACTGGTCCGGTCCGAGACGGACGAAGTTCTCGTCGGGTCCCTCGGACACGTAGTAGACGTCGCGCTCGAGGCGCACCGGGTCGATCCACGCGGCGCCGCGCGGGACGCGCACCATCGCCACGGACGCGGGGCCGTAGCGCTTCGGGCTCGCCGGCTCCGCGAGGTCGTGGCGCAGCACGAGCGAGCCGTCCACGGTGAGCCGCAGCACGTGGTCCACCTGCGAGAAGGACACGGTCGTCGCGACGCCGTCCGGGATGGAGACGTCGTCCCCGCGCGCGACCTCCACGCCGTCGGCGAGGAGGCGCACGCCCCTGCCGTCGCCGCGGACGACCGCGTCGTAGGTGTGGTCGTCGCCGCGCGTCAGGCGCAGCACGACGCGGGCGTCCGTCCCCGGCACAGGCTTCACCGAGACGGCGAGCCTGAGATCCGCGACCGACCACGTGCCCGACCGGCGATCGCCCGTCTCCGGGTCGATGTAGGTGTCCTCGACGAGTTCGTGCCACGCGATCTGCGGCGGCGACGCGGACTCCTCGCCCGGCGGTGCGGCGAGACGCAAGCCCGCGAACGGCGCCGATTCGTCCTCCTGCACGCCGCACTCGCCGTCGCCCTCGAACTTCCAGAGCTCCTGCATCCGCGCGCGCAGCGACGTCTCGAACTCGGCGCCGGCGGCAGCGCCCGTCTTCCCGGCGATCCGGGCACATTCGCGCGCGCGGTCGAACACCTCGAAGAGCAGCGCCTCGTAGGCGGCGCCCTCCTTGCGGATGAGGTGTCCGTCGATCCAGATGTCGCCCTCGTGAAGGTCGAGCTTCTCGCCCGGCAGCGCGACGCAGCGCTTGACGAAGTTCTTGCGGTCGGTGCCGAAGCCATCGAACACCGTGATGTCGAAGCGCTCGGGCGTGCCGGAGAGCTTGTTGACGAGGATGCGGTCGCCGTGGCGCGGGTCGCCGTGGAGCGTCGGCTCCATCGACTTCGTGGGGATGTGGTACGCCGTGACGACCTGCACCCGCACGAACACGATCACGGCCACGATCACCGCGAGCACGCGCAGGTCGTAGATGGCCATGCCGGCGAGGCTCTCGCCCGTCGTCGCGGGAAAGACGACCGTGCGGCGGCCCTCGGCGGTGCGCGCGAGGTCGGTGCCGATCTTCCAGGGATCGCCGAGGTCGCGGATCGCCTCGCGCTGCGCCGCGCCGGGCTCCTCGCCGCTCGCGAGCCGGTCTGCGACGGACTCCAAGAGGTAGACGAGGATCTCGTGGCGGAACTCCTCGCGCAGGCGCGGCGCGAACGCGAGGGGCTTCGTCGCGCGATCGGCGACGTCGTCGAGCCTCTTCTTCGTCGTCGGCACGGAAGGGACGTGCTGTGCGAGCGGCGGCGGGACGAGCGGCGGCGGGCCCGCTTCCGGCGCGTCGGCGCGCGAGTGCAGCAGTCGTCGCCCGCCTGCCGCGTCGGCCCACGTCACGCGGACCCGTCCCTGCCGCCTCAGTTGCAGCAGGAGCGGGAAGACGAGCCCCTCGCGAGAGCCGAAGGCCTCCGGCGACGCCGCAGACACAGCTTCCACGATCTGGTGCGCCGTGAGCGGGCCCTCGCCGAGCACCTCGAGCACGCGGTCGAGCACGGTGGGGACGGTGGGCGCAAGGGTGGTCGGGAGGGCGGCGGTTGCGCTCATCACGGCGAGCGTTGATACGGCCCTCGGGCCGCGCGCACGAACGGAAACGTCGCCGGGGTCAGGGCTCGATGGCGACGCCCGTGAGCTTGACGTCGTTGCGCCGCACCTCCCGGACGCGCCGCACGAACCGCGACCGCTTCCATTCGAGGGCTCCGAGGCTCGCGAGGTGGGGCGTCGTCATCTGGACGTCGAAGACCTCGATCCCGGCGCGCGCGAACGAACGCACCGCGGCGACGAGCGCCACCTTCGACGCATCCGTCACCCGGTGGAACATGCTCTCCGCCGCGAAGAGCCCGCCGCGGTGCACGCCGTAGAGGCCGCCCGCGAGGACGTCGCCCTGCCACGCCTCGACGCTGTGCGCGTGGCCGAGCGCGTGCAGTCGCTCGAACGCCTCGATCATCTCCGGGATGATCCACGTGCCGGTCTCGCGGCCCGCGGCGCACTCGCGGATCACCCGGCCGAACGCGCAGTCGAGCGTGAGCCGGAACGGCGCGCGGCGCAACGTGCGCTCGAGGCTCCGCGAGACGTGGAGACCGTCGGCGGTGAGCACCGTCCGCGGGTCCGGGCTCCACCAGAGCGGCGGCAGGCCCTCGTCGAACCAGGGGAAGATGCCGGAGTCGTACGCGAGCAGCAGTCGGTCGGCGGAGAGGTCACCGCCGATCGCGACGAGACCGTCCTCGTCGGCCGACGAGACGGGCGGGAACCTGAGCGGTCCGCCGGGGCGGATGAACGGGGTCATGGGGACGGTCCTGACTTTCGATACTTCCGAGCCTGTGCCGAGGGCGAGAGTCCGAAAGTCAGGCTCCTCGCTGTGGCGAGTGGATCGTGAGAGCCGACGCGATCATCGCCGGGCGCGATCATCGCCGGGCGCGATCGGCATGCGGTCGTCGTCCTGAGCGCCAACGGCGCGATTCAACTCCAGCCCAGGGCAAAGCCCTGGGATTCCGTTTGCCAACAGGGCCAGCCCTGAAAGGGCGGCTCAATCCCGGGCAATCGCTCATCCGCCCCTTCAGGGCTCGGCGATAGGTGATTCATCGTTTCCCAGGGCTTTGCCCTGGGCTGGAGTTGAGACGCCCCTTTCGGGGCTCATGACCGACCAGTGGAGCCGGCGCGAGAAGGCCGCGCGCTGTCCGCCTCGTCACCCACTCGCCGCAGCGAGGAACCGAAAGTCAGGACCGGCCCCGGCAGCGAGCGACGGCGCCTGCCCGAGGGATCAGTCGTCGTCGCTCGTGATCACGACGTCGGCCACGACGAGCAGGTGGTCGGAGTACCGCTCCACGAAGTCGGCCCGGGAGGCGACACCGGCGGGCACCACGGTGGCGAAGTTCGGACTGAGTCCGAACTCGGGCTCGCCTGACGGCACGAAGATCCGGTCGAGCGCGAAGCCGAACTCGTTGAACGGGGTCAGGGGGACGGTCCTGACTTTCGATACTTCCGAGCCTCCGCCGAGGCCGAAAGTCCGAAAGTCACGACCGTCCCCGAGCGAGCGCGGCGCGGAACAGGATGCCCGCGCCGCCCGTGAACGACGTGCGCGGGTACCAGAAGTCGCGCGTCACCTCCTCGAACCCGAGCCGGGCGTGCAGGTCGATCGAGGCGCGGTTCATCGCGTTCGCGAAGTAGTGGGCGTGGACGGACCGGCGCGCGACGCGTTCAAGGCGGGCGCGTGTCAGCGCGAGCCCGATCCCGCGACGTCGCATCGGCGGTTCGATCGTCACTCCGGTGAGGTACCAGCCCCGCGGTGCGCAGTTCGGCGGCGCGTCGTCCGGCGGGACGAACACGTCCGCCTTCCCGTATCCGACGACCCGGTCGTCGACGAGCGCGGCGAGCAGGAGGTTCCTCGTCGGATCGGGGGGCGCGCGCAGTTCCCGTCCGAAGCCCGCGACGTGCTCCGCGAGATCCCCGCCGTTGCGCTGGTGCGAGATGCGCGCCAGCGACTCGCAGTCCTCGACGACCGCGTTGCGGATGACGAGCGACGGCGGGACCGAGGCGCCGCCGGTGTCGCCGGGGTCCCGCGGGCCGTACGGAGCGAAGAGGTCCGACACGCGCCGCCCTCCTTCGACTTGGGTGACGGGCGCGATCGTAACCGTCGGATACGGACCGGCGACACGACCGGGGCGTCCGGCGGGCTATGATCCCCCCGTGCGCTGGACCGTCGCCGCCGCCGCGCTGCCCGTCGTCGCGCTGTGCGTCGTCGCGCGCGCCGCCGAGGACGTCGCCGTGCTGCGCGGGAAGTTCGACGCGGCGGTCTCCGCCGGGAACGACGCGGACTCGCAGGCGGCGGGGAAGCACCTGCTCGCGGAGCACCCGGACGATCCGATGTGCCTCTACGTGCTGCGGACGTTCCTCGCGAAGTCGTGGAAGTGGCCGCGCCTCAAGACGTCGTTCGCCGTGCTGCGCCGCTGGGAGCAGGACGAGATCGACTCGGCGAAGGAGCCCGACTTCCGCATCGCGCTGATCGATGCGCTCGAGGACGTCCACGCGAAAGAGGACCTCGTCTCGGGCGGCGGCACGATCTACGAGAAGGCGTGGACGAATCTCCAGGCGAAACGCTTCGACGAGGCCGTTCGTCTCGGGCGCGAGTACGTGCGCCGCTTCCCGCAGGGCGGCAGCGCCGACAAGGCGCGGATCGCGATCGCGCAGGCGCTCATCGCGAAGTCGCCGCCCGACGTCGCCGCCGCGCGCAAGATCCTCGAGGCGCTCGCCGCCGACGAGCGCTCGAGCCGTCGCGACGCCGCGATCCAGCTCCTCGATCAGATGAACGCTGGCGCGCGCTGGATCGACGTCGCGGACGGCTGCCCGAAGGCGGCGGGCCTCGGCCGCGTCCTCCTCCTCACGGACCTCGCCGAGGGCGACGACTTCTGGAAGGCGCTCGCGCCGTGGCGCGAGGCGCGCAAGGCCGACGTCGTGCGTTTCCGTCCCGGCAAGCTGAAGGAGAAGGCCGACGAGCTCCGCAAGATCGGCCCCGAGTTCGTCGCGATCGCCGCCAGACCCGCTGAGATCGACGTCAACTTCCACTGGGAGGTCGTGGAGCTCTGCCGCGACCTCGACGGCGACCCGATGCCGGACTTCGACTTCGGGTACCTCGTTGCCCGCGACGCCGCGGACCTCCGCGCGCTCTGCGACCGGTCGATCGCGGCGAAGGCGTCGGAGGCGCCCGCGATGTCGATGGTCGGCGTGCCGCGGACGGCCGACGACGTGAAGTCGCTCGACGCCATCCTCCACTACGGCCACGGCCAGCCGCACCGCGTCGACGGCGGCATCGACGCCGCGGCGCTCGGGATGGCGTCGCTCCCGCGCGCGCCGCTCGTCGTCTCGGGAGCGTGCTTCAACGGCGTCGTCGGGCGGAGCTGGCATCCGTGCACGATGCAGCCGTCGTTCTGCCGTCCGGTCGAGATCGAGCCGAAGGACGCGCTCTGCCTCGCGTGGATCCACGCGGGCGCGACCGGCGTCGTCGCTGCGATGGAGGCCGACCGCGGCGAGATGGCCGGGGCCGAGTGGGCGTACCTGCGCGAGACGGCCTGCGCCGCGGGTGCGATGCCGGGACTCAGCTACCGCCTCGCGATGTCGAGCCTTCCCGAAACGTGGCAGACGATGCCGCGCCACCGCGCGGGCGACGCGCGGAGCCTCGCCCTCTTCGACGTGATGCTGCGCGGCCAGCTCTCGCGCGCGCTGATCGGCGACCCGACGGTGCGTCTCCTCGCGAAGCCGCTCGACGACGAATCGGTGCGCGGCACCGCGCGGATCGACGAGACGGGCCGCGTCGTCGTCGAGATGACGCCGACGGAGCGCGTGCTCGCGGGGACCGAGGCGCAGTTCCTCGTCGTCAACACGCTGACGCGGAGCGGCATGAGCGGCAACGGCTTCACGGAACGGCGTCTCTGGGCGCGCGTCGAGGTTCCGCGCGACATCTCCGGACGTCTCGGGCCGCCCGAGATCCGCGCCGAGCGCGAGGGCGCCGCCGTCGCGACGCTGCGCACGTCGGTCCGCCACGAGGTCTGGGGCGGGAAGCGCTTCGTCTGCGTGCAGGTCGAATCGGCCGACGGCGCGCTCGTCGCCCGCGGCGCCCGGGCCGTGTTCGCGTTCCCCGTCGGGAAGTGACGTCGCGGGGACGGTCCTGACTTTCGATACTTTCGACGTCTCGCCGAGGCTGGAAGTATCGAAAGTTTAGGACCGTCCCCAATCGGCCGTCGCTAGCGTCGCCGCGATGTACGTGCCGCCCGAGGTGAAGAGACGGATCCGGATCGCCTGTCTGGTGGTTCCGTTCGTCCTGCCCGGATGGAGCGGGACGCTCGTCCGGGTGCCGCACAGCGAGGTGATGCTCGCCGCGGCGAAGTACGACTCGGGCGATGTCTTCGGCGCGAGCCGTCCCGGCGATCGCGAGGGCGAGGAGTGGCACGCCCAGTACATGGGCAGCGGCGCCGCCCGGTTCTTCGACCTCCTCGCGATGCGCCGGTTCGCGACGCACGTCGTGCCGCCGTCCTACGCGGCGCACATCCCGCCGGGGAGCGAGCACCTCCCCGTCCGCGCCGACGGCTACTTCCGCGTCGAGACGCACTGGCGGTGGCCGTGGTGGTGGCCCGGCGGGGGAGTCGACTGGACGGTTCCTCCCGATTAGTCGTCCTTCCACGGCGTCGCCCCGAGGACTAGCCTGTCCCCCGGCGCGGACAGGCCCGAGCCGCAGCGCTGCGGCACGGGCGGTGCAGTGAGAGCCGGGACGACCGGCTCGTCGCCGGCACTCCGATCGCGTTCGAGCTTCCTGACGTGCGGACCCTTCCCGAAGGAGCCATCGTGCTGCGACTGACCGTTTCCCTGGGTGTCGTCCTCGGCTTCGCGACCGTGACCGGCGGGGTCTACTCCGCGGCGCCGTGTCTCGCCGGGCCTGAGCAGTCCGCCGACCTCGTCGCCGAGTGGGAGTCTCGGTACGAGAAGTCGCTGAAGGACGCCGCGAACGAGTACGGCAAGATCGTGAAGAAGTACGCCGACAAGCTCGAGGCGACGAGCGCCTACACGCGCCGCCGCATGCTCCGCTACCTCCCCGACGACGAGGAGAACCGCAAGTTCCTCGGCTACCTGAAGGAGAAGCTGAACGACGGCACCGAGAACTGGAAGTGGGTGCGCAACGACGTCCGCCGCGACCAGATCAACGAGATGTCGGACCTCGACGACCCCAAGGCCACGAAGTACGGGAAAGACCTCACCGACGCCGACAAGAAGGTCGCCGGCTGGTTCAAGGGCCTCGCGAAGAAGGCCACGGAGAACGGCGCCGCGAAGGACGCCTCCGCCGACGCGAAGTGGAGCGAGAAGGCGACGCGCGCGTGGGAGCGGGTCCTCGAGGTGGACGACGTCCCGACGAACAAGGACGCGGAGGAGGCGCACAAGGCGCTCAACCACCCGAAGTTCGAGGGCAAGTACGTCACGCCGCTGAAGCAGCAGTACGTCAAGGCCCGCGCGGAGCGCAAGAAGTCGGGCGAGAAGACCGGGGCGTCGGCGCCGAAGGCCGACGCGGTCGAGTGCGACGGTTCGTTCGTCTCGAGCGGTCTCGCCGGCGGCGGCGCGAAGTCGCCCCACGTGACGTTCAACACGTCGCATGGCAAGGAGGCGGCGATCACGTTCGTGCAGGCCGCCGAGAAGGCCCTCTCCGACCTCGTCGAGATCTACGCCTTCCCGGAGCAGATCAAGGACCGGCTGGGCGTCTCGAAGATCAACTTCATCAAGGACACCGACGAGTTCCGAAAGCTGATGACCAAGGGGTTCAACTGGAAGGACGCCAAGGTCCAGCAGTACATCGACGCCCACTTCGGCGGCACCGGAGAGAACGGCGAGTGGGTGCACACGTGCTCCGCCGGCGCCGACGGCGCCGACGCGAGCATGAACATCACGGCGATGCTCGCGACGCGCGCCGCCCAGGGCGCCGCGCGCGCCGACCTCGGGAGTTCCGTCCGCGACGAGGTCGAGGACTGGCTCTGGCAGAGCATCGGCTACGACGTGACCAAGCGCGTCAACGGCACGTGCATCCTGAAGTGGGGCGGGTTCGGCCGGTACGGCGACACGATCGAGGCGCGTCCCGGCGAGGACAAGTGGGTCGAGCTCGCGCGGCGCCTCGTGCAGACCGACGACGACGTGCCGCTCCAGAAGTTCCCGAAGTTCAAGATCAACGAGCAGGACTTCAAGGGACCGCAGATCGTGAAGGGCTGGGCGTTCCTCCAGTTCGTCTTCGAGAAGGACCCGGCGAAGGCGAAGACGTTCCTGTGGAACGCTCTCGCCAACGGCACGCCGCAGGCGGTGGCGCTCGTCTACCCGGACAACGAGGACTCGCCCGATCCGGAGAAGTCGATGGAGAAGCTCGACGCCGAGTACCGGCAGTGGATCCTGAAGGCGTGGTAGCCGGTTGAAGGCGCGCACGGGGCCGGGGATCGTCGCGGTCCTCGGCATGCACAGGAGCGGGACGAGCTGGCTCGCCGGCAGTCTCGAGGAGCTCGGTCTCGAGATGGGCGAGGTCTCGACGAAGGACCCGCACAACCTGAAGGGCAACCGCGAGAGCCCCGTCCTCATGGAGATCCACGAGGGCGTGCTCCACGACAACGGCGGCTCGTGGAAGCGTCCGCCGCCGAAGGCCGTCTGGTCGGCGGCGCGGAGCTCGGCTCTCGCGGCGCACATCGCCGACATGAACTCGCGCTTCCCGGGCGGCTGGGGGTTCAAGGACCCCCGCGCGCTCCTCGTCCTCGGCGAGTGGGTGCGGCAGGCGCCGCGGCTCGCGCGCGTCGGCATCTTCCGTCACCCGATGGCGGTCCACCGCTCGCTCGCCGCGCGGAGCGACCGCTTCGACGAGGGCCGCTCGATCGACCTCTGGTGCGCCTACAACGAGCGTCTCGTCGCGGAGCACGACCGCTCGGCGTTCCCGGTCATCCGGTTCGACGTGCCGGTCGAGGATCTGTTCGCCGGACTCGCGCGGGTCGCGCAGCACCTCGGGCTCCCTGAGGCCGACCGCGGTTCGGGCTTCTTCGAAGCAGAGCTCGTCCACAACGAGGCCGCGGCGGAGCCCCTGCCCCGCGCGTGCCGGGCGCTCTGGTCGAAGCTCGAGGCCAAGGCCTTCGTCGCGTGAGCGCTCCGCGCTGGGACCTGCCGTTCCCGGGACGCACGCGCACCCTCGCGGCGCCGCTCCCGCATCCCGGCGGCACGCGGTTCCTCGGCATGCTCCTCTGCTACAACGACGCCGACGTCCTCGGCCCGGTGATCGACCACCTCGTCGCGAATCGGCACGACGTCGTCGTCTGGAACCACGGCAGCGAGGACGACACCGAGTCCGTCGCCCGCGCGCGGCTCGGACGCGGCGTGATCGAGTACCAGGACGTCGATCGCGCCGAGGTGCCGTTCCGCGACCTCTACGGCGTCGCGTCGCGCCATCTCACGTCGGTGTACGGCGGCCTCTACGACTGGCTCTCGTGGCCCGACCAGGACGAGATCCTCGAGGGCCCGGACCTCGCGCGTCCCTACCACGAGCAGGTCACCGAGCTCCTCGCTGCGGGGCA
Source organism: Planctomycetia bacterium (assembly GCA_031404455.1). Lineage (GTDB taxonomy): Bacteria > Planctomycetota > JAJSAM01 > JAJSAM01 > JAJVHW01 > JANNHP01. The sequence goes on along the minus strand of JANNHP010000458.1, from coordinate 27 downwards.
CGACTGGGTCGAGTTCGAGAACTTCGT
>JANNHP010000457.1:0-6408 GCA_031404455.1 Planctomycetia bacterium | reverse complement strand
TTCGCGTACTCCTTCGCGAAGGCGAGGGCGCCGAGCGCCACCTGGTTCACGTCGGTCAGCTTCCACTCGGGTTCGCGCGGCTTGCTGTAGTTCACCATGTCCTGGACGAGGCTCGCGATCGACTCGTGGCCGTGCTTCACGATGTCCCAGGCCATCTTCACTTCTTCGTTCTCGTTGCCGCGCATCGTGTCGTCCATGAGGTACATGCCGCCGCGCAGCGCCGAGAGCATGTTGCGGATGTCGTGACCGAGCCCGGCGATGACCTTGCCGATCGCCGCCATGCGCTCCTGCTGCACGTTCTCGTGGAAGAGCTGGATGTTCTCGAGTGCCGTGCCCGTGAGGACGCCGATCGTCGAGAGCATCTCGAGGTCGTCCTTCCCGAACACGCCGACCGAGATGACGGTGTCCACGTAGATCGCGCCGACCGTCTTGCGCCGGCCGCGGATGGGCACGCAGATGGCCGAGCGGATGTTCTGCGCGACGATCGAGATCCGCGCGGAGAGGCGGGCGTCGGAGCCGGCGTCCGCGGTCAGGATGGACACGCCGCCGAGCACCTTCGAGAGGATGGCGCGGGAGACGACGATCTCGTCGGAGTCGGCGCGCGACGAGCGGCGCGTCACGCGCGGGGCCGCCTCGCCGTCGTCGTCCACGAGGAGCAGCACGCCGCGGTCGGCCGGGAGCACGTCGAAGATCAGGTCCATGAGGCGGGTGAGGAACCGGTCGGCCTCGCGCTCGGTCGAGATGAGGTCGCCGACCTCCGAGAGGATGGCGAGGTTGCGCTGCGGCTTCGTGAGGTTGCGCTGCGACGGGTGCGTCGCGGGCGCGAGGACGACGTCCCGCGCCGCCGCCGCCGCTCCGCCGGCCGCTGCGCTGCTCGCCGCCTTCGACTCGACGCGCTCGGCGGCCGCCTGGGCTGCCGCCGCGACGCCCGCCGCCGCGACGGCCTTCACGCGGTCGGTGGACTGCTCGCGCCAGCGCAACTCCAGGACGGTCGTGCCGAGCGCGACCTCGATGCCCGGCGAGAGGAGGCGCGAACCGACGACCGCGTCGCCGCCCGCGAACGTGCCGTTCTTCGAGCCGACGTCCGTCAGGATCACGCCGCTCGCGGTCAGGTCGAGGCGCGCGTGGTGCGAGCTGACCTTCTCGTCGGCGAGGACGACCGTGTTCTCGGGCGCGCGGCCGATCGTGACGGAGCGGCGGCCGTCCAGGGACACGATCTGACCCTGGGCCGCGCCCTTCTTGACGATGAGTTCGAGTGTTCCGGCCATGACGACGCCGGACGGAAGACGCCCGGCTCCGCCTTATCGGATTGAGAGACCGCTCGAAATGAGGCTGGCGGCCTCAGGAGCGCGGCGAAACGTCGCCGGTGACCGGCTCAGGCTCCGGACGAGACTCGGCGACGGGCCCAGGGTCGCGCGGGGCGGCGGCATCGGCGGGCGGCGGGGGTTCCTCGCGCGGGGCAGCGGCGATCTCGGCGGCGAGTTCGGGCGCGAGCGCGATGCCGGACGCGGGGACTTCCGCAGGAGGTTCGTCGTCCGGCGGCGCGACGGCCTCGCCGAGCACCTCGCCGGCGAGGGCGGCGTAGTCTTTCGCGCCGTTGCACGCGGAGTCGTACTCGAAGATCGTCTTCCCGTGGCTCGGGGCCTCCGCCAGCTTCACGTTCACGCGGATCACCGTCTGCGTGACGAAGTTGCCGAAGTAGCGGCGCACCTCCTCGATGACGTCGCGGGCGAGAGTGCGGCGTTTGTCCACCATGCACGGCACGACGATCGAGAGCTTCAGCCCTCGATTGAGCCGCTGCACGGCCTTCAGCGACTCGAGGATTCCCGCGACGCCCTGCAGCGCGAAGAACTCGGCCTGGATCGGCAGCAGCACGTCGGTCGCGGCGCAGAGCGCGTTCATCGTGAGGATCCCGAGCGACGGCGGGCAGTCGATGAGCACGTAGTCGGCCTTCTTCGACGGCTGCGGGCCGAGCCAGTCCTGGAGCGCGTCGCGCAGGATCAGTTCGCGCCCGACCGCGGACGCGAGCTGGATCTCGGCGTTCGCGAGCGCCAGCGTGGACGGCAGGACCGAGAGGCCCGGCGTCGCGGTCGGCCGCACGGACTCGGCGAGCGCGTGGTTGCCGAGGAGCAGCGAGTACGTCGTCCGATCCACCGTGCGCGGGTCGATCCCGACGTGCACGGTGAGGTTCGCCTGCGGGTCCACGTCGACGAGCAGCACCTCCTGGCCCCGGCGGGCGAGCGCCGCGCCGAGGTTGACGCACGTCGTCGTCTTGCCGACGCCGCCCTTCTGGTTGAGGACGGCGATGATCCGGGTGGCCATTGCGGGGGAAGGCTAGCACCCCGCGCGGACGGGCGGGAGGGAGCGGTCGGCAGGGACGTTCGCAAGTATCAAGTTCCTGGATTCGTCGCTGCCACCTTCGGCCCCTTCCGGCAGTCCTGGTTGGTATGCCACGACAACGACGCGAGTGGGCGCCCGGCGACATCCTCAGCATCGTCGGGCGCGGCCACGAGGGCCGGCCGATGTTCGCGACCGACGACGACCGGAGGTTCTTCGTCGCGCAACTCGGGCGGGTGTTCGTCTCGACGTCGTATCCGGAAGTCCTCGGACACTGCCCCGTGATCGCCGCATCGGTGCCGCTCGCGCATGCCGAGAGAGGTGTTCAGCCGGCGAAACAGCGTCTCCGGCCCGACTTCCGTGACCCGGATCATCAGGTGGTAGTGATGCGACGGCGCAGGCACACCCGCAGTGACCGTCGCCGAGCTCCTCGGCGTCAGCCCCCAGGCGATCAGCCTGGCGCACAGCCGGGGTCGCGACCTGCTGACGTCGCACGGATGGAGCATCGACGACGTGCTGTCGTGGCGCGTCCTGGGGCGGTAGCCTCGCGAAGTGCAGTCACTCGCCTCGGATGCGCTTCGCGACCGCCGCATCCCGCGTTGGGCGGCGCGCACCGGGCCCGTTCTGCCGGGGCGCGGAGGAGAAAGTTGATTCTTGAGAGCGTCCCTCAGGCGCGCCGCTGACGGAGGATCGAAGCTGCGGGGGCGTGATTGGCGCGGTCGCGCGAGCGAAGCATGAGCAGACCTGCTCGTGCGAACTCGGCCGACGATCGGCGCGCTGCGAGGCGCGGCCGGCGAATGCGATTTGACGGGATGACGCTCATCGTTCGCGGGAGAGCGTCACCCGTCGCCTCCAGGGCCGGAGTTCGGAGATTCGGTTCTCCGGGCTCGGCGCGCGGATCGGTTGCGCGGGTCCGCGCTCGGCAGCGACGCTCCGCGGCGCTTGCACAACTATCATAGTTGAGATACCCTCGCCTCCATGAGCGAGCACATCTCCACGCTGGACGTCCGCAAGCGTCTCGGCGACATCCTCAACCGCGTTCACTTGCGCCACGACCGTTTCGTCATCGAGCGCAAGGGCACCGCGCTGGCCGCGGTCGTGCCGGTCGAGACGCTCGAGGCCATGGAGCGGCTCTCGATGGAGTACCTGCAGGACGTGCTCGCCCGACGGCGCGGCGCCGACTCGACCGACGCTGCTGCAGACGCTCTCGCGGACGAAGCCAAGCACAAGACCCGCGCGAAGCGCCGGCGCTAGGCCGTGCTCCGCGCCGTCCTCGACGCGAACGTCGTTGTGAGCGCGCTCATCCGCCCGGAGGGGCCGTCCGGACCCGTCCTCGGGCGCGTGGCGCGCGGGGCAGGGGTGATCGCGGTCGTCTCCGCCTCGATCCTCGACGAGTACCGCCGTTCGCTCGGATATCCGAAGGTCCGACGGTACCTCGCGCTCCCGGCGGCTGAAGTGAACGCGTGGTTGGACGCCTTCGCGCTCATCGCGCACGTCGTGCCCGGTGAGCGGAAGGTGGCCGTCGTGAAGGCCGATCCGGACGACGACAAGTACCTGGCGGCTGCACTCGAAGGCCGCGCGTCGTTCGTCGTCAGCGGCGATCGTCACCTCCTCGATGTCGGCGCGCACGACGGCGTCCGCGTGGTCAGCCCGCGTGACTTCCTCACGATGCTGGAGCGCTCGGACCGGCGCTGACCCGACGGCTTCGCTCTCGAAGCCGATGGGCGCTCCGGCCGTCCGTGCTGCGTGATGCCGATCTCCTGGGACTCGGCCAGGCGGAGGTACCGCGACAGGTCGTCCTTCACCTCAGCGAGCGCCACCTGACGCGCCGGGGTCGCCGCGCGCATCGAGCCGGCCCGCGGCTCTGCGAGAAGGTTGCGACGGAGTCCGGCCGGGCGCCCGTTAGCCTTCCGCGTCGATCGGGCGCCGCGCGGCGCCGACCGACATCCCGGAGGTTCCATGAAGGCGCTCGCCCCCGCTCTCGCGCTCATCCTCGCCCTGAACGGCCTGGCCCTCGCGCAGGACCTCGGAGACGAATGGACCGCCCGCCGGGGCGACCTGACGCCCGGTCTGCGCTACAACGCCGTCACCACCACGAGCACCGGGCGGGTCATCGCCGCGGGTCCGATCGGTCAGATCATGATCAGCGACGACGGCGGCGCGACCTTCCGCTTCCGCACGATCGAGACGACGTCCGGTCCGGTCCGCGGCGCCCTTTCGGACATCCAGGAGTACACGGTCCCCGGCTCGGGGCAGAAGCGCCTGGTCGCGATCTACTCGTGGCTCGTGGGCGCTCCGAGCGTCGATCCGACCCTGACGCAGTGGGAGTTCGCGGGGAAGACCTGGATCCTCACGAGCGACGACGACGGCAACACGTGGACCGAGCGCGCGTTCCCGTTCAACTCGGCGATGAACGGCGCGCGCAACCATCCGGGCGTCACCCTCCACGGACTCCACGTCAGCCCGTCCGGCCAGATCCTCGCGTTCGGGACGACGAGCCTCGCCACCCGCTTCCTGCTCGTCTGGAGCGTCGGAGGCCTCGTCTACCGGAGCAACGACGCGATCACGTGGGAGCTCGCGCAGTTCGCGTACGGTCCGCTGAACGAGATCGCCGACGCGAACGGCCGCGTCGTCGCCGCCGGAAGCGCGACGGCGATCGACAGCGTGGACGGCGCCGGCTGGAGCGGCTACGTGCTGCGCGACGCGAACATCACCGTTCCCGGCGGACAGCCCCTCGGCGCGGTCACGGTGGCGAAGCTCCGGCTCGAGGACATCACCTACCACGGCGGGAACTACGTGGCGTACGCGGTCACCTACGTGCCGTTCGACCCTGCGGGGACGATCGACAGCTCGACGGTGGACCGCCGGTTCACGCTCGTCGCGGCGAACCCTTTCGGACCCGGACGGAACTGGGTGGCGCACGAGCAGACGAACTACCGCGGGAAACTCTTCCCGAGCACGGCCGGGCTCCTCGGTTTCGGCTCCGGCCTCCAGCGGAGCCTCGACGGCGCCGAGACCTGGAGCGTGCTCGACGCCACTGTGTACACGCCGAGCGGCACGGTGACGAAGCGCAGCGGACAGAACCTCGTCGCCATCGGCTCGAGCGAGGAGGCGTGGACGAGCGCGAACGACGGCGCGAGCTGGACGAAGCCGTGGAACGTCGCCGTCGGCCCGGACCTGCGCGTCGCGGGCACGTTCGGGACCCGGACCTTCGCGTTCGCGAACAACAGCCAGCTCTGGGCGAGCGACGACAACGCGCAGACGTGGTACCTCCGTGCGCCCGTGTACGGCTGGGAGATCGTGCAGGTCGGCAACCGGCTCGTCATGTCGACGGGCTCCGCGCGCAACGTGCGGACGAGCGACGACCTCGGCGCCACCTGGACGACGCGGACCGTGGACGCGGTCGCGAGCGCGAACGCCCTGCACATCGTCGTGACGAAGACCGGGCGTCTCATCCTCGCGGTGCGCGGGGGCGACGCGATGAACAAGGGGAAGTTCTTCGTCAGCGACGACGCGGGCGAAACGTGGTCGCCGCGCAGCGCCGACCTGATCTTCGGAGAGGAGCCGCGGGACATGATGGTCACGCCCTCGGGGCGGATCATCGTCGCGACGAACACGTTCGCGCTCTTCAACCCGCGTCTGCGCAAGAGCGACGACGACGGCGAGACGTGGGTGGAGGATCTCCAGCTCCAGACCCTCCCCGGGCTCTCCTCGGTGACGGGCGACCCGTCGACCAAGGTGATCGAGGTCCAGAACCTCGAGGTGAGCGGGACCGGCCGGCTGCTCCTGCACGGCGGGGAAGCGATCGCGACGAGCGACGACGACGGCGATTCGTGGACGGTGCGCACGCACACGTGGCAGGAGGGCGAGCCGTATCGCCCGCTCGGGATCTACGACGTCGTCTGGTCGGGCGGCCGCTGGGTCGCTCTCGCCAGCCGCGACGGCACCTTCGCACCGCGCATCCAGTTCATGCTGACGAGCATCGACGACGGGACGACGTGGCGCGAGATCCCGCAACCGTTCAAGCAGGCGAACACGCTTCTGCAGTGGCTCTGCCGCGGACTTCCGGGC
>JANNHP010000456.1:0-5154 GCA_031404455.1 Planctomycetia bacterium | reverse complement strand
CGTGGTCCGTCCCGCTGCGCGAACTCGGCGGCGCGCTCCTCGGCGTGTGGATCGAGCCGGGCCTCGCGCCCTCCGTCTACACAGTGGGCGCCGACGACGGCACGGGCCCGCTCTTCCTGCGCAAGGGCGGCGAGGGCTGGGTGCGGATCCCGGTCGCGTCGTCGGGCACTCTGTGGTGGGTGACGGGCATCGAGGACGTCGTGTATGCGTCCGGAACGGGCGGCCGCGTGGTGCGCTACGACCCCGCGACCGGCGGCGTCCTCGACCTCTCGACCGGGGTTCCCGTCACGCTCTATGGCGTGTGGGGGACTTCGACGAACGACGTCTGGACCGTCGGCGGCAACGTGGACGGCAGTCAGCCGCGCACTGCGCTCCTTCACCACGACGGCGACGCGTGGACGAACGTCCCGCTCCCGCCCGAGGCCAACAACCGCACGCTCTTCAAGGTTTGGGGCACGGCCGCGGACGACGTGTGGGTGTGCGGGCAGGCGGGGCTCCTGATGCACTACGACGGTGCCGCGTGGAGCGTCGTTTCCTCCGGCACGTTCGAGAGCCTCTTCACCGTGCACGGCGGCCCGTCGATCGCCGCGGTCGGCGGATCCGTGCAGCCCGCGATCGTCGAGAAGAGTCCGCAGGGCTTCCTCGCGGCGACGGTGCCCGCGGGCACCGAGACGCTGCGCGGCGTGTTCGTGCCGCAGTCGGGCGATCCGTGGGCTTGCGGGATGAGCGCCTCGGTGCTGCGCCGCTCGTCCGGACGCTGGACGCGTCAGGGCGGACTCCCCGACGCGCCGTCGCGCGACTTCCACGCCGTCGCCATCGACGACGCGGGCGGCGTGTGGCTCGCGGGCGGCAACCTCATCCAGAACACGCGCGGCGTCCTCTTCTACTTCGGGCCGCGCACGATCCCGACGGCACTCTTCGACCAGGCGAAACTCCGCGACCGCGTGCAGCCCGCGCTCCACCAGAGCTGCGGCCTCACCGGCTGCCACATCGCGCCCTTCATCTCGGAAGGCCTCGATCTCGGGACCGCCGCGGCCACGCGCCTCGCGAACGTCGGCGTGCCGAGCCGCCAGTCGCCGCTCCTGCGCGTCGTGCCGGGCCGTCCGTCGCAGAGCTACCTCTGGCACAAGCTCGTGGGATCGCAGTCCTCCGTCGGCGGGTCCGGAGACCGCATGCCGCAAGGCGGGCCGTACCTGTCTCAGTCCGACATGGACGCCGTCCGCGCCTGGATCCTCGAAGGCGCGCGCGACAACTGAAGTTCCGGGCAGGAGGCGCGAGGCGCGGCTCCTGCCCAGAACTTCACAGGCCTTCCGGCGTCGTCGTGCGCTCGACGCCGCCCGGCGGGGGCTCTGCCACCCCGTTCTCGTACGAGCACCGCCCGGTTCTCGCGGGGCCGAGCGGCAGTCGCGCGGTCGTTGACGGTGTACATTTCACCGCAGATGCGAATCGCCTTGACGCTCGCGCTCGTCTTCGTCGCCGGGTGCGCCACGCCCGCGCCCGAGACGGTCGCCGCGGCGCGGCGCGGCAGGAGCGACGCCCTTGGCGACGTGACGTTCGGCCGCGCGCGGCGCGCAATCGTCGGATCGCTGCGCGACGACGAAGACGCGCTCGACACCGCGACGGGCCTCGCGCGGTTCTCCGCGGGCTGCTGCAAGTCCACCGAGCGTCTCGCGTACGCCGACGCCTACAACGACGCCATGGGCGACGCGATCGCGGCGGGGCGGCTCAGGGGCCGGACGCTCGAAGGCCGCTCCACGACGCGCGCGGCGGTCGAAGCGCTCTTCGCGGCGGGCGCGGGCGTGGAGGTCTCGCTCACCGGTGCGGGCGCGACGTCGCCGGACGGCCGGTTCGTCGTGAGCGTCGGGAAGGGCTACGGCCGCGAAGGACTGGCACTCTGGCGTCTCGACGTCGTGACGACGGCGTCGTACGAGCTTCGCTACCTCGGCAGCGAGCGCGTGCGCGTCGTCTTCTCCGCCGACGGATCGACGCTCTCGCTGCGCGACGACGCGGTCCGCGCCTACAGCACGTTCGACCTGCCGGGGGCTCTCTTCCTGCAGGTGTTCCCGGATCCGCCGCGCGCGAGGTGATTCTCGCGGACTGCGGCTCCTGAATCGTCTCGGTAGGGGCGGCCCCCCGGGTCCGCCCCGCTGGAACGGTCAGCGACGGTTGTGCCGAGTTCGACGTGGGCGGACACGGGGGTCCGGCCCTACCGAGAGCCAGCCCTGGCCTGCCTCGCCGCGGGTCGTCATGCGTCGCGCGGATCGCGGGGACGCAGGCCCCGCCCCTACTTGGCGGGCAGTGCCGCGAGCGCCTCGCGGATGTCCTTCTCGAGCGGCTTCGCGTGCGGATCGGCGAGGGCCTTCTCGAGGAGCTTCCGCGCCGCAGCGTTCTCGCCGAGCTGGAACTCGGTGCGGCCCTCGACGAGCAGCAGCCGCGCCTTCTCGGTCGCGCGCGCGTCAAGGACGGCGTCCCTCGTCTTCTGATCCTTCGCCATCTCGTCGAGGAGCGCGATCGCCTCCTTGCCCTCGGTCGTCGCCGCGAACTGCGACTCGACCTTCGTCAGGAAGACGAGCGCGTTCGGTACGCCACGGTCGCCCGTCGCGAGGAGCTTCTTCGCCGAGCGGAGCCACGGGCCCTTGAACATGCGGAACCGCTCGCGCGTGCCGCCGACGAGCGCCGTGCCGCCCGGGAGCTTCTCCTCCTTCTCGAGCTCGTCGAGGAGCCGCGCGGCCTCCGAGTACCACTGCGCGACGATCGCGCTCGTCGCGCGGAGGAACTTCTTCTCGTTCGCGGGCGACGACCAGCTCTTCACGCCGAAGCGGTAGCCGTTCGCCTCGTACTCGCGGCCCTTCGCGCTCCGCGGCCCCGAGCCCTTGTCGCTGACGTGGCAGAAGGAGCAGTCCTTCGCCTCCTTCTTCGCGTACTCCTTCGTCGCGAGCGCCTCGCGCGGGGAGGCGACGACGCCGAGGACCGCGGCGGCGAGCACCGCGAGGAGGCAGGTGAGGGGCCGGATCGTCATCGTCGATCGGAACCCGGGAGAAGGGCCCGGGTTGCGCTCTCCTCGCCTCGCCGCGCTACTTCGTCTTCTCCGGCGCGGACGGCGTCCCGGCGCCCGGCATCGACATGGCGCCGACGAGCGGCACGCCGAGGTTGCCGACCGGGATGTAGACGACCGTGTGGTTCTGCGAGCCGACCATCAGCTTCTGGGCGTCGATCGCGAGGTACTGCAGGTACTCCGGCGTCAGCTTCTCGTTGATGATCTCCATCGACTTCGCGATGCCCTCGGCCTCGACGATGCGCTGGTCCTTCTTCTTCGACTCGATCTGCACCTCGGTCTCCATCTGCTGGAGCTTCTGCTGCGCAGCGAGCTTCATGGCGACGGCGTTCGACACCGACTCCGGGTACTGGATGTTCCCGACGACGACCGAGTCCACCTGGAAAGGCGTCGGATCGGTGAGCGCCTTGACCCGCGCGAGCAGCGAGTCGCCCATGGCGGTGATGCGGCCCTTCAGGTCGAAGCCGTCCACCTTCTCGACCTCGTCGCGCGCGAACGTCCGCAGCCGTTCCTGCAGGAAGTTGTCGTAGGCCCCGCGCACGACGGCGTTCGGGTCCTCGCCCTCGTGGAGCGCCGAGTACTGCTCGACGAACTCCTTCACGCGGTCGGCGCGGATCTTGAAGATCGTGTGCACGCGGAAGCTGACCTTCAGGTTGTCCTTCGTCAGCACCGAGTTCGACGCCTCGAACTCCTCGGCGAAGGAGTACGGCGTGACCGACACGTTGACGGCGTGGAGCAGCCAGCCGCGGCCCGTGGACGTGGGCCCCGTCTGCAGCCCGATGAACTCGGACTTGCCGAGGATCGCGCCGCGCGTGACGTAGCCGACGTAGCCCGCGGGCGTGACCGGGTTCGCGGTGCCCGCGAGCCACACGAGGACGACGGCGATGAGGAGCAGCGGGACGAGGAGCGCGCCGACGACGCGGGCGGCGCCGCGCGTCCGGAAAGCGTGGAATCGTGACATCTCGGGGTCCCTCCGTTCGCCCAGTCAACCGCGCGCCGCCCGGATTGGTTCGTTCCCGGACCCGATCGGCATCGCGTTGGCGCCATGCTCGCGCGACGGAGCGCCGGGCCGTGCGCTAATCGCGGCAACGGGCGCCAGCGCTTCCCTGAGCCGCCGCCCCGCGAACGCGGTTCCTGCGACGCGTACGATGTCCGGAGACCCGGCCGGGGCCGTCTCTGGCTCCAGACCCGCAACTTCGACGCGTTCCTCGGGACGCTCCTGCCGCACCTCAGCAGGAAGTCGCAGTAGGGCGGGTCCGGCGCGAAGGCTCCGCGCGGCGCGCGCGTCCCGTCGCTATCCTCCTCGCATGGACGTCCTGAAGAGCCGCATCCGCACCGACTCCGCCGAGTTCCGCGCGAACCGCGAGCACCACGCCGCGATGCTCGCCGACCTCCGTGCCCGCACGGCCGACGTGCGCGCGCACGGGTCGCCGCGCCTCGTCGAGAAGCACAAGGAGCGTGGCAAGCTCCTCGCGCGCGAGCGGATCGAACGCCTCTGCGATCCCGAGACGCCGTTCCTCGAGCTCTCGGCGCTCGCGGCGGGCGACGTGTACGGCGAGCGCTGCCCGTCTGCGGGCGTCGTCACCGGCATCGGCGTCGTCCACGGGCGCGAGGTGATGGTCGTCGCGAACGACGCCACGGTGAAGGGCGGTACGTACTACCCGCTCACGGTGAAGAAGCACGTGCGCGCGCAGGAGATCGCCGCGGAGAACCGTCTCCCGACCGTCTACCTCGTGGACTCGGGCGGGGCGTTCCTGCCGCGGCAGGACGAGGTCTTCCCCGACGAGAAGCACTTCGGGCGGATCTTCGCGAACCAGGCGCGCAAGTCGGCGGCGCGCATCCCGCAGGTCGCCGTGGTGATGGGCTCCTGCACGGCGGGCGGGGCGTACGTCCCCGCGATGAGCGACGAGTGCGTCATCGTGAAGGGCCACGGCACGATCTTCCTCGGCGGGCCGCCGCTCGTGCGCGCCGCGACGGGCGAGATCGTGACGGCGGAGGAACTCGGCGGCGCGGACGTCCACACGCGCACGTCCGGCGTCGCCGACCACCAGGCGCGCGACGACGTCCACGCGCTCGAGATCGCGCGGTCGATCCTCGAG
>JANNHP010000455.1:0-2550 GCA_031404455.1 Planctomycetia bacterium | reverse complement strand
CTCGTGCGCGCCGCGACGGGCGAGATCGTGACGGCGGAGGAACTCGGCGGCGCGGACGTCCACACGCGCACGTCCGGCGTCGCCGACCACCAGGCGCGCGACGACGTCCACGCGCTCGAGATCGCGCGGTCGATCCTCGAGAACATCAACAGGAAGCCGCGCGCGACGATCGTCGAACTGCGCGATCCGGAAGAGCCCGCCTACGACCCGGAGGAGATCTACGGCATCGTCCCACCCGACGGGAAGAAGCCGTACGACGTCCACGAGGTCATCGCCCGGACCGTGGACGCGAGCCGCTTCCACGAGTTCAAGCCGCTCTACGGCACGACGCTCGTCACCGGCTTCGCGCACGTCCACGGCATCCCGGTCGGCATCGTCGCGAACAACGGCATCCTCTTCAGCGAGAGCGCGCAGAAGGGGGCGCACTTCGTGGAACTCTGCGGCCAGCGCGGCGTCCCGCTCGTCTTCCTGCAGAACATCACCGGCTTCATGGTCGGCAAGCGCTACGAGGCGGGCGGCATCGCGAAGGACGGCGCCAAGATGGTGCAGGCGGTCGCGACGGCGACCGTGCCGCGTCTCACGGTGATCATCGGCGCCTCGTACGGCGCGGGGAACTACGCGATGTGCGGCCGCGGCTACTCGCCGCGCTTCCTCTTCACGTGGCCGAACTCGCGCATCAGCGTGATGGGCGGCGAGCAGGCGGCGGGCGTGCTGCTCCAGGTCCGCATGGAGGCGCTGGAGGCGGACGGCAAGTCGATGACGCCCGAGGAGCAGGCCGAGTTCAAACGCCCGATCCTCGAGAAGTACGAACGCGAGGGCAGCCCCTGGTACGCGACGGCCCGCCTCTGGGACGACGGCGTCATCGAGCCTTCGAAGACCCGCGACACGCTGGGTCTCGCGCTCGCGGCGTCGCTGAACGCGCCGACGCCGGAGCCGGCGTGGCCGGTGTTCCGGATGTGACCGCGCTTCGCGCGGTCAGAGAGATCCGTTGAGGCGGGGAGACAGCCGATGGAGCCCTACAAGGCGGCGTTCCCGACAGGCAGCCGGGTCCGCGTCGTCGATCGCTCGACGCTGGAGGCGTTCCTGCGCGAGTGGAAGCTCCACCACAAACTGACGCCTGCGCAACTGGGCTGCGCGGACACCGTCGCAACCGTTACCGAAGTCAGCTACTACCACGGCGGCGACGTCCTGTACGGACTCGCGGGCGTGCCCGGAATCTGGCACGAGGAGTGTCTTCGCGCCGAAGGCGCCTGAGCGAACTTCGCTCCTCCGCCGTCAGAACAGCTCGATCGTGGCCCGATTGCCCGGCGCCCGCGACATCGGTCCGTCGCAGGTCAGAACGGGACAGTTGAAGGCCTCGGCGAGCGCGACGTACGCCGCGTCGTACGCCGTCAGGTTGTCGCGAAGTTCCCACACGCGGTCGCGCAGGACGTCGTGAGGAAGCCTCTCGAGGGGGAACTGCGCAAACGCCGCGAGCGCGCTGACCGCGCGGTTCAGATCGACGTCGCCGACGCGGACAAGTTCCCTGAACGCCTGAAGCACTTCGAGATCGACGAGATGCGGCGCGAGGTATGGTCCGCGATCTTGGGAAATGCGCTCGTCGATGCGGACGCCCTTTGCCGTGCTCCGGAGCAGTTCGACCAACGCCGAGGCGTCGATCACGATCACAACGGGCCGCGAGCCTTGCGGATGATGTCGGCTGCGGACACCTTGGACTTGGTCCTCGGGAGCTTCCGAAGCTCGGCGAGCCAATCCTCGATCGAAACGGTTTGCTCGTGTTTCCGGATGATCTCCAGGACGAGTTCGCTGAGCGACTTGCCCTTGTTCGCGGCCTCCATCTTGAGCTTCGTGTGCAGCTCCGCCGGGACGTTGCGGACTTGGAGCAGCTTGGTCGTGGACATGCACGCAGCATGCAAGCATGTGGATTGCACGTCAAGGCCTTGTCGGGCGCGCTACACGCACCGCCCCAAGATCGCCATGTCCCCCTCGAAACTCTCCGCCGAGAGCGGGCCGAACGAGAAGCGCATCATGCGGTCGTGCGGCCCCGCGACGCCGCGGCGGAGCATGTCGCAGAGACGGCCCGGGAGGATGCCGGCCTCGTGGCGGAAGAGGCGGTCGTTGAACTCGTCGCCCGACATGCCGCCGGGCAGGCGTCCCCAGCAGTAGAAGCCGCCGGAGCCCGTGAAGAGATCGAACCCGAGCGACGCCAGGCCCTCGCCGTAGCGTTTGCGCTGCGACGTGAAGAACCGCGACACCGCTGAGCGCGCCTGACGGACGCGGTCCTTCTCGAGGAGCTTCGTCACGTAGATCTGCGACGGCCGCGAGATGCCGCCCATCCCGAAGGACGACCAGTTGCGGAAGACCTCGACGTGTTTCTTCGACGCGATCGCCCAGCCCACGCGCATCCCGGGCACCTGCAGGCCCTTGGTCGCCGCGCCGACGACGAAGAGGTCCGTCTCGTCGATGTTCCGGATGTAGCGCATCGCGCTGACGGGCTCGGGGTCGCAGTAGAACTCGTACGCCTCGTCGATCAGCGCGCCGCGGCCGGGC
>JANNHP010000454.1:0-2295 GCA_031404455.1 Planctomycetia bacterium | reverse complement strand
CGGTCAGCCGAGATGCAATCGACCGGCGAGGTGATGGGCATCGACATGGACCCCGGCGTCGCCTTCGCGAAGGCGATGATGGCCGCGGGCCAGAAGATGCCGTACGGCGGCGGGCGCGTGTTCCTCTCCGTGCGCGAGGCCGACCGCCGCGCCGCCACTCACGTGGGTGCCGCCCTCGAGCGTCTCGGCTACACGATCGTCGCCACGCACGGCACGCGCGCGGCGCTCGCCGCGGCCGGGATCGAATCCGAGTCCGTCCACAAGCTCCGCCACGGCCGCCCGAACGCGCTCGACCTCCTCACGGACAAGAAGCTCGACCTCGTCATCAACACGCCGTCGGGCCGCGGCGGACGGACCGACGAGGGCAAGATCCGCGCCGCCGCCGTGCAGCACGGCATCCCGTGCATTACGACGCTCTCCGGCGCGGCGGCAGCGCTGCACGCGATCGAGCGGATACGGGAACGCGGGTACGACGTGCGGGCGCTGCAGGACTATCTCGAAATCCCGCCCGCGTAGCGGCGGCGACGCTCGGCCGGGCGGCGGGTGGGCGGGATTTCGGTATCGCGGCGGGACGGCGGCATGGGAAGACGGCCGGTGCCGCGTGTCTTCGATCGGCGACGCCGCCCGTCTGGAGTCTTGAGTTACTTCACGCCGGAGAACGCTAGCAGGAGCGCGACGACGAGGAAGACGAGCGCGAACACCAACATCTTGACGGCGAGATCGCCGAACGGCGCAAACCCGGCTTGGCGGTGCCGCCGCGGTTTCATCACCACTCCGTCGCCACCGGATACCGCCGGATCTTCGGATCCGGCGTGACGATGGTCATCTCACCGATCAGCGCGTGACAGATGAGTATCCGGTCGAACGGGTCGCGGTGGAACCCCGGGAGGCGGTGGACTCGGAGACATGCGGCCTCCGAGATCGGAAGTTCCAGGATCCCGTGGCGTCTGCGGGTGTCGGGCAGATACGTCTCCGGCGGCTCGTGCAGCCGGAGCTTCCCGTTCGTGTACTTGATCGCGATCTCCCACGAGGACGCATGACTCAAGTACGCCTCGTTACCGATGTCGGAGATGAGTTCCACAGCGCGCCTCGAGAGCGCGGCGTCCCCACTGACCAGCCACAGGAACGTACAGGTGTCGAGCAGCAGCCTCACTTGCGCTTCCTCGGAACCCTGGGGAACACGGGGTTGTTCTCGACCTCCTCGATCCACCAGTCCGGCATGGGGTCCATGATGTCGTCGGGCACCTTGAACTTGCCCTTGTCGAGCCCGATCGGCCGGCGGGCCTTCCCGCTCTCGGGCATTGGCATGATGCGCGCGAACGGCTTGTTCCGCAGGCAGACGACAATGGTCTCGCCCTTGGCTGCCCGCTTCAGGTAGCGCGACAAGTGAGTCTTTGCCTCGTGGACGTTGATCTCGGTCATGCAGAAAGAGTAGACCAACTACATGGCCATGTCCAGCCGAGGACCTACTTCCCCCCGCCCAGCCGTTTCGGAGTGAGCGTCCTCGTCACGAGCTTCTCGCTCCCCTCCGTGACCTCGACGATCTGATCGACGGCGACGTCCTTGAACGTCTGCGTGACGCCGGTCGTCGGCCAGAACACCTCGAGCGTCTCGACGCGCGCGGCCCTGCCGAGCCCGAGGTGCTGCCGGAGAGGATTGCAGCCGAAGCTGCCGCCGCTGCCGACGGTGCGGTAGACGCTGCGGCGCGCGCCGTCCTCGACGATCTCGGCACGGATGCGGGCGCCGATCGCGGAGCGGTTCGACTTCACGCCGACGCAGCGGACGCCGAGCCAGTGCGTGCCCGCGAAGCCGGGATTCTCATAGAGCGCCGCGTTGAACTTGTCGCCGCGGTAGGCGCCGCCCATCTCGGCGAAGACGTCGAGGTCGCCGTCGTCGTCGAGGTCGGCGAACGCGATGCCGTGGCCTTTCTGCAGATGGCCGAAGCCGCCGGGCAGCGTCACGTCGGCGAAGTCGCGGCCGCCGCGGTTCCGGAACATCAGGTTCGGCATGATCGCGCGCGTCATCGGCGTACCCGTCCCTAGGTAGAGGTCGAGGAAGCCGTCGTTGTCGAGGTCGCCGAAGTTGGCGCCCATCGGCGAGCACGGACGGTCGAGACGCGCGGACTTCGTCACGTCGGTGAAGCCGCCCTTGCCGTCGCCGCGGTAGAGGTGCGGCGATTCGGCTTCGTGCGGCAGGCCGCGCGCGATCGCGGCGAGGTCGGCGATCGTCACGTAGAACGGCCACGCGAGGATGTCCGTCGCGCCGTCGTTGTCGTAGTCGAACGCGAAGACGGGG
>JANNHP010000453.1:0-4800 GCA_031404455.1 Planctomycetia bacterium | reverse complement strand
AGAGCTTCGCGATCTCCGCCTCCCGTCCGTGGAGCGCGGTCTCGCGCTGGATCCGCATCCGCCTGAGCGGACGTCGCGTGGCCGCGCGGATCGACGTCGCGCGGTGGCGCCACCAGGTCGAGTCCTCGCCCGCGTCGAGCACGTGCACGACGTCCTCGGCCGTCGCGAAGCGGCGGTCCGGGTCCTTCTCGAGGAGTTGCAGCACGAGCTCGTCGAAGAAGACGGAGAGCTGCGGGTTCGTCTCGGACGGCCGCGCCGGCTTGTCGTGGAGGAGGCGCGTGATCGCGCGCTGCAGGACGGAGTCGTCGTAGGGGTTCTTGCCGGTCGCGAGCTCGTAGAGGATGAGACCGAGGGCGTGGAGGTCGATCCGGTGGTCGTAGGAAGCGTCCTCCTTCGCGCTCCCGACTTCGTCGGACGCGCTACGGCGGATGTCGCGCTGACGCGCGCCACCAATCTGCTCAGGCGCCGCGTAGTGGAACGAACCGACGAACGCGCCGGGCTGCGAGAGCCGGGTGAAGGAGTCGTCGGTCCGCGCGACGCCGAGGTCCATCACCTTGACCACGTTCTCGCTGGTGATGAGGACATTGTCCGGCTTGAGGTCGCGGTGGATGGCGCCCGCCGCGTGGATGGCCGAGAGGCCGCGCGCGATCTCGCGTCCGATGTGACGGCAGAGCTCCTCGGGGACCTTGCCGAGCTCGGCGAGGAGCGCTCGGAGCGTGCGTCCGAGGACGAGCTCCATCACGAGGAAGTGCGCGGGCCGCTCGTCGGTCTCGGCGACGCCCACGTCGAGCGTCGCGACCACGTTCTCGTGGCGGACGCGCATGCCGATCTCGCCTTCGCGGCGGAACCGCTCCGCGAACTCCGGCGTGCCGGCGAGGTGCGGGTGGATGACTTTCAGCGCGACGCGGCCGCCAGATCCCGCGGACGGGGCGTCGGCCGACCAGACGGTCCCCATGCCGCCCGAGCCGATCTCGGCGACGAGGCGGTACGGTCCGAGTTCGTCTCCCACGCGCATCGACGCGACACGGTATCGGCCGCGCCGGAGATTTCCACGCCGCGGCGGGCGGGAAGTCCTGCATCGGAGGACTCGGCCGGTACGGCCCCGGCGCGCGCTACGATTCCGCCGTGCCGAACCACGGACTCTCCGACACGTCGCCCGACGCCGAACGCGTGCAGTTCGAACTGATGCGGCGCGCGGGGCCGGCGCAGCGCTTTCGGATGTGCTGCGAGATGACGTCAACGATGGTCGCGCTCTCCCGCCGAGCGCTGTCGCGCGCCCGCCCCGAGCTCGGACCGCAGGAGCTGGCCGTCGAGTGGGTCGCCATCCACTACGGGCGCGCTCTCGCAGACGGACTTCGCGCGCGGCTCCGGGCGGCGCCGTGATCGTCGACCTCCTGACGGCGCTCGTCCCGGTGACGCAGGCGTTGGAGCGGCTCGGCGTGCCCTTCTACATCGGCGGCTCCGTCGCGAGCTCGGTCCACGGTGCCGCGCGATCCACGATGGACGCGGACATCGTCGCCGACCTCGGGCGGCAGCACGCCGCGCCGCTCGTCGCGGCACTCGGCGACGACTACTACGCGGACGAACAGTCGATCACGGAGGCCATCGCACGGAGATCGAGCTTCAACCTGATCCACTTCGCCACGTCGTTCAAGATCGACGTCTTCGTCGCGAAGCACGATCCGTATCAGCGTGAAAGCCTCGCGCGGCGGGTCAACGACACGCTGGACTCGCCCGGATCGCCGTCATTCCCTTTCGCATCGAGGGAGGACACGGTCCTCGCGAAGCTCGACTGGTACCGCAAGGGCGGCGAGGTCTCCGAACGCCAGTGGCGCGACGTGCAGGGCGTGATGAAGGTCCAGCGCGAGGCCCTCGACCTCGTCTACCTCCGCCGATGGGCGACCGAGCTCGGAGTCACGGATCTCCTCGACCGCGCGCTCGCGGAAGCTGGCCTCGGCTGAGCGCGGGCACGCAGTCTTTGTCGCGGCACCGCGCGCGGCCGACCCTTCCGCGATGCTCGGCTGCACGGAGACACCGCAGGCGTTCCCGCCCGCGTACCTGAAGACCCTGAAGAAGCAGGTGACGGCGTCGCGCTACTTCGCGACGAACACGCTGAACCGCGACTTCGTCGGCACGCGCGGGTTCTCCGTCGTCTTCCGCCCGGCGACGGTCCCGCGCGTCGAGCGCGAGTTCCCGTACTTCAAGCCGTACCTCGACCGCGTGCTCGACCCCGGCTGCAACGCCTTCTACATGAACCCGCTCGTGCTCGCGGCGGGCTCGCGCGTCGATCCGCACATCGACCGCAGCCTCTCCGGCTACTGCGCGACGCTCGATCCTCCCGTGCTCGTGACGGTGCTCTACGTCGAGGTGCCGCCCGCGATGCGCGGCGGACGCCTCGTGCTCGCGCGCGGACGCAAGCACCTCGGCCGCGTGATGCCCGTCGAGGGCACGCTGATCCGCTTCGAAGGCGACCTGATGCACTCCGTCGAGCGCGTGGGCACCGAGGGCACGCGGATGAGCCTCGTCTGCGAGCAGTACCGGCTGAACGACGAGGAACTGGCGCAGGTGCCGGAGTTCATCGTGGAGACGCGGGCGAAGCGGTACTGAGGGCTACGCGCCGACCAGGAACTCCGCCACGCGGTCCGCGAACCACTCGGGCTGCTCGATCGCGACCGTGTGTCCCGCGTCCGGACACTCCGCGTAGCGCGCGTCGGGCAGGAGATCGATCAGTTCGTGGTTGAGCTCCCGCGGGACGACGACGTCGTGCTCGCCGCGGATCACCAGCGTCGGCTGGCGCAGCGCGCGGAGCTCGATCGTGAGGTCGCCTCCGGGCGTCAGCGTGTCGAGGAGAAGGCGCCTCATACCCTCCGCGGTGTTCCGGCTCGCGAAGGCGCGGAGCATGTGCTCGCGGCTCCGCTCGTTCTTCGCGAGCCACGTCTCGCCGACGATCTGCGGCGTCACGATCTGGAAGACGTGCTCCACGCCACCCTTCTCGAGAGCGTCGAGCCATCCCTGGACGATCCAGCGGCGCAGCGCGGTGTCGCGGTGCGCGCAACCGACGAGCACCATCCGCCGCACGCGGTCCGGCGCGGCGAGCGCGGTGCGCAGCGCGATCCGCGCGCCGAAGCTGAAGCCGACGAGGTCGATCGTCGCGATCCCGAGCGCGTCGCAGAGGTGGAGGAGATCGCGCGCGTGCCCGGCCGGGCGGTGTCCCGCGGGCGCCGGATCGCTCTTCCCCTGCCCGGCCGCGTCGTGGACGAGCGTGGAGCGGACGCCGCGCAGGCGCTGCGTCTCCCGGCCCCACGCGACCGTCGTCTGCGAGAGGCCGTTCAGGAAGACGACCGTCGGCGTGCCCGGCGGACCGTCGGCGTGGTGCTCGTAGGGGATCGCGCGGCCGTCGGGGAGGACGTGGCGGCGCAGCGTGCGCGACTTCACGTGGCGAGTCCCCGCGTCAACGTCTGAGGACGGCGTTCGCGAGGAAGCCGAACGCGACGGCGGAGACGAAGAGGAACGCGGCGACCGCGTACCACTGCGACGCGCCGTCGAGCGTCACCATCGACGCGACGGCGAGGATCAGCGCCACCGCGCCGACGGCCTCGAGCTCGTAGACGATCCGCCCCGCGACGCTCTTCCCCTGGTCCTGGTCAGTCATGGGCGGCAGGTTCGCACGAACGCGTACCGCGGGCAACCGTTCAGACGGCGACGGCCGCGCCGTCCCGGATCTCGCGAAGCGCGCGGCGGGTCATCACGCCGATCATCTGCTTCCTGTACGTCGGCGGGAGGAGAGTGGCGCGGACGGGCGAGACCGCACCGGTCATCGCGTCGGCGAGGGCGTCGATCGTCGCGTCGTCGAGCGGCTTGCCGACGAACCGCGCGGCGACCTCGTCCATCCAGAGCGGGATCGACGCGACGGCGTTCGCGACGAGGCGCAGTTCCGCGATGCGATCGCCGTCGAGGCGCGCGGCGGCGGCGACGGCGAGCTCGGGGAAGTCCCACGCCTCGCGGACGCGGAACTTCTGGTAGCTGGCGCGCAGTTCCTTCGCCTCGGACGGAAGATCGACCGCGACGACGATCTCCTCCTTCGTCTTCACGTGGCGCTTGATGCCGTCGAGCTCAAAAAAGTCCTTCAGAGGAAGCGAGCGCTCGCCCTTCGGACCGGCGAGCCGGATCTTCGCGCCGAGCACCATGAAGACGGGCGCCATGTCGCCCGAGTAGTTCGCGTAGCACTTGTCGAGCGAGCCCTTCACGACGCGGCACTCCGGGCCGTCGGCCTTGAGGCACATGCCGAGCGATTTCCGCGCGAACTCCGACTGGTTGAGCCAGATGCAGCGCGTGTCGACGAGCAGGTTCCCGGCGAGCGTGCCCGTCTGCCGGATGAGCGGCGACGCGAGGCGCGCGAGCGTCGTCCCGAACGCGGGGTAGTCGCGGAGGAAGTCCTCGTCGCGCTCGAGTTCCGCGAGCGTCACGCCACCGCCGACGCTGCCGCCCTCGCGGCGGGCGAGTTCGGGGATGTGGCGCAGCGAGATGACGGTGGAGTTCGTGTTGATGCCCCACTTGTAGTTGCAGAGGAGGTCCGTGCCGCCGCCGAGGTAGTCGAAGCGGCCGTTCGCCCCGCGTGCGGCGTCGATCGCCTCGGCGACGGAGCCGGGACGCAGGAGCTGGAAGTCGGGCAGGAGCATCATCGGGGGGAGGCCTCGCAGTCGTGCTCGTGGCCTTGGCCGTTGTCGGGGCGACGCATGCGTCGCCCGCCGTTCGAGCGACGGCACACCACCGTTCCTGAAGGGGCAACGGCGGGCGACG
>JANNHP010000452.1:0-5735 GCA_031404455.1 Planctomycetia bacterium | reverse complement strand
GTGGTGCGCGAGGCACCACTTCGCGAGGATCGATCCTCCGCGGCTGACGATGCCCGTCACGCGCCGCGCCGTCAGCGGCACGTAGCGGAGCAGAACGCCCGCGTGGATCGTGAAGTAGTCGACGCCCTGGTCGGCCTGCTCGATCAGCGTGTCGCGGTAGAGCTCCCACGTCAGCTCCTCGGCCTTGCCGTCCACCTTCTCGAGTGCCTGGTAGATGGGCACCGTGCCGATCGGCACCGGCGAGTTGCGGATGATCCACTCGCGCGTCTCGTGGATGTTCGAGCCGGTCGAGAGGTCCATCACGGTGTCCGCGCCCCACCGCGTGGACCAGACGAGCTTCTCGACCTCTTCCTCGATCGACGACGTGACGGCGCTCGTCCCCATGTTGGCGTTGATCTTCACGAGGAAGTTCCGCCCGATGACCATCGGCTCGCTCTCGGGGTGGTTGACGTTCGCCGGGATGATCGCCCGCCCGCGCGCCACCTCGTCGCGGACGAACTCCGGCGTGATCTCCTTCGGGATCGCGGCACCGAAGCTCTGGCCCGGGTGCTGCGCGAGGTAGACGCGCGCCGCGTGGCGGACCTGGTTCTCGCGGATGGCGATGAACTCCATCTCGGGCGTGATCGTCCCCTGCCGCGCGTAGTGCATCTGCGACACGTTGCGGCCGGACTTCGCGCGGAGCACGCGGCGTGGCGCGGGGAACCGGAGCCACGCGAGCGACGCGTCGGCCTCGCGGCGGCGCACGTAGTCCGACTGCGGACCGTGCAACTCCTCGACGTCGCCGCGCCCGCGGATCCACGCATCGCGCAGCGGCGCGAGGCCCTTGCGAAGGTCGATCGCGACGTCCGGGTCCGTGTACGGACCGCTCGTGTCGTAGAGCGTGACCGGCGGGTTCTCGGCGGCGGGGAGACCCGGCCCGCGCACGGTCGGCGTGACGGTGACTTCGCGCATCGGCACGCGCACGCCGGGGAGGCGGCCGTCGGCGAACACCTTCCGCGAACCCGGGAACGGCTCGCGCGTCACGGGCGACGCGGGGGCGGGCACTCGCTCGGTCTTGCGGATCATGGAACGGCTCCTCTCGGGGGCGGCGGAACGGGGTCTCTTCTACCCGTACGTCCTTCGCGGCCCAACGTACCGTGTCGCAGCGGCGGCTTGGGCGCGTGCAGTACACTCGCGCCGTCGCGCCGTCGGCCGCGGGGAGGCATCGCATGCGGGCCTGGATCATTCGCTGGACGGTCGTGTCCGTCGTCGCCGTCGCCGCGCTCACGGCCGGGTGCCTGAAGTACAAGGAGAGCACGATCGTGCTCCCCGACGGCTCGGGTCGCATCCTGATCTGGCTCTCGGCGCCCGCGAACTCATTGCGGAAGGCCACGCAGGACATCGGCGTCACGACGCAGGCGCTCGCGCGGTTCCTCGATGAGTCGGAGGGCGTCGCCGCCATAACGGGCGCGACCACCGTGACAGTTGGCGGATGGGACACGACCACGTTGACCGTCTGGTTCGACGACGCGAACAGCGTCTGGCTCCGCGCCGGCGACCAGGATGTGCGGCTGCGGTGGAGAGCTGACGGCGATGGCTTCGTCTTCGAGTCCTCCGCCGACGGCATGCGCCAGTTCGCGGGCGACCTGTCCGGCGCGATGGAGCGGATCGCGCGCGCGCCGCCGTCGGACCGCGAGTTCAGGAGGGAGATGCTCGCGAGGTCGCGCAAGCTCTGGGCCGACGTGAGCCTCGTCTCCGAGGTCAGGATGCCGGGGATCGTCACGTCGATGGACGGGTTCGAGCGCGTCGACGACCGGACGGTCTCGGCGCGCATCTCGAAGGCGGAGTTCGAGGACGCGGCCAAGCTCGAGCGCCTCGGGAGCGCGGCGAGCCTTCGCGCGCGCGCTGCGGACCGTCGCAGATGACCGCGGCGGAGATCGCGAAGTTCCGCACCGAGATCGCGGCGGCGAAGGCGGCGTGGAGCCGGGACCCAGCGTCGTCCGTCGTCGCAGGCAAACTGGGCCGGCCGCTCACGGCACCGGTCGCGTCGATCGGGACGTGGTGCGTGAACGGCCCGGCCACGCGGATCTGCTGGAGCGCGGAGACCGCGGACGACGACGGTCCCGAACGGGCGACCGTCATCGACGCCACCGGCGCGAAGATCGCGGAGTTCGATCTCGGTGAGACCGCCGAGGACAGTCCGACCGATCTCTTCCTCAGCGAAGACGGCAAGCGGCTCGTCGCGGCGGACTGGATCGGGTGCTCGGTCGCCGTGTACGACGTCCCGACGGGGAAGGAGCTCTGGCGCAAGCGGCAGCCCGATTCCGGAGATCTCGAGGCGGACCTCGACGAGGAGTGGCTCGCGACTCCGGTCGCGCCCGCCAGCGTCGCCCTGGTGAAGGGCGGTCGCAGTGTCGAGATCCTCGACGTCGAGACCGGGGCGGTGCGCCGCAGGTGGACCGAGACCGAGGACGTGGTGCACATCTGCGCCGCCGGAACCTCGCGACTCGTGCTCGCGCAGGAGAGTTCCGTCACGATGATCGACACGGAGACGGGTAAGCGGATCTGGTCGACGCCTTCGCCCAGTTCGTCGCCCGACGACGGCTACGACTGGGTCGTCGCGGGATCCGAGGGCGGACCGGTCCTCGCCGATCGCGGAATGATCGGCCACGGCTCCGTGGACGCGCTCGATCCCGCGACCGGTGCGCGGCTCTGGACGCTCGCCGGGATCGGGAGCATCGACGCGGTGTCCCGTTCGGGCCGGCTTGGCGCGGTGTTCGGGCGCCCGCCGCTGATCGTGGATCTGTCGAACGGCCGCGTGTTGGGACGCGTGACGCTCTCGGAGCCCGCCGAGCTCTTCGAGAAGTACGAGTTCGGCGCCGACGAGCGCTCGCTCCTCGTCCGTCGCGGCGCCGCGGACGGCGAGCTGATCGTACCGGTCGCGCTGGACCTGCCCGCGCCTCTGCCCGCGACTCCGGGCGGGAAGTGAGGAGTCCTCCTTCGCGTCGGCGCGCGGCGGCGGATGCCGCCCGCGATGCGAGCGGAACTCGCCGGGCCCGGGGCTAGACTCCGCCGCTTCGTGCCGGACGAAGACATCCTGCTGGACGATGACCCGGTCCGGGCGCTGCTCGAGAAGGGCACGCCCGAGGCCGTCAACATGTTCCTCGCGACGCTCTCGGCGACGGAGGTCGCGGACCTCCTCGAGATGGTGGACGAGGATCTCCGCCAGCGGATCTTCCCGCTCCTCGACGTCAACCGGCAGGCGAAGGTCCTCCGCGAGGTCGACGTCGAGGAGGCCCGCGAGGACCTGATCGAATCGGTCGGCGACGAACGCCTCGCCGACATCGCCGAGCAGAGCCGCACGGACGACGCGACCGACCTCGTCGCCGAGATCCCCGAGGAGCGCCGCGAGCGCGTCCTCGACGAGATCCACCCCGACGTCCGCGCCGAACTCGAGGAACTCGTCAGCTACCCGCCCGACACCGCGGGCGGCATCATGCAGACGGAGCTGATGACGCTCCACAAGGACCTCACGGTCGCCCAGGCGATCGAGGACTTCCGCCGCAAGTACGACCCGAAGATCGGCGACGTCTACGACATCTACGTCGTGGACGACGAGAACCACGTGCTCGGCCGCGTCAGGAACCGGCACCTCCTCACGCACAAGCCCGATGCGCGCATCCACGAGTTCATGCGCCCCGACGTCCGCAGCGTGCCGGTGACGATGGACCAGGAGCGGATCGCGGAGATCGTGAAGGACTACGACCTGCCCTCGGTCGCGGTCCTCGACGAGAAGGGCCGGCTCGTCGGGCGCATCCTCGTCGACGACATCATGGACGTGATGGAGGAGGAAGCCACCGAGGACATGCAGAAGCTCGGCGGCAGCGAGGCCCTCGACGAGCCGTACCTCACGATCCGCATGTCGCGGATGCTCAAGAAGCGCGCGGGCTGGCTCGCGGCGCTCTTCCTCGGCGAGATGCTGACTGCGTCGGCGATGAAGCACTTCGAGGAGGAGATCCACCGCGCGGTGGTCCTCGCCCTCTTCATCCCGCTCATCATCTCGAGCGGCGGCAACTCCGGGTCCCAGGCGACGACGCTCGTCATCCGCGCGATGGCCCTCGGCGAGGTGAAGCTCCGAGACTGGTGGCGCGTCGTGCGGCGCGAGGTCGTCGCGGGTCTCGCACTCGGTTCCATCCTCGGCGTGCTCGGGTTCGTCCGGATCGTGCTGTGGCAGCGGTTGTCGTCCGAGGACCTCTACGGCGAGCACTACGTGCTGGTCGCGCTGACGGTCGGGACCAGTCTCGTGGGCATCGTGCTCTGGGGCACGATCGCGGGATCGATGCTTCCGTTCATCCTGCGCAAGCTCGGCTTCGACCCCGCGAGCGCCTCGGCGCCGTTCGTGGCGACGCTCGTGGACGTCAGCGGGCTCGTCATCTACTTCTCCGTGGCCCTCGCGATCCTGCACGGCACGCTCCTCTGATGCCGCGGCCGATCCTGAAGTGGCCCGGCGGCAAGAAGCGGGAGTGGCCGCAGATCGAGCCGTTCCTGCCCTCGACGATCCGCGACTTCATCGACCCGTTCATGGGCGGGTGCGCGCCGTACCTGCTGACGAAGTTCTCGGGGCGCGCATTCCTCAACGACAAGCACGAGCGACTCGTCGATCTGCACGTCCGCGTGCAGCGCGGCGACGCGGACCTCTTCCGCGAGATCGCGGCGCTCGGCGACGCGTGGGAATCGCTCCGCGCCGTCGCGGACGCACGACAGGCGGCGTTCGCGGATCTGGTCGCCGCGGCGCGGAGCGGCGAGCCGGCGCGGACTGCCGATCCCGACGGCGTCACGGCGTCCGTCGAGGACAAGGCCCGCCGCCTCGCGAACCTCGAGAAGAAGCACGGCGTCACGTTCGACGCCGCAGCGCTCCGGGATCACTGCGAGACGGCCGTCCGCGCCGCGTTCTACACGCGCATCCGCGCCGAGGAGCGCTCGGCGACCGGCGCGCGCGCGGCTGCGTGCTTCCTCTTCGTTCGCGACTTCTGCTACGGCTCGATGTTCCGCAGCAACGACAAGGGCGAGTTCAACATCCCGTACGGCGGAACGAGCTACAACCCGAAGTCGTTCCTCGCGCGGCTCGAACAGCTCCGCGCCCCGCGGACGCGGCAGATGTTCGCGCGCGCCACGTTCTTCTCGCTCGACTTCGAGGAGTTCCTCGACGCGCGGGCGGCGTCGCTCGCAGCCGACGACCTCGTCTTCGTCGATCCGCCCTACGACAGCGACTTCAGCACCTACGGCGGCAACGCCTTCGGCAAGGCCGACCAGGAGCGTCTCGCCGCGGCGCTCGCGAAGCTCCCGTGCCGGTGGCTCGTGGTCATCAAGGAGACGCCGGACATCCACCGCATCTACGCCGACGAGTTCAAGCGCGGCTCGTTCGGCAAGCAGTACGGCTACAACGTCCGCGGCCGCAACGACCGCGAAGCGCGGCATCTCGTCGTCGCGAACTACGCGCCCGCGCCGTAGATTCGCCGCAACGGTGCCCGTCCTCTCGGTAGGGGCGGACCCCCGTGTCCGCCCGGTTCGCACCCGGATCAATCGTCGCGCCTTCTTCCATGGCATGCAACCACGGCGTCAAATTGCTAAGTCTGATAACTCACCGCGTCTAAGAGCCGGTCCGCAAAAGGGTCTGCCTTGCCGGAGAGAGGGTCAGACCCCTTTTCGGACAGGCTCTAAGTTCTAGTTTCGCACTTTTCGGAGTCTATCCGGCC
>JANNHP010000451.1:0-8953 GCA_031404455.1 Planctomycetia bacterium | reverse complement strand
CTCCTCGCCGCGATCTTCACCGGGGCGAGGAAGGGCGAGCTCGTCCGGCTGACCTGGGCCGACGTCGACTTCGAACGCGGCAAGGTCTCGCTCTTCCGGCCGAAGGTCGGCAACTGCGACATGGTCGATCTCCACCCGATGCTCGCCCGCGAACTCGTGCGGCTGCGCGCCGAGCGCGACGACCCGGCGCCGGACGAGCACGTCTTCCTCTCCTGGCACGGGACGGCGTACCGCGAGGTCCGGAAGGCGTGGCGGCTGACGCTGAAGGCGGCGGGACTCGGCGACCGCGAGGGGCTCGGGTTCCACAGCCTGCGGCACTCGTTCGCGACGCACTTCCTGGAGGGCGGCGGCGCGGTCACGGATCTCCAGATGCAGCTCGGGCACTCGGATCTCTCGACGACGCAAATCTACGCGAGCGGGCTCTCCGAGCGGCGGCGGGAGACGGTGATGGCGATGGACTTCTCGGGGACGGGGAAGGCGGGGAAGCCGCACGCGGGGTCGGGGCGGAGGAGGTCGGCGTGAGGATCGAGACGCTCGGATGGAGAGAGGGCCGCAGGTCCGCATCTGCCGATTCCCCGGTCGCATCCGGACTCGACGGGCGCGACGCCCAATCGCAGTCGGAAAGGCGTCCCGGCGTCGCAGCCGAACGTGCCGGGCCAACGGACAGAGACGGCGCGGACGGCATGCCGAGAACTCGGCACTATCCCGCGCGTGGGATAGTGCCGATTACCCCGCGCGCCTGCTTATCCCGCGTCGGCGCGTCCTCACGGAGCGTTCGAGCGTAGCGCTCGCCGCATGGTCTTTGGCTGACGCGGAATAGTCCGGGTCTCGTCTCTTTCGCCCAGCGATGGCGCTGGGCAAGGAGGAGACCCATGGATCACAGCTCGCTCGTGGCTCCGGCCCCTACGGAGGGACACGGGCCATGGTCATGTGACCAACATGTCGACGGCTTCCGTCAGTGGCTTGCAGGCCTCGGCTACCGCCCACGGACGATCAAGGCCAAGGTGCAGGTCGTCGGTGCGCTGGTGTGGTGGATGCGAGAAGAGCGAGTTCCGCTCGGCGACCTCGAAGAGGGTCGCGCGACCGCGTTCGTCGCGACGCGACGACGGCGGCAGACAGCATCCGCACGGGACCGTCACCGTCATCGCTCCGGGACGCGCCAGAGTTCCTTCCCACTGGCGTCGGTTGCAACGATGCAAGCAACGCCGTCGTGAAAGCCCATCGCGATCCGAGCGCCCCGACGTTTCAACGTCACCATGCAGTCATCGCGCGACTCAGCGGCCGTTCGAAGGTCGATGAAGGTATCGTCACGGGCGCCATCGAGAATTGAGACGTAGGACATGTCGGGACCCACGCGCTGCATTACGTGTCCCCCGGACCAAGTAGGTCCCATAGGTCCCAGATTCATGTGGAGGCTCCCGTCCTCCTCTTGCCGAAGCCACAAGCTGTCGGCGTCCATGTCGCTGGCGGACAGGCCGACGAGCCGGTTGTCCATGTGCACGACGTGGTATGTCAGCCACGACATCCATGAGACCGCGACGACTGTCCCCAGCACGGCAAGTTTGTTCATGATGTTCTCCTTCGGCGTCGGCCGCGCATCGCACGACGAAGCCTAATCGCGGATGCCCACGACGGACGAGACGTCGAGGGGCTCGAGATCTCTACGTCCCGACGGCGATCGCGCGGGCGC
This sequence comes from Planctomycetia bacterium, assembly GCA_031404455.1. GTDB lineage: Bacteria > Planctomycetota > JAJSAM01 > JAJSAM01 > JAJVHW01 > JANNHP01. The sequence continues at coordinate 7,263 of JANNHP010000451.1, read as the reverse complement.
TGTCCCGCTCGATACCGGACCCGACGGCGGTACGCATGGCGACGCGCTGACCGCATTGATGAGCGCCGCGACCGCTGCTTCGAGATCCCGCGGCTGATGCGACGCGATGGCACACAGTCGCAGCCGCGCCGCGACGAGGACTGCGGCAAACCCACCGAGCGCCACCGCGGCACGTCCAACTCCGGCCTCAGACCCCCAGAAGACCCGCGAGGAACGCCCACCAGTGCACGATCTCCATATTCCTGATGTTGTCGTGATTCTGAGCCTTGCGAGTGGCCGTTTCGCAGGCCTTTCTGTCGTCGTAGGTACCGTCCCCTAGATGGTCAATCGCGTCGTTGTGGACCTGCTGAGCGTCCGCGAGCGTGGCGTCGGGGTTGCCGCACATGCACTTCTTGCAATGACAGGTAAAGAGGCCGAGCGGATCGACGGCGGCGGTCGGCATGTTCTGCACGTAGGCGTACGCATTCGGCCCATCGACGTACTCAAGCGGATCGCGCTGAATAAACCGCCTCAGCTCCGGCGAGTACGCGCGCGCCCGGTAGTGGTAGAGCCCGACCTCGCTGTCGTACTGCCTCGCCGTGAACCCCCAGGGGTTCCCGATCGCCGACGCCGAGACCGTGCTCGATCCCTGGTCCTTGATCGTCGTGTCGCCGTAGGGGTCGTAGAGGTAGCGCTCGACCACCACCTGGCTCGGGTCGGTGATGTGCGTGACCGAGCCGATGAGCTGCGTGTGGTAGTAGAACCGCTTCAGCTCGGACGTGTTCGAGTCGTCGTCGACATCGGCGACGTCCGGCGCCTCCATCATGACGGGCCGGTCGATCCCGTCGTCGAAGACGAAGAGCCGTGCCAAGCTCCCTCCCTCGTAGTCCTCGATCGAGTCCTCGCCGCGGAAGATCGTCCGCGTCGTGACGCTGGCCAGGCTGTTCGTCTTCTCGAAGCGCCGGCCCCGCCCGACGGCGTCGAACTTGGCGCTCATGAGGAGCGAGCTGTCGCTCTTGAGGCGCACCTCGATCAGGCGGTTGTGCCCGTCGAACTTGTACGTGAGCGTGTCGTCGTCCTTCAGGTTCCCGCTGTCGTCGTACGTCGGGGTGGCGCTCCCCACCGCCGTGTACTGGTTCATGGCGTTCGCCGTGTAAGAAGTCGTTGCGGCCGAGCCGCCGTACGGCGTGACCACGTAGCTCGTCAGACTGTGGAGGTCGTTCATGTTGTAGTCGAGCTTGTCGTCGTAGGTCTGGCTCCCGGGGGTCGCGACCTCGGCGGCCGGGTCCACGACGTCGACAAGCGCTCGCGTGAGGCGGTTTGCCTTGTCGTACGTGTAGACGACGCCATGACCGGTTTCGTGGCTTCTCGCCTCGAACTCCGGGTTCCCGTTCGCGTCGTAGCCGTAGTCAAAGCCCGCGAACTCAGTCGACCCTGAGGTCTTGTGGAGGATCTCGGTCGGCCTGCGGAACCCGTCGTAGGCGTAGTTCGCCGTCGTCGTATTCCCGAACGTGATCTGCTTCAGGCGATGGTGAGGACCCCAGTGGTCGAAGGTCGCGATCGAGGCGGCGCTTCCGTCCTCGAGTTCCATGAGCATCGAGTTCTCGCCGTACGTCCGCTCGACGTCGAAGCCGGAGGGGTAGTCGATGTGCGTGAGATTCGACTCGGCATCCCAGGTGTTCGTGACGGTCTTCCCGGTCGAGCCCAAGGGGTTACTCCCCTGAAGCTCGGTCGTCACGCGCGAGAGGCTGTCGTAGGTGAACTGCACGATCGAGTCGTTATCCTTCGCCTCGGTGAGGCGGTTCAGCGCATCGTACGCGAACTCCTCGTCCGTGTCGCCGCCGACGCCCGACGCCAGGGTTAGGTCCCGGCCGATCAGCCGGTCGAGGTCGTCGAAGCCCTGCGCGGTCACGGTGCCGTTCTCGTCCACGATCTCGGCCACGTTGCCGTTGTCGTCCAGCGTGTACTCGACGGTCTTCGTGCTCTCGTAGGTCTTGAGGGTGAGCCGGTTCAAGAGGTCGAACGTGTAGTCCGTGTCGTTCCCGTTGTCGTCGTGAAGGCGCGTCACGTTGTCGTGCACGTCGTAGGTCCACTGGGTCACGATCGCGGCGCTGCTCCCGAGGTCGATGCTCTCCTCGGTCCGCCGGCCGAGGCCGTCCCTCGCGTAGAGGGTCGAGTTCCCGCGGGGGTCGATGACTTTCCGGAGGAAGCTGAGAGCGTCGAGCTTGTACTCGGTGACCAGCGTGTTGCTGGAGTTCGTGCGGTCGACGACCGTCTTCTTCTTCAGGCGGTTCAGGATGTCGTACTCAAGATCCGTCACGAAGGTCTCGGTCGTCGAGGTGCCGTGGAGCTTCTCGGTCTCCGACACCGACGTCACGTTGCCGTTCGCGTCGAGCGTGAAGGTCCGGACGTTGTCCTCGGCGTCGGTCTCCTCGACAAGACGCCCCGCCCCATCGAACTCGTGGAACGTGTCGTAGCCGCGGCGGTCGTTGTGCGCCGTCATGAGGCCGCGCTTGTCATGCGTGAAGGTCCGCGTGGGCCAGGTGTCGGTCGTTCCCTGAAGGAGATCCTCCTCCTTCCAGCGGCGGTTGACCTCGTCGAAGGTGTTCTTGTGGTGCGCCTTGAGCACGTCGGTCGAGCCCGCCTCCTCGTACCACTTCTGCTCGGTGAGATTGTCCGACTTGTCGAAGACGCGCTCCTCGTAGTGCGTGAGCGCGTTCGTGATCTTCGTGCGGCGGTCGAAGAGGTCGTAGGTCGAGCTCGTCGCCTTGGAACGAGGGTTCGTGTAGGTGGTGAGGTTCTTGTTCCCGTCGTAGTCGAAGGTCTCGGTGGCCGCGATCTCCGTCCCCGTCCCCGGGTCGCGCACGCGCTGGTAGAGGAGGTCGCGCTCGTCGTAGCTCCACTCGACGCGCACATCACTGCGGACGCGGACGATCAGGTTGTCGTTCCCGTCGTAGGTGAAGGCCGTGACGCGCGTACTCGAGCTCGTGTAGGCCTCCTCCGTGCTCTGGAGCTTGTTCGCCATCGTGTAGAAGATCGTCGTGTCCCACCACTCGGGCGTCGAAAGCCACGTCCCGTCCCAGTCGACGTTCTTCTTCCTGACCTTCGTGACGTTGAGATTCCCGTCGTACTCGAACTTCGTCTCGTAGCCGAGGAGCATGGGCGACTGGATGGACGTGACGTTGCCGTAGCGCTGGACGGTGAAGCTCGTCGTGTTGCCTCGCGGGTCCTTGACCGAGCTGACGTTGCCCCAGTCGGTGTAGTTGAGCTCCGTCACGAGGTTGAGATGCCCCGAGCCCGAGTCCTTGGTCGACTTCCAGAGGAGCGCATTCTTCGCGCCGCTCGTGAAGTAGGTGAGGCTCGTGACGTAGCCCTCGCCGTCCGTCGCCGTCGCGATCGTCCCGTCGGAGTTGTAGGTGAAGGCGAGATCGATCGACTGGTCGGGGCTGAAGTGCGTCACGTCCGGGAGGGCTACTGCTGTCGGCTGGCCGTCGGAGTTCAAGGTGTAGACAGTCTGGTTGCCGCGCGGATCCGTGAACGACGTGATCCCGTAGTACTTCGCGCTGTCGTACGCCCACGTCGTGACGATGTCGCCCGAGCCATCGCCCGCCGCCATGAGCTCCTTGCGCCGCCGCTCGGTCGGGAGCTGCACGACGTTCCTCGTGTACTTGACGCCATTGCCCCGCGGGTAGGTCACGGTCAGTGGGTAGCCCTGGGAGTTGTGCGTCCACGTCGTTGTGTAGTCACCCTCGCCAGTTCGCACCGAGCGGTTCGTCTTCTCGACGAGCGAGAGCTTCGTCAGCTTCGTCGCGTCCCAAGTCCAGACCTTCTCGTTGCCGGCTGGGTCGGTGACGGTCACCGACTCGCTCGAGAAGTTCGTGTAGTCGATGACAAGGTTGCGGCTCCAGCCGCCGAGATCCTGGCGGACGGCGCGGTCGTTCTCGTCGTAGACCGTGCGGACGGCCGGATTGCCGCGTCCGTCGACCTCCACGGAGAGATTGCCGTGGAGGGCGGAGGACGTGCTGCCGTTCACGTAGAGGAAGCCGAGCCACACACCGCCCGAGGGGGAATCCGCCGAGGGCCCCTCGATCCGCATCAGCTCATCCTCGGTGTTGTAGCGGAAGTACCAGTCGGCGCCGTCCGCCGTCCCCATGCGCTTCAAGCGGCCCGTCCCTGTGTAGTACTCGAACGTGTGGGTGCGTCCCCGCGCATCGACGACCGACGTCACGTCACCGCTCGTGCGGACGAGCTCCGTGACGTTCCCGAAGCGGTCCTCCCTCTGCTGAAGCACGCCGTCCTCGTAGACGTGCTTCTCCCCCTCGGGCGTCGTGAACGTGTAGACGCTCCCGACGAGCGAGAGGGTGCCGCGCATGCCCGTCGGGGTGGTGAAGAGCGGACCTGACTTCACGAACTGGACCTGCAGGCCGTCCTCGCGGAAGACGAAGAAGTTCCCGCTCCCGTCGGTCGTGTACGCCGCGTCGAGGAACGAGTAGACGCCGAGTCCGGTGCGCCCGTTGAAGGTGCTGTCCGAGCGGAAGATGAGTTCCAGTGCGAAGTCGGTCTCGGCCGAGCTGTCGCCGGGCATCGGCGGGTCGTCGCAGCACTCCGACTCGTTCGGGCGCAGCGTCGTCGTGCGGATGCCCGCCGAGTCGCCGACGCGGTAGCTGCGGACGAGAACACCGCTTACGAGCTGGATGCCCACGCCCGCGCGCGGCGATTCGCCGGAGGGGGCATAGGCAGGGCTCGTCGCGTAGCCCGCGAAGTCGGGCGTGCTCGTGCCGTCGAGGTCGCCGCTACCGGGGTCGAAGGGGTCGTTGTCGACGGCGTCGAGCTTGGTATCGAGGTCCATGTCCTCGAGGAGGGCGTTCGTCCCCTCTTCAGTCACCTCACGGCCGTCGCTCCAGCCGTCGTTGTCCGTGTCGGAGTCGTTCGGGTTGAGCCCAAGAGCGTTCTCGACCGCATCGCTCAACCCGTCGCCATCCGAGTCCGTGGCCCTCGCCGCCGAGGAGAAGAGCAGGACGACGAGCCCGGCCAGGAGCCCGCTGAGGCGCCGTGACTTCGTGCTCGACATCACTTCACCGCCTTCGTCGCGAAGAGGGACTTCTGAAGCGACGCCGCCGCGTCGAGGAGCTCCGTATTCGATCCGGCTCCGGCCTCGACAAACCCCCGGATCTCCTCCCAGCTCGCTCCGTCTTTGGCGCGCTTTCGGCACCAGAGCGCCAGAGCCATCGTGCGCAGCGCGTCCGAGCGCTCGGCGTCCTGGTAGACGGCCTGGATCTTGCGTTCGGCTCCCGCGGAGCCCGATCGCGCGAGGGACGAGAGCGCGTAGATCGCGAGGCGGTTGTCCCGGCTCTCGGTCAGGCCCCCAAGGGCATCCACCGCCTCGTGCGTTCCGAGACGCCGGAGCTTCTCTAAGGCGTCGAGGGACCGGATCTGATGGTCGGAATGGGCGAGGCGCACGAGGGCCGCCACGCTGCCGTCCGCGGCGGAGGCTTCTTGCCGGCCGAAGTCTCCGGGCCAGGCGAGGAGAGTTACTGCGACGACGAGACCCCCAACGACTGACCATCGGCCCCTCTTCATCGAACCCTCCTCGCATAACACTCGGCGGCGCGCGTCACACAAATCGGCCAGTGCGGGGTCTCACGAACTGCGCGGCTCTGCCCGCAATCCCACGATGAACCCCGGAGCCGTCGATCCATGCGTACGCAACCCTTGTTCTTGATACCGGTGCAAGACCGTTTGTCCTTATTCACTGATGTTGCAACGTAGTGCGGTCCGCGTCTGTAACGTGCGTCACACGCGCCGCGGAAGACTCACCTGGCCCGCGCAATCGGGTTGCTCGCGCCGTCGCTCGCCGCGGTCTCGGGGTGGTAACCTCTGTCGTCAGCACGAAGCCGCAGCCCCTCCAGGGCCGCGCGGCGCGGACGCCGGGGAGAAGCGGTGGACGAGCGAATTGGACCATCTGCATCGACCGGTGCCGAGAGCGGCCGCGCCCTCGTCGCGCGCGCGTTGCTTCTGCGGCTGCGCTTCGTCGTGCTCTTGGCTCTGATCGTCCTCGGCGCAGCCCTCTTCAACCCGATCGCGGACAGGATCGAGCACTCCAGGGATCGAGGAGTCGTCATCCCGATCGAGGGCGCAACCGAGTTCTTCTGCCCGATGCACCCGAACGTCGTGCGGGCCGAGCCGTCGAAGTGCCCGGCGTGCGGGATGCCGCTCAGCGAGCGGGCGCACTCCGCGGATGCGGCAAGGGGAGGGGCGCGCCGCCTCTCGCTCTCGCCGTACCAGATCGAGCAGGCGGGCGTCCTGACCTCCGAGACCCGCTGGCAACCGCTCTCGCTCCGCGTCGAGGGCTCGGGGGCGCTTCGCTACGACGAGACGCGGCTCCAGCGGATCGGCGCGGGCTTCGCCGGGCGCGTGGCCTCGATTGAGGGGAGCTTCGACGGGGCGCTCGTCCGCCGCGGGCGGCCGCTCCTTCGGATCGTCGGCGCCGAGGTGCGCGCCACGCTCCAGGCGTACGTGAAGGCCGCGCGGGAGCTGCACGAGGTCGAGGCGCGTTCCGCGACCGCCGCGATCGCACGCCTGAGAGAGCAGACCGAGACGCTCCGGAAGCAACTCCTCCAGTGGGGCCTCGACCGCGAGCAGCTCGCCCTCATCGAGGAGTCGGACGAGGTCGAGGAGTCCGTGCCGGTCCTCGCCCCCTTCGACTGCGTCGTCCTTCACTGCGAGGTGGCGGTCGGGCAGCAGGTGCTCGTCGGATCGCCGCTCGTCCACGTCGCCGACCCCGCGGTCGTCGTCGCGGTAGTGCGCGTCCCGAGGGGTCCTGACGATCACGCTTCTCCCATCCGATCGTCAACCGGATCGACATGCTCGCGACGGGCATCCGCACGCTCGTCGGCGTGAAAGCCTACGGCGAGGACCTCGCTGCCATCCAGCGACTCGGCGAGGAAGTGGCCGAGGTGCTGCGCGGCGTCCCGGGCGCCGTCGATGTCTTCCCGGGCCAGGCGACGGGCGAGGGCTACATCGAGGTCGAGATCGATCGCGACCGCGCGGCGCGCTTCGGCGTCCAGGCGGGCGACGTCCTCGATGTCGTCGAGTACGCGGTCGGCGGCCGGGCGATCACGCAGACGGTTCACGGCCGCGAACGCTATCCCGTCTGCGTGCCCTCGACGCGCGACGCGCGACGCGCGAGCCGACGAGGAGTCGATCCGCCGCACACTCGTCGCGGCCTCGGACCCCTCCTCTCCGACGGGCGCAATGCGCGGCGCCGCTCGCAGTTGCGTCCTC
>JANNHP010000450.1:0-1972 GCA_031404455.1 Planctomycetia bacterium | reverse complement strand
CCAAGGGCCGGGAGGAGGAACCGTGAGGAACAGTCCGACACGTCGCGCCTCGACGGACCTGCTTCTCGGTAGGGGCGGACCCCCGTGTCCGCCCAACGTGGATGGGCCCTTCGGGCCCGGGCGGACACGGGGGTCCGCCCCTACCGAGTCCATGGCTGTCCGTTCGGGGGTTGATGGCCCATCCATCGCGAGTTCCGCGCGGAGCCACTCATGAGCGGCAGTGAAGGTTCCGGCGGCAGCGTGCTGCGCCGGCTCGCGACGCGCGGGCGCCAGGTCCCGCGCCTCCTCCTGCGCGACGACGCCGACGAAGCGACGAAGGTCGTCCGTCCGCGGCCGGCGGAGTCGGCCGACTCGGCCGGCCGCTACCAGGTGCTCGGCGAGATCGCGCGCGGCGGCGTGGGCGTCGTCCTGCGCGGACACGACGTGGACCTCGGCCGCGACGTGGCGATCAAGGTGATCCGCGACGAGTACGCCGAGAACGCCGACGTGATCGAGCGCTTCGTCGAGGAGGCGCAGATCGGCGGTCAGCTCCAGCACCCTGGGATCGTGCCGGTCTACGACCTGGGACTCCGCTCGGAGGGCCGCCCGTACTTCGCGATGAAGCTCATCAAGGGCCGCACGCTCGGGGCGATCCTCGCCGAGCGGAAGAAGCCCGCCGACGGGCGGCGGCGCCTCGTCGCGATCTTCGCGTCCACCTGCCGCACGATGGCTTACGCGCACGCCCGCGGCGTCGTCCACCGCGACCTCAAGCCCGCGAACGTGATGGTGGGTGCCTTCGGCGAAGTGCTCGTCGTGGACTGGGGACTCGGCAAGGTGCTCGGCGGCGAGTCGGGCGCGCCCTCGCCGTCGACGCACGGCGTGAGTCGCATCGAGACGCTCCGCACCGGCTCCGTCGGTTCGCAGTCGCTCGTCGGGTCGATCATCGGCACGCCGCGGTACATGCCGCCCGAGCAGGCGCGCGGCGAGACGGACAGGATCGACGCCACGAGCGACGTCTTCTCCCTCGGCGCCATCCTCTGCGAGATCCTCACTGGCATCCCGCCGTACGACGTGAAGGAGGAGTCGGACGCCGTGCGTTGCGCGGCGCGCGCGGAACTCGGCCCGGCGATGGAACGCCTCACGCGCTGCGGCGCCGAGCCCGCCCTCATCCAGATCGCGAAGGCGTGTCTCGCCCCGGCGCAGAGTGCGCGTCCGGCGCACGGCGGTGCCGTCGCCGACGAGGTCGAGGCGTGCCTCGCGGCCGGCGAGGACCGGGCACGCAAGGCCCGCGAGGCGTCGGCCGCGGCCGAGGTGGAGATCGAGGAGCAGCGTCGCAGGCGCAAGATCATCCTCGGCTTCGGCAGTTGCGCGGTGGCGGCTGTGCTCCTCGCCGTCGCCGCGACGGCGTGGATCGGGTCCTCCGCCCATCGTCGTGAGTCCGAACTGCTCGCCCGCGTCGATGCGGCGCTCGCCGACGCGGCCGAGGCCCGGGGCGCCGCGGCCGGCGGAGCGGATGACGACGTCCTTGCGTGGGACCGTCTCGCGAAGGCGCTCGAACCGGCGCAGTCGCTCGTCGCCGACGGAACGGCCGGCGCCGATGCGGCTGCTCGCGTCGCCGAGATCGGAGCGGTGGCGAAGAAGGGACGCGAACTCGCCGCGGTCGCGGCGGCGAAGAAGAAGCTCGAAGAAGCGACGATCGACCGCGTCGTGGGACTCCTCGCCGTGGCGCCGAGCGAACCGGCCACCTCAGCCGCGGCGGCGGCGGCGGTAGTCCGCGACTTCGGCATCGACGTCTCGGCGAACGGCGCCGAGGACGCGGTGCGCGGATCGCGCATCGCGGAGACGCTCATCGTGGCGCTCGACGTCTGGCGCGGCGCGAAGGACGTGGCCGCGGACGTCCGTTCGAAGATCGACGCCGTCCTCGTCCGCGCCGACCCGGACGAGTTCCGCCGCAAGGTCCGCGCGTCGAACCTCGAGGCGCTCATCGCGTTGG
>JANNHP010000449.1:0-9778 GCA_031404455.1 Planctomycetia bacterium | reverse complement strand
CGTCCGAATTCCCATCGACCACCTCCGAGGGCCTTGCCGGCCCAACGACACGGCGGAGTCTATCCGACCGTCCGTTCGCCTCGACCCGGGAGGCCGATCGAGTCGATTGGGCTCAGCCGACGAGCGCGCGGACGTCGTCCCGCCGCATCGCCTCTCGGAACGGCGCGGCGACCTTGATCCACTCCTTCGCCTCGGGGCGGATCTCGACGAGGCGCTTCATCACGGGGAGGGCCGCGTCGAACTGTCCGGACTCGGCGAACGCGGCGGCGAGGGAGCGCAGGGCCGCGGCGACGCGTTCGTCGTCGCCGGACTTCTCGGCGGCGGAGACGGCGCGCCCGAGCACGAGGATCGCGTCCACGGGTTTCCCGAGCTTGCGCTGCGACGTGCCCAGTCCCGTGAGCGCCGACGCGAGCGCACCCGTGTCCGCGCCGAGGTGGTCGGCGCCCGATTCGTCGAGGGCGACGGCCCTCGCCCAGTGCGACGCGGCGCCCTCCCAGTCCTCCTTCATCGCCGAGAAGCCGGCGAAGAAGTGGAGCGCGAGAGCGCGCTCGGCGACGGCGGCGGCGTTCGAGCGGAAGAGGTCGACGCCTTCCTCGCCCCTGCCCTGCGCCGAGAGAGCCTCGAACTTCTCGACCAGCGGCTTCGCGTCGCCCCAGGGACGCGGGAAGCCGACGCCGGAGCGCGTGCGCAGGCGGTTCTTCACCCAACCCGCGGCCGGGTGACCGTCGGGAAAGCTGACGACGATCAGCAGCTTGCCGAGCAGGACGACGTCGTCGGGGCGCGTCTTCGACGGCCGCGCGGGCTTGCCCCAGAGCTCCTGCGCCACGGCGTCGAACACGCCCTCCGTCTCGTCCACGCGGTCCTCGTACTCCAGCGTGAAAACGGTGCCCGAGACGCCGTCGGCCGACGCGATCGACTGCGACGCCTTCGACTTCGGCGGCGAGAGCGCGCCGCGCATCGTCGGCATCTCGAAGAAGGCGCCGGCCTCGGGCGTCGCCGGGTGCATGCCTTCCACGAGGGTCAGATCCTTCGGGAGCTCCGACGCGGCGATCTTCAGCGCGTCGATCCCTTTGGGGAGCTTCGGCTTCTTCACGGGGTCGATCGAGTGCTTGAACTCGGAGCGCCCGCTCACCGACTGGAAGTCCGGATCGCTCCGCGCCCGCTCGCGCCAGCGCGGGCTCTCCTCGATCGCGCGGTCGAGAAGCTCCAAGGCGCGGTCCTCGGCGCCGCTCACCGCGAGGGAGCGGGCGAAGTCGTACGCCGTCTCGCCGCGGAGCGACGGGAACTCGCGCTGCGCGATCTGGTGCGCGCGCTGGAAGAACTCGGTCGCGGGCGCGGAATCCGCCGACTGGTGGATCTCGCGTGCGAGGCCGTTCGACGCGAGCAGCGTGGCGAACTGCTCCTGACGCGTCGGGGACTCGAGCGCATCGAGCTTCGTGAACGCGCGCCTGTAGGCCTCGATGCGCTGCGGGAGGAGCGCCTTGTCCATCTTCGGATCGACGAGTTCGGCGAAGACGAGCGCCGCCGCCCAGTCGTCGGGCGCGGCGATCGCCTTCATCTGCGCCGCCGCGGCGGGACTCCCCGGCGCGCGGAGCGCCGCATCCATGCCTTCGAGGAAGCCGGACGGGTGCCAGTCCCACGGTCCGAGACGCAGGCGAGCGAACCGCAGCGACTCGACGACTTTCGCGAATTCGGGACGTCCAAACGCGGCCTTGCCCTTGCTGCGCGTCGCGACGCGGATCTCCACCGATTTCCCGGCCGCGGCGACGAACGCCGCGCGCGTGGTGACAGTGGCCTGCAACTGCTTGTCCTGTCCGACGGACTCGTAGCACGGCACGTCGCCGTTCATGAAGGGCACGGTCTTGGCGCCCTTCACCGCCTTCGCGGCCTCGTCGCGCCAGAGTGCGGCCGTCTTCGCCGGCGCGGTGTCGCGCAGCAGCACGGAGATCGACGTGCCCTCGGGCTCGATCGCGCCGAGGAACGCGACCTCGGCCTTCTCTTTCGCCGCCGCGGCGGCGCGTCCCGGCTCGCCGGCAACGTGCCCGGTGAGACGCAGCGCGACGACGAGCGGCGTCGTGCCGATCCGCGCGCGGACGTCGAGGCCGCCGCCCTCCGGCGCCGCGCGGACGTCGCCCGGCGCCGCCGCGAGGAAGAGGACCGCAGAGAGCGCCACGACCCGGCTCGACGTCATCTCGCCCTCCCGATCCGGACGATCAAGACGGGGATCCTCGCCGCGTCCGCGCCGGGGCGCGTGCGGAAACTCTGCGATCGCGCCCGCGGGGGAGGTGCGCTACTTCGGCGCCGCGGGCAGCGCGGGCGGCTCGATCCCGTTCATCCGGCTCTTCGCGAAGTCGGCGGTCGGACAGAGCTGCGCCGACTTCTCGAACTGCTTCTTCGCCTCGGACGGGTCGCCGCGCCTCTCGGCGAGGAGCCCGCGGTGGTAGGCGATGCGCCAGGGGTCGCTGCCGTAGCGCTCGGCGAGCGAGACCTCGCGCTCGCACGCGGCCATGTCGCCGGCGTAGAACTCGATCCCGGCCATCACCTCGTGGAGGTAGCAGGAGTCGGGAGTCAGCGAGAGCTGCTTCTTCGCGACCTCGCGCGCCTTCGGCAGGTTGCCGTCGGAGAGCGCCGCCTGCGCGCGGATGATGCCCGCGAAGTTGTTGTCGGATTGCAGGGTCAGCGCCCGGTCGGCGTACGCCGAGGCCTTCTCGATCTCGCCCGCCTGGAAGCAGATCTGCGCGCACATCACGAGAGTCGGGACGTGCCGGGGGAATTCGAGCGCGATCTGCTCGATGTGGAGCTTCGCGGCGCCGCTGTCGACGATGACCGGCTCGTCTGCGTACACGGCTCCGTTGTTCATCCCCGTGGAGTGCGCCTGGTCCCACTCCTTCAGCGCGGCGGCGAGCCGCGCGTCGGCGTCCGCCGAGTCGTGCCGGGCGTGCGGCGCGTGGGCGCAGGCCGAGAGCGCGAACGCCCCGGCGAGCGAGAGGCAAAGAGCGAGAGCACCCGTCCGATTCCGCATGCGTGTGAACCGGCCTTTCACGGCCGGCCTCCCTTCGACGTCGTCGTCACCTGATGTTGCCTGTGACGGCGTCGGTCACCTTGAAGAACGTGTAGAACGCCGGCCCGAGCGTGAAGACGAAGAGGGCCGGCAGGAAGCAGAGGACCAGCGGGAAGACGAGCTTCACCGGAAGCGACTGCGCCTTCATCATCGCGGTCTCGCGGCGCCGGTTGCGCATGTCGTCCGCCTGGATCCGGAGCACGTCGGAGAGGCCGAGTCCGCCCTGCTCCGCGTGCACGAGGCTCGAGATGAACGTCGAGAACGTGGGCACGTCGACCCGGCGCGCGAGACGCCGGAGGCACTTGACGCGCGGCACGCCCGACAGCGTCTCGCGCTGGAAGTTGCGGAACTCGTCGGCGAGGTAGCCGGTGCCCTGGTCGGACTCGAGGATCTCCGCGAGCGCCGCGTCGAACCCGAGCCCCGCCTCCGCGAGCGTGGCGAAGAGTTCGAGCAGGACCGGCAGTTCGCGCTCCGCGGCCTCGGCCCTCGAGCGCCGGAGCGACCGGACGACGAGGATCGGGAACGCTGCGAAGAGCACGAGGAGGATCCACGGCGCCGCGGCGACGAGCGGGATCAGCACCTGGCCGAACTCGCCGGGGATCGAGTCGAGGCCGTCGACGAGGACGGCGACCGCCCCCGAGCCGCCGAGGATCGTCGCGACGAGGAGTCCCGTGGCGCCGGCGATCACGAGAATCGCGAGGAAGACGGCGGTCGCGGCGCTTCCGCGGAAGCCCGCGAGGCCGAGCCATCGCCGAATGCCCGTGCCGAGCGGCTCGTCGCTGGTGTCGACCGCGTCGAACTCGTGCCCCGTGTCGCCGGAGAGCCCGAGGCGCGAGCGCGCGATCCCGCGGCGCCCGCTCGCCACGGCGGCGGCGATGGCGAAGGCGATCACGATCAGGAGGACCACGATCACGAGGGCGGCGGTGGCGGAGAGTCCGAGCATCAGGGTTTGATCCTCGTCAGCGCCGTCGTCCACACGAGCCCGATCCCCTGGAGCAGGAGCACCGTGGTGGTGAGCGCGATCCCGACGGACGAGGCGAAGAACCCCTCGAAGCGCGCGGGGTAGGCGCGCCAGAGCATCAGCGTCAGGAGGTACGTGATCCCGAGCATGCCGATCAGCGACGCGCGGCCCTCGGTCGCCTGCGAACGCACGCGGCGGAAGAACTCGATCCGGTGCCGCGAGCTCTGCGAGACGCTGGCCAGCGCGCGCGCCATCCCGCCGCCGACGCGCCAGTGGACGGTCAGGCTGAACGCGAGGACCCGGGCCGTCTCCACGGGAACGCGCAGGCTGAAGTCGCGGAAGATGGCGTCCGGGTCGTCGCCGAGGTCGAGACGCTGCACGACCTCCTCGATCGCCGGACGCACGGGCTTCCTCGATTCCTGCGCCGCGATGCGGATCGCGTCGACGAGGCTCGTGCCGGCGCGCAGCGCCGAGACCATGAGGTCGATCGCGTCAGCGGTCTGCTCCTCGACCTCGAGCTCGCGCTTCACGGCGATGAAGTCCTCGATGATCCAGGCGATCGCCGCGACGACGAAGCCGACGGCGATCGAGAGCCACAGCGGCCACCCGAGCACGAGCGTCGCGGCGACGCCCACGGCGCCGCCGATCAGGATCGTCAGCCAGCGGTGCCGCGTGAGGACCGGCCTCGGCACGCGGTCGCCGCCGAAGTCCCCGCGCTTCGCGGCGACGCCGCTCTCATCGAGGCGCAGCAGCGCCTGGTGACGGCGGTGCGAACCGAGCATCACGAAGACGACGAACGCCACGAGGGCGAGCGCCGCGGCAGAGAGGAGGGCGGGGAGCACCTACGGTCTCCCGGCCCGGCGGAAGAGGCTCATCGGGACGTCCTCGCCGATCGTGCGCAGTTCCTCGACGACGCGCGGCACGGTGCCCGTCGGGACGAACTCGCCCACGACACGGCGGCCGCGCTTCTCCTGGCGCTCGAAGCGGAAGATGTCCTGGAGCTGGGGGGTCGTGCCCTCGAGCCCCACGATCTCGGCGATGCTCTCGATCCTGCGCACGCCGTCCTCGTAGCGCTTCACGTGCACGACGAGATGGAGCGCCGAGACGATCTGCTCGCGGATCGCTCGCGACGGCAGTTCGATCCCGGCCATGAGCACGAGGGTCTCGAGGCGCGCGAGCGCGTCGCGCGGCGAGTTGGCGTGGAGCGTGGAGAGCCCGCCGTCGTGGCCGGTGTTCAGGGCCTGCATCAGTTCGAGCGCCTCGCCGCCGCGCACCTCGCCGACGATGAGCCGCGACGGGCGCATGCGCAGCGCGTTGATGAGGAGGTCGCGCATGGTGATCTGCCCGCGCCCCTCCACGTTCGGCGGCCGGGTCTCGAGCCGCACGACGTTCTCCTGGTCGAGCATGAGTTCGGCCGTGTCCTCGATCGTCACGATGCGCTCGTCGGACGGGATCGCCTCGGCGAGAGCGCCGAGGAGCGTCGACTTGCCGGCGCCCGTGCCGCCCGAGAGCAGGATGTTGAGACGTCCGCGCACCGCGTGCTCGAGGAAGAGCACCTGCTCGCGCGACATCATCCCGAGCTCGACAAGGTTGGCGCGGCGCAGGCGCTGCTTGCCGAACCTGCGGATGGAGATCGTCGGGTAGTCGATCGACGCCGGGGGGATCGTGGCGTTCACGCGGCTGCCGTCGGCGAGGCGCAGGTCCACCATCGGCGAGGACTGGTCGATGCGGCGGCCGACGGATGCGGCGATGCGCTCGATGACGCGCAGCACGTGGTCGTTGTCGCGGAACTTCACCTCGGTGCGCGTGATGCGGCCGAAGCGCTCCACGTAGACCGCGTCGGGTCCGTTGACGAGGATGTCGGTGATGGCCGGATCGACCATCAGCGGCGAGAGCGGGCCGAGGCCCACGGCCTCCTCGGCGAGTTCGACCGCGAGACGCTCGCGCTCCTGAGCGTTCAGCGTGATCCGCTCGGTCTCGAGGACCCGGTCGACGAACTGCCGGACGAACTCCTCGACGTCGGCGTTGCCCGCGCCGATCTCGACCTTCTCGCCGATCTCCTCGAGCAGGCGGTTCTGCAGCCAGCCCTTGGTCTCGAGGAAGTCGGCGGAGCCGCGCTTCCTGTCCGGCTCCTCGGCGACGCGGCGGCCACCCTGCCGCATGGGCGTCGCGAGCGAACGCCGCGTCAGCCGTTCGCGCGCGTTCGTCGTGACCGAGTCCCTGAAGAGAGCGCGGGCCTTCACTTCGGGCTCGGAGACGTCGTCGGGGCGGAGGTTCTCCGGCACGGCTAGACGCCCCGCGCAGCCAGTTCGTGGGCGACGTGCGACGACGTCGGATCGGGCTCGCCCGCCTCGGTCGGTTTCAGGGACTCGATCTCGTCCGCGATGCCGCGGATCGCCTTGCCGAACCCGTACCACTTCGCGGCGCGCAGCGCGTGCGGGGCGCCGAGGTTCACGCCGACGAGCACCTTCCTGTCGAAGGGCACGACGTGGTCGATGTCGCGGTCGAGCCGCGAGGCGACGTCCACGGGCGTGAGCGCCCCGGAGAACCCGGGCTGCGGGTGGTTCAGCACCATGCGCATCCGGTTCCTGGAGACGCCGAGCCGCTCGAGCACCGTGATGTACCGCGCCATGCCGATGACGTTCGGCACGGTGTCGCTCGTGATGCAGTAGACGAGGCTCGAGAGGTCGAGACCGGCCACCGCGACGGCGTCGACGAGCGGGAACGTGTCGACGACGACGTAGTCGAACGCCCGCCGCGCGACGCCGAGCACGCGCGAGATCTGCACCTCGCCGACCTCGGTCGCCTCGACCGCGTCGTTCGGCGCCGCGAGCACGTGCAGGCCGCACGGGTGCCGGATGGCGATCTCGCGCAGGAGCGTCTCGTCGAGCCGCGACAGCTCCTTCACCGCGTCGACGATCGTCGTCACCGGGTTGATGTCGAGGGAGGGCGCACAGACGCCGAGCTGGAGCGAGGCGTCCACGAGGAGCACACGGCCCGGGTTGCGCTGGGCGAGGAGGCACGCGGTGTTCACCGAGAGCGTGGACTTCCCGACTCCGCCCTTGTTGCTGACGAAGTCGATCACCACGCCCTGGCGCTGCCGCACGGCCGCCGTCCGCTGGCCGCCGTCCATGTTGCGGTCGATCACGTCCTGCAGCTCGCTCGACGACACGGGGCGCCGGAGGAAGTCCTTCACCCGGCAGCGCATCGCCGTGACGAGGAGCTGTCCGTCGCCGGAGCCCTCGTCGCCCGCCGACACGCGGTACGCGCCGACCACGACCGTCTCCGGGGAGACGTGCTCCACGTCCTTCGTGAACCCCTGCAACTCCTCCGGCGTCGGATCGAGCTCGAGCACGATCAGGTCCGGATTGCGGTTGCGGGACATCTCGACGCCGTCGCGCAGGCTCTTCGCGTGCATGACCACGGTGCCCGTGCGGCGCAGGGCGTCGACGGCGGAAGAGACCTCGGCATGCAGCGCCGTGTCGGGCCCGACGACCAGGATGTACATCGTTCGTTCAACCATGGCGGTCCTACCTCACGAGGACGGGAGCTGTGATCGCGTCTGGAAAGCCGGCGTGGGCGACGACGAGCGCGGGATCGGCTGCGAGCGCCGCGAGCGCCGGGACGGAGACCGCGTTCGGGCCGCCGATGCGCAGGCCGCCGACTCCGCGGTAGATGCGGGCGCGCGGAGGACCGGCACCGGCCGAGATGTCCTCGACGCCGACCCAGCCGAACCCGATCGCCTTCATGTTCCCGCTCACCGACCGCGCGATCGGGACGAACGTCTCGCCGGGGAAGAAGAACGGGTACGCGATGATGTCGGCGATCTGCCCGACGCGGGTGACCGGGCTGTCCTGCGTGCCGAGGATGCGGGAGACGTATCCGACGGCGCGGCCGCTGCCGACTCCGCCGACGATGCGCTCCAGGTACCCGTCGGGCCGCACGATCACGTCGGTCGGCGTGCCGGCGGGCGTCGTGTCCCAGAAGTCGACGAAGAGCGGCGAGCCCGCCGGGTACGGCTGGCCCGGCGGACGGGGGAACGGCTGGCCCGCAGGCACGCCCGAGCCGGCGCTGAAGAGCACGAACGTCTGCAGCGTCGTGTAGCCGTAGTTCGGCCCGGGGCCCGCGATCTCGAGCGCGCGCCGAGTGGCGGCGATCGACGTGGCGGACACGCTGAGGCCGTCGGTGCGCGGGTTGTACGACGACCCCGGCTCCGCGTGCATCGTGCTCGCGAGCCCGAAGAGGAACGGGAGCGGCGGTCCGCTGGAGGAGACGCCGGGCACCCGGTCGAGTCCTGTCGCGTCGGCCGTGCGCCTCAAGCGCACGAGCACGGCGGTGGACGACAGCGCCGGCGTGGGCACGAAGTCCGTGCGGGAGTAGTCGGCGGCCTCGAAGTGCGCCGTGTCGCTCGAGACGTAGCGCCCGAGCACGATGTCGCCGGACCTCGCGTTCGCCGTGTTGAGCTCGAGGACCGGGTCGTAGACGCCGGGTGCGGTGACGGTGACGAGTGCGCTGCCGTTGCTCCCCGGCTGGCCGCCGGTGAGTGCCAGGAGCGGTCCCGCGCCGTACTTCATCGGGTCGCCGTTCGCGGGGCGCAGGTCGTCGTCGAACACGCGCCTCACGGTCTCGCGGGCGGCGACTCGCGGATCCCCTGCCGGATAGAAGCCCCGTTCGTAGAGCCCCTCGAGCGCCGCGAAATCGGCCGCGACCTGCATCTGCTGCTGCGCGAGCGACGCGAGCCGGACGTCGATGACGACGGCTGCGAGCGCGAAGAACCCGAACGCCAGCATGGCGAACTGGATCGCGATCGCGCCGCGCGCGCCCGTCAGGCGGACGTCACTTCGCACGCGGGGCCTCCGGCTTGCCGCCGCCCGACGACGGGACCGGCACGATCTCGCGGTTGGTGCCGTCGATCGTCTCGACGAAGCGGACCGACGAACCTTCCGCCGAAGCATCGTCCTGCGCCAGACCGAACGGGCTCCTCGGCATGCGGTCGGGGGTGATGCTGTCCTGCGGATCGTCGGGACGTCCCGATCGCGGCACCACCGAGAGCTCCGCCTCGATGGCCATCGCCTCGGCGAGTGCCGCGACCTCGGCCGGGTGGACCGCGATCACGACCTCCTGCACCGGCTTCGAGTTCGTGCGGGCGCCCTGCGTCAGCGACGCGATCGAGACCGGGACCTCCACGGTCGTCACGGGCGTGACGACGATGCCGTTCTGCACGACGACGCGGACGGTCGCCTGCTTGGTCAGGCCCGCGGCCGTCGCCTCCATCGCGAGGCGGTCGGCGTAGGCGCCGCCCATCTTGCGCAGGTCCTGGCTCGTGTCCGTCGAGACGGCGACCGTCGAGACGAGGTCGAAGCGGTCGCCCGGCATCAGGCCGAAGAGGCCGCGCACCTTGCTCAGCTCGACGCGCATCGCGCGCATGCCCGCCGGGATGCCGGCCACGAGGCCCGGACGCGTGCCCTCGGGGAGGAAGTCGTTCTCGGTGAAGGCGTATCCGGCCGGCTTGTCGTGGTCGAGCACGCGGCCGAAGATCTTCTTCACGTCCGTGATCATGTCCTCGCGCACGGCGCTCGGATCGAGGAAGACCGCGGCCGTGCGGCCGAGCTTCTGGTTCCAGAGGTCGTCGCGCGTCAGCTTGGTGTAGGCGGCGACGGGACGGGCGGCGACGGGGACGGCGATCTTCCCCGCGGGCGGGCTCCAGGGCGCCTCCGGCGTCTTCGTCTCGAGCGAGAAGACCCGCGGAGGATCCG
>JANNHP010000448.1:0-10493 GCA_031404455.1 Planctomycetia bacterium | reverse complement strand
CCGTGCAGCCAGTTCGGCGAACTGCCGGACGACTTCCACGACGGCACGTACGAGAACGCATCGGCGTACGCGCTCTGCCGTGACGGAGTGCTCCAGAGGTCGACGATCGACCCGCTCCTCGCCGGGCGCGGACTCGTCGTCTCCGACCTCTCCGACGCCGCGGTCCGGCACGAGGACATCGTGCGGCCGCGGCTCTTCTCGCTGGCAGGCCAGTGCGACGGCGCGGGCGCCAAGTTCGACGCGCTCTCTGCGGCCCTCTTCGCGGGCGGGACGTTCGTCCACGTCCCGGCGAAATCGGAGGTCGACCTCCCGATCCGCGTCGCGCATCGGGTCGGCGGCTCCGGGCTCATGGCCGCGCGGTCGCTCGTCGTCATCGGCGCCCAGGCGAAGGCCACGCTCGTGCTCGACCTCGCGACGTCGGGCGAGGACGACGCGCCGATGATCCACGAAGTGCTCGAGGTCTTCGTCGGCGCGGGCGCAAGCCTGCGCCTCGTCGTCGTGCAGAACTTCTCGAAGCGCACGGTCCACGCGCCGATCCTCCGAGCGGCCGTCGAGCGCGACGGAAGGTTCGAGAGCGTGAACGTGGCGGTGGGCGGCGGGCTGACGAAGGCGCTGCAGACGACGTCGCTCAACGGGCCGGGCGCCTCGACGCGCGTGCAGGGCATCGTCTTCGCCGACGGCCGCCGCCACTTCGACCACCACACGTTCCAGGACCACGTCGCCCCGAACACGTCGAGCGAGCTCGACTACCGCACCGTCGTCGGCGACCGCGCGCGATCGGCGTTCACCGGGCGCCTGCGCATCACGAAGGACGGCGCCGGCGCCGGCGCGCACCAGCGCAACCACAACATGCTCCTCTCCGAGCACGCGCGGGCGGACACCATCCCCGAACTCGAGATCATGACGAACGACGTGAAGTGCTCGCACGCGGCCGCGGTCGGACCGATCGACGAGGAACAGCTCTTCTTCTGCACGAGCCGCGGCCTCTCCCCCGCCGAGGCGCGGCGCGCGATCGTGCTCGGCTTCCTCGAGCCCGCGATCGCCGGCATCCCCGGCGAGAACCTGCAGAAGCGCGTGCGCGACGCCCTCGACGCGCGCCTCGGAGAGCCGCGATGAAGCACCGGCTCTGCGCCCTCGCGGATCTGCCGGAGGGCGGCGCGCGCGTGTTCGAGGTGGACGGCCTCTCGCTCGCCGCGGCGCGCTCGGCGACGAAGGTGTTCGTCGTGGAGAACCGCTGCAGCCACGACGACGGTCCGCTCGGCGCGGGCCGGGTCGTCGGCACCGAGATCGAGTGCCCGCGCCACGGCGCGCGCTTCGACCTCGCCACGGGCCGCCCGACGCGCATGCCCGCGGTCACGCCGATCGAGACGTTCACGGCTACCATCGAGGGTGGCGACGTGTTCGTCGACACGCCGGAGAACTGACGTGAGGACGATCGAGGCACCCGCGAAGCCGCTCGACGCCGACGCGATCCGCCGGGATTTCCCGATCCTCGCGACGAGCGTGCGCGGCAAGCCGCTCGTCTACCTCGACAGCGCGGCGACGTCGCAGAAGCCGCAGCCGGTGATCGATGCGATCACCGGCTTCTATTCGGCGAAGAACTCCAACGTGCACCGCTCGGTGCACTTCCTGGCCGAGCGGGCCACGGCGGCGTTCGAGGAGGCCAGGGCGCGCGTCGCCACGTTCGTCAGCGCTCCGTCGCCGGAGTGTGTCGTGTGGACGCGCGGCACGACCGAGGCCGTCAACCTCGTCGCGAACGCGTGGGGCGACCGCAACGTGAAGGCCGGCGACACGCTGCTCCTCACGGAGATGGAGCACCACGCGAACCTCGTCCCGTGGCAGATGCTCGCGAAGCGTCGCGGCGCGCGCCTGCGCTTCGTCCCCGTCACCGACGACGGACGGCTCGACATGGACGCCGCCGCCGCGCGCCTCGCGGAGGGCCCGAAGCTCTTCGCGTTCACGTCGAAGTCGAACGTGCTCGGCACCGAGAACCCCGTCGCCGACCTCTGCCGCACCGCGCGCGCCGCGGGCGTCACGACGCTCGTCGACGCGGCGCAGTCGGTGCCGCACGGCGCCGTGGACGTCGCGGCGCTCGGGTGCGACTTCCTCGCGTTCTCGGCGCACAAGGCGCTCGGTCCGATGGGCGTGGGTGCATTGATCGTGCGCCCCGGGATGTACGACCGCATGGACCCGTGGCAGGGCGGCGGCGAGATGATCCAGCGCGTGCGGCTCGAGGAGAGCACCTACGCGGAACCGCCGCTGCGCTTCGAGGCGGGCACGCCGCCCGCCGCCGACGCGATCGGCCTCCACGCGGCGATCGACTACCTCGTCGCGGCCGGTCCGGCGCGGATCCACGAGCACGAGGCGCGCCTCACGCGGCTCGCGCTCGACCTCCTCGCCGAACTCGGCGTCCGCACGTTCGGCCCCGACGACGCGTCGTTGCGCGCGGGGATCGTCTCCTTCGAAGTCCCGGGCCTCCACCCGCACGACGTCGCCCAGTTCCTCGACGCGGAGCGCGGCATCGCGATCCGCGCCGGCCACCACTGCGCCCAGCCGCTCATGCGCCGCTTCGGCGTGATCGCCACCTGCCGCGCGAGCTTCTATCTCTACAACACCGAGTCCGAGGTCCGGGCCCTCGCCGACGGACTCAAGGCCGTCATGGAGTACTTCCGCCGGTGAGCATCCCAGAACCGTCCTTCGAGGCGCTCTACCGGGACCTGATCCTGGACCACTACAAGGCGCCGCACGGGAAGAAGCCCCTCGCGCGCGAGGACATCGTCACCGAGGGGATGAACCCCGTCTGCGGCGACGAGGTGGATCTCGCGCTCGAGATCGGCGCCGATGGCCGAGTCGCCGGAGTGCGCGTGGACGGCCGCGGCTGCGCGATCTCCGTCAGCTCCGGGTCGATCCTCCACGACCTCGTCGTCGGGAAGTCGCTCGCGGAGGCGCACGCGCAGATCGCCGCGGTGAAGGCGACGCTCCAGGGCGCACCCGTGCCGAAGGAGATCGACCTCGGCGACTTCGAGGCGCTGGAGGGCGTGCGGCACTTCCCCGTCCGCGTGAAGTGCGCGCTGCTCCCGTGGACGACGCTCGACCAGGCGCTGCGCGAACTCGAGGCGAAAGGAGAGAAGTCATGAACGACCCGGTGGATTCCTATCACGGCGCCGCCCCCGAGGGCATGCCCCCGCACATGGGGCTCGAGGTGCGCGACGGAGATCCCGTCGTGCTCGCCGAGGGCGAAGCGCTCACGCCGCAGCACGTGCTGGCCGCGCTGAAGCCGATCCAGGATCCGGAGATCTTCCTCTCGATCGTGGACCTCGGCCTCATCTACGGCGTGGACGTCGCGGAGGAGGGCAAGAAGGTCGTGGTGCGCATGACGCTCACAGGGCCCGGCTGCCCCGTCGGGCCGCAGATCCTCGCGGCCGTGCACAACACCGTCTCGCGCATCCCCCGCGTCACCGAGCCCGACGTGCAGCTCGTCTGGGACCCGCCGTGGAACCCGGTCGTCCACGCGAGCGACGAGGCGAAGGACGCGCTGGGGATCTGGTAGCCGCATGAAGGCCAGCACTCTCGGTAGGGGCGGACCCCCGTGTCCGCCCTCGTTCGCCACCCGACGCGCGTGGGGCGGACACGGGGGTCGCCGCGAGTTCGTCCGCAGGACGGACTCGTACGGCCCGGCGCCATTGCCCCTACCGAGAGGGTGCGTGGAATCGTTCGTGGGGGGCGCCGCATGAAGATCTCCGCCCTCGAGGAATACGGCCTGCGCTGCCTCCTGCAGCTCGCGCGCGAGGGCGCGGGGCCGCAGGGCACGACGAGCCTCTCGGCGAGGCAGATCGCAGAGCGCGAGGGCCTGACGATCGAGTACACGACGCAGATCCTCGGCGAGCTCCGCCGCGCGAACCTCGTCACGTCGCTGCGCGGGGTGCACGGGGGGTTCCGTCTCGCGCGCCCTGCGCGGGAGATCACGGTCGGCGAGCTCTTCCGCGCATTCGACGGGCCGCTCGCCGAGGACCTCTGCGAGACGTACACCGGCACGCGCGACATCTGCGCACACGCCACCGGCTGCAGCGTCGCCCCCGTCTGGGCCGAGCTCGCGCGCCGCATCTACGGCTTCCTGGACGGCGTCAGCGTCGCCGACATCGCCGCGGGCACGTTCGAGCGCACGCCGCAGGTCGTGCCGCTCTCGGCGCTCCGGCGGCGATAGAGCTCATCGGCCGAAGACCGAGATGCAGTTGCGGCTGTCGGCCGTGAAGGGCTGACGCTCCCATCCGCCCCAGCGCTCGAGGAGGCGCAGCCCGGCGATCCGCGCCATCAGGTCGAGTTCGCTCGGCCACGCGTACCGGCAGACGATCGGCGCCAGGCGCACACCCCCGGGCGTGAGCTCGACGTGGCTCTCGTCGAGGATCTGCGCGACCGGATCGTGGCGCCCCATGTCGAGGACGACGTTCCTGACCGCCACGGTTCCGGCATCGACGTACTGGTGGTCGCGGAGACGGTGCAGCCACGACGGGACGAAGCCCTCGACCACGAACACGCCCTCGTCGTCGAGGCGGGCGGCGACGTTCCGGAAGCAACGGACCTGCGCGTCCTGCGTGAGCAGGTTGAAGAGCGTGTTGAAGACGACGTACACGAGGCGGTACTTCCCGGACACGGGGACGTCGGCGAAGTCGCCCATCGTGACGGCGAGCCCGCCGCCGCCCGGCTTCGCGCGAAGCCTCGCGACCATCGCCTCGGAGAAGTCGACGCCGTCCACGGTGATGCCGCGCGCGGCGAGCGGCAGAGCGACGCGCCCCGCGCCGATCGCGAGTTCCAATGCGGGCCCGCCCCGCGCGAGCCCCTCGAGGAACGCGACCGTCGCGGCCTCGTCGCCCCGGAGGACGTCCTCGTACGCCGCCGCGGCCGCATCGCCGAACGACATCAGGGGCTCGTAGCCGTCCATGGCCCGGATCACATTCCTCCGCCGCAGACCACGCAAGGCAATTCTCCGTGCCCGCGTACGATGGCGCCGTGCGCGCTCCAGGGACGCTCCTCCTCCTGCCGCTCCTCGCCGCGGCGTGCGGCGACGGCGCCGTCTCCGGCCCGCCGAACGTGCTCGTCGTGGTGATGGACACGACCCGCGCCGACCGCTGCTCGTTCATCGGGTACTCGCGCCCGACGACGCCGCGCCTCGACGCCTTCGCGAAGGACGCCGTGACGTTCCGCGACGCCTGGGCGCCTTGCTGCTGGACGGGACCGTCGCACGCGTCGCTCTTCACCGGCCTGCGCCCGGAGCACCACGGCTTCCTCGAGAGCGTGCGGCCCTTCCTCGCCGAGCAGTCCGACACGCTCGCCGAACGGCTCCGCGCCGCGGGATGGCGTACCGGTTGCTTCACCAACAACGAGCTCGTCTCGCCCGAGTTCGGGCTGACGCAGGGCTTCGACGTCGTGGACCCGCTCTACAAGAAGCCGGACCGCCCGTACCCGTTCGCGCCCGAGACGCACCGCCGCGCGCTCGACTGGGCGCTCTCGAAGGACGCGGCCGGGAAGCCGTTCTTCCTCTTCGTCAACGACATGGAGCCGCACCTGCCGTACGGGCCGCCCGCGGCGAAGGCGAAGGCGTTCCTCCAGGGATCGCCTCCGCCCGAGCGCGTCGCCGAGGCGCGTGCCTTCAACTTCCCGTGGAGCGTCGGCTACATCCTCGGGCGCACCGAGGTCCCGCCGTGGAAGCTCGAGGTCATGTCGGATCTCTACGACGCCGAGATCGCGACGCTCGACGACGAGCTCGGGAAGCTCTTCGACGGCCTGAAGTCGGCCGGGGTGCTCGATCGCACGCTCGTCGTCGTCTGCTCGGACCACGGCGAGAACCTCGGCGAGCACCGTCGTCTCGGCCACCTGCTGAGCATGCACCGCACGACGCTCCACGTGCCACTGATGGTCCGCTACCCCGGCGCCTTCGACGGCGGACGCGTCGTCACCGAAGTCGTGCGCCTGGAAGACGTGACGCCGACCGTTCTCGAGCTCTGCGGCGTGCCCGTGCCGAAGGACTTCGACGGCGCGTCGCTGACGCGCGACCTCGGCGGACGGATCGCGCGCGGCACGTTCGGCGAGCAGTCGCACGCCATCCCCGAGATGCGCCGCGCCTTCCCCGACGCGGACCTCTCGATCTTCAAGGTCGCGATCCGCTCCGTCTACGACGGCCGCCTGCACCTCATCGCCGACTCGACCGGCCGCGACGAGCTCTACGATGTCGCCGCCGATCCGGCCGAGGCGAACGATCTCGCGGGCACGCGGAAGGACGACGTCGCGCGGTTGCGAAAGCTCCTGCCGGAGTAGCGCGCGCGTCGGCCGCCGCAACTCCGACTGGACAGCGAGGACTCTGCGGGTACTCTCCCGACCGACGCCCATGACGACACGCGCCTCTTCCATCGCCCCAGCGACCCGGCATTCGACCGGCGTCCGCGCGTTCCCGTCGGCGGCCGCTCGCGACCTCGATAGCTAGGGTCCGCGACCCTTCGCGGACCCCCTCGCAACGTGCGCCCCACCGCGGCGCGTGAACACCAACTCCCCCACTCCGCGAGGTTCGAGTCATGCAGCGCATCCCCATGTCCCAGGTCAGGAGTCGTTCCGGCGAGATCGTCACCATTGCCGGGTTCGTGAAGAGCGTCCGCGACCAGAAGCGGATGCAGTTCGTCGTCGTCGAGGACAAGAGCGGCGCCGTGCAGGTGTCGCACGAGCGCGCGGGCGAGGGCGACGCTCTCGCCGCCGCAATCTCGTCGATGCCGCTCGGCTCGGCCGTCGCCGTGACGGGCGAGGTCGTCGTCGATCCGCGCATCCGCTTCGGCGGCGTGGAGGTCCGCGCGCGTTCGATCGACGTCGCGGGTCCGGCGACGGCGGCGATCCCGATCGACGCGGAGTCGGCGCCGGAACTCCGGATGGACTTCCGATGGGTCGACCTGCGTCGTTCCGAGAGCCGTCTCGTCTTCGAGATCCAGACGGCGGCGGAGCACGCGATGCGGACGTTCTGGATGGAGCGCGGCTTCATCGAGATCCACTCGCCGAAGCTGATGGCCGCCGCGAGCGAGTCGGGCGCCGAACTCTTCAAGCTCCCCTACTTCGGCGGCGAGGCGACGCTCGCGCAGTCGCCGCAGTTCTACAAGCAAATGGCCATGGCCGCCGGGTTCGAGCGCGTGTTCGAGATCGGCCCGGTGTTCCGCGCGAACCCGTCGTTCACGTCGCGCCACGACACCGAGTTCACGAGCGTCGACGTGGAGATCGCTTGGACCCGCTCGCACGAGGACGTGATGCACCTCGAGGAGGAGTGGCTCGCGTTCGTGATCGGCGAGATCGCGGCGCAGTTCGGGCAACGCGTCCGCGAGATGCTCGGCGCGGAGATCCGCGTGCCCGAGCTTCCGTTCCCGCGAATGACGCTGGCGGAAGCGACGTCGGTGCTCGCGGGCGGTCCCGGCGTCCGCGAGGACGGCGACCTCGACCCCGAGGGCGAACGGCGTCTCGCGGAGATCGTCCGTCGCGAGCGCGGCCACGACTTCGTGTTCGTCACCGACTACCCCGCAGCGCTGCGACCCTTCTATCACATGCGTTCCGCGGCCGACCCCGCGCTGACACGCAGCTTCGACCTCCTCTGGAAAGGCGTCGAGGTGACGTCGGGGGCGCAGCGCGAGCACCGACCGGAGCGTCTCGTCGCGCAGATCCGCGAGAAGGGTCTCGCCGTGGAACCGCTTGCGGACTACGTGGAGTTCTTCCGCTACGGATGTCCGCCGCACGGCGGCTACGGCTTCGGCCTCTCGCGCATGCTGATGGTCCTCCTCGACCGCCCGAACGTGCGCGAGGTGACGTATCTCTTCCGGGGTCCCGGACGGCTCCGGCCGTGAGGGGGCGGCGTCCGGCCGCCGTCCCGCCGCGGCACCGGGCCGTAACGCCGGGCGAGACTGCGATCCCGCGAGGGACGCGGCACCGGGCTTGCGCTGGGCCCTTCCACACGGGAGGGCCCTCCATGCGCACGACGCACCGCCGCTTCACCCTGGTCGCCGGGATCTCGCTCGTCGCCGCGGTCCTCGCCGGCCGAGCGCTCCTCGCGGACGACGACGCGGCCTGGAACACGTTCGTCGCCCGGGCGCGCGCCCACTACCGCGCCGCAGAGCGCGAACTGCGCGCCGCCGACGTCTCGGGACTGACCGTTGCGCAGCGCGCCGCCCGGGCCCGAGCGCTCGACGCCCTGCACGCCTACGAGGTGCGCGGCGAGTTCGGACGCAACGCGGACTTCCCCGAGTCGCGCATGCCGTACTTCGTCGACGGAGACGGACGGCGCTGCGCGGTCGCGGAGATCCTCCACGCCACGGGCGAGGATCCGGTCGTCGCGCGTGTCGCCCGCACCGCGAACCACGCGTGGGTCGCCGACCTCGGAGAGGACGCCGAGTTCCGGTCGTGGCTCGACCGCACCGGTCTGACGTTCACGGAGGCCGCGCGGATCCAGGTTCCCCCGCCGCCGCGCTTCCGACTGCCCCCGCCGCCGACGGACACCAAGCCCGAGACGGGCACGGCCACTCCGAACGGTCCCGACCAGCCGCGCACGCCGAGCGACGGCTCCGGATCGTCCGCAGGCGGGTCCGGCGCGAACTCCGGCGGACGCTCGGCGGGCGGCGCATCGTCTCCCGGCGCGGAAGCGCCCGGCGCCTCGGGCGACTCCCGCGGCGGCCGCGACGGTTCGGGCGGCGCCGACGCCGGCTCGTGGTGGCTCTGGTGGGAGTACGCGAAGCTCGACTTCGTGAAGGGCAACGCGCTGCGCTTCGGCGACGCGGCGGTCACCGGCCCGAAGGATCCGTTCGGCGCGGCGCCGCAGGGAGTCGCGGCAAGGCGCGAGCGCGCGGCCGTCACCTTCACCGCGGCACTCGACGATCCGGACTCCGGCGTGCGCGCCGCCGCGGCCGTGGCGCTCGGGCGTACGGCGGGCGACGCCGCGGTCCCGCGTCTCCTGCCGCTCCTCGGCGACGCCGACGGAGCGGCGCGCGATCACGCGATCCTGGCACTCGGCGCGACCGGCTCGCGCGCCGGCGCGGACGCACTGCTCTCGATCGCGCGCGGCGAGGCGACGGTGACCGGTTCGTCTCCCACGGCCGAGATGCGCGCGCTCGCGATCCTCTCGCTCGGGATCGCGCGCCGCTACGGCCTCGGCGACTCGTTCGACGAGCCCCTCGCGAAGCTGGTCGACACGGCGAAGAAGCGCGACCTCGACTCGCTCGGCACGGCGGTGCTCGTCCACCGCGTGCTCGCGGGAGGGCCCGAACTCGACCGCATTGCGGCCGACGCGGCGCGCGACGCCAACGCCCCCGCGACGCAGCGCGCCCGCGCCGTCGAATCGCTCGGCGCGCGCGCCGACAAGCGGTCGGCGGCGGTGCTCCGCGAACTCCTCGGCGACCGCCGCGTGGAGATCCGCCGCTCGGCGGCGGTCGCGTTCGGGGACTCGGCCGATGCACTCGCCGTGGCGCAGATGAAGACCGCGTACGAGCTCGAGTCCGAGCCGCTGACGCGCGCCTTCCTGCTGCTCTCGCTCGGCAGGAAGGGCGGCCTCCCCGCGCTCGACTTCCTCCGCGAGGAACTCCGCAACGGTCCCGAGGCGATGCGTCCGTGGGCGGCGCTCGGCCTCGGCATCCTCGCCCGTCCGGACGGCGACATCGAGGCGCGCGCGGCGCTGCGGGCCGCCGACCTGCCTCCGTCCGCGCACGGCGCCGTGTGGATCGCGCAGGGTCTCGCCAAGGACGACGCCGCCGTGCCCGGACTCTCGCGTCAGCTCATCGGCGCGCCGAGCGCCTCCGAGCGCGCGCACGCGGCGACCGCGCTGGCGCTCGTCGGGAGCGACGCGGCGCACGACGCCCTCGCGGCGGCCGCGACGACCGAGAAGTCCGAGTACGCGCGCGTCGTCATCGCGTGGGCGCTCGGGTCGATGGGACGCGCGGGCGACGCGGACGCGATCCTCGGCGCGGCCGAGAACCTCGCGGACCCGGGACTCGCGGGCATCACCGCGGTCGCCCTCGGCTTCCACGGCAGCGCTGCCGCGGTGGACGGTGCGCTGCGCCGCGCCGCCGACGCGAAACTCTCGCCCGCGGCGCGCGCCGCCGCCATCGAGGCCGCTGGACTCCTGCTCTCGCGCGGTCCGGGGCTCGTGCTCTCGGAGGTGTCGCGCCGCACGAACTTCACCGTGATGCCCGGCTGGCTGCGGACCGCGCTCGGCGTCACGCTGTAGTCGTGTGTCGTGCGCGGCCGTGCCTCACGGCTTGGGGATGCGGAACCGGCTGATCATCAGCGAGCCCGAGAGCGCGAACATCAGCACGAGCGGGTGGAGTTCGAGGCCGGCGACGTCGACCTCGCCGAACCAGAGATGCTCCCGCACTCCGCCGGACCACGTGGCGGCGAGCAGCACGCCGACGAGCAGGATCGACGTCGGGATCGGCGTCCCTTCGAAGTACCGCACCTTGTCCGTCCCCTCGGACAGCGTCTCC
>JANNHP010000447.1:0-11526 GCA_031404455.1 Planctomycetia bacterium | reverse complement strand
TCGAACTGGATCCCCCGGAGCCACTAAGTTGACGGCGATGACGCATGCGTCGCCCGCCGTGGCAATCACAAGTCCGGTCGGTCGCCGTCCGGCAGCGGCGGGCGAGGCATGCCTCCAATGGCGTCAACGTCCATTTCGCCTCCCATGGCGCGCCCACTTGCGGGCGGGCAGAAAGGACCGCCGCGGGTACGAGCGCCCCGGACGCGGCCGCTCGACGGCCGCCCCGATCCTGCGCAGGAGCTGGAGGAGATGTCGACGCGCCTGCTCGGGCGGACCGCCGAGCACGATTCTGGTGAGATGGTCGGCCATCGCGAGGACGAGCGCCTTCTGCGAGAGCCGTTCGTACGGCACCTTGGCGAGGACGGCGGCGGCGGCGGCGAGGCAGCGCGCGACGGCGACGAAGAGCATTTGCGCGAAGACCTCCTGCTCGACGCCGCGGACGGTCTTGGCGTGGAAGAAGCCCTGGCCGAAGTACGAGCCGGCGAGGAGCTTGTAGTACTCCTCGATGCGCCAGCGTCGCGTGTAGGCGTCGGCGATCGCGTCGGCGGGAAACTCCGCCGCGAGAAGCGAAGTCAAGAGGACCCAGGGCTCCTCGTTGCGGCGGGGGACGACGACGATGCGCACGGCGAACGACTCCATGCCCCGGGCGGGCGAGTGGCTGTGCGAGTGCAGATGGATCACGCCCTCGCTGCGGCCCGTAGCGAGGAACGCCGAGACCTCCTTGAAGGTGCTCGACGCGGGCACGCGGACGACGAAGTCCAGCTCGTGCAGGAGGAGCATCGCGAGGACGTCGAACGAGGGATACCCCCGGTCGAGGACGAAGACGTCGCGCGGCCGGGCCTGGCCGAGCACCTCGAAGAGCTGGGCGCGCTCGTCGGAGCCGTAGCGGCCGACGACGGCGTCAAGAGGCACCTGCGAGCAGACGTCGAAGAGCGCGGTGACGTGGATCTGCGGGTAGTGGCTGCCCTGCGGGCTGCCGAAGGCGCGGCGCAGCGCGTCCGAGGACTGCACGGTGCGGCAGGCGCCATCGACGGCGAGGAGGCGGCGGCCTCGCCAGCGGAAGTCCGCTCCGTGCTGCGCGTCGAACTCGTCAGCGGCACGGTGCAGGAGCGAGCGCACGACGGCTGCGGGCAGCTTCGCTCGCGCCTCGCTGAACGCCTGCGCCGAGACGGGCTTCTGCTGCGGGAGCGGGAGGCCGAACGACTGGGCCTCGTCCCAGAACGACTCGATCATGCGCGTGTAGCCGCGCTGGTCACCGTGGCGCACGAGGCTGAGCAGGAGCGAGACGACGAAGGCCGGCTGGAGCGGTCCGCCGCGGGTGAACTGTCGTCGCCCGGACCTCGAGATCGGCTCCGCAGGGATCGCGGCGAGCTTCGCGATCAGCGCGTGCGATGCGAGAATCGCAGGCGACGAATGGCACAGGTTTCGGAAGGCGTCGTTTCCTGCGTGCCATCACTTGAATGCAATCCAGTCATTTGCAGGGACTCCTTCAGATGATTGGGCCACCGGGCGGGTGGCTGGTGAGTGAATCTCGTAACTTCAATTCTACTGGCGCCCGCCCGAATCCGCGCGCACCGTCGCCGCGTGATGCAGTGATTTGCTCGCTTCCACGCCGATGCCATCCTCCGCACTGCGCGTCGGATGACTCGCGACCCAACGGTGGATCGACCGCGCGCGACGAACGCAGCTCGTCCTGGAGCTTGACGCCATTGGGCATGCCTCGCCCCTACAACGGCAAGGCGTACCTGTCGCGCCTTGATGGCCCGCGCCCGGACTATGCACGAGAGCCGTCCTGAAGCTTGAATCGGGCGCGCCCGTGTTCGTATAAACTCTTGCCACCACACAAGTTACACGCAACAGAGAGACGCGCCCACATGTCGAAGTCTACCGAACAGTCCGTCGTGTTCTCGGAGCTCTTCGGCAAGCCCACGTCGGCCGTGTTCGACGGCGAGGCGCAGAGCTCCGACGGCGGCGGCGCGCTGCTGCGCGCGGTCAATCACAAGCTCCACCTCACGAGCCGGCTCGCGCAGCACTTGACGGACGGCCGCGCGGAGGACCGCGTCCTGCACACGCGCCAGGAGCTCTTCGACCAGCGTGTCTTCGCGATCGCACTGGGCTACGAGGACCAGAACGACGCGGCGCGCATCGCGGCCGACCCGGTGCTGACCCTCGCATCCGCTGCGGCAACCCGACTCCGTCAGGGCTCGCGGTACGCAATGGCACGGCCGAGCGATGCCGATGCCGCCCTGGTCAGGACGACTTGGCGCTCGAATCGAGCGCTCGCGAGGTCGCGGCGACCGTCACGCGACTGCGCACGCTGCCGGCGGCGCTCCGCGCGCGCACTACGCAGGCAACGCGGCGCCGTGGTGCATAGTCCGGGCTCGGCAGACGCCGAGCTGACGCGCGGCTCGCGGTTGGTCCGGTCCGCGGGCCTTGCGCCACGCCTTCAGGCGGGTGCCGATCGCCCGCGTCCACCGGATGAAGCAGACGCCGAGGTAGCTCTCGACGGCGTCGAGAACGCGGGGGTCTGGCAGGACTCCCTTCGACTCCCACTTCTGGAGGGTATCGGGCGCCACGCCAATGGCGCGGGCGGCCTCTTCCTGGCTGTGGCCGAGGTCGAACCGGCGACGGCGGAGGTGGTCGGCCAGAGTCGTTGGAACGGCCGGAACGCCCTTCGGCAGGGGCTTCCAGGCTCGAATCGTCGCGTAGCAAAATGGCAACGGAACGGGTCCGCTACGACTACGCGCTCTGCCGGCTCGGCATCCTCGGGACGTGTCCGCGTCGGCGCGAGCGGCGGAAGTGCGAGGCGTGTCCGCTGTTCGATGTCTGCCTGCTGCAGGCGGCTGCGCGGACCGAGCTGGTCAACCCGGCGTGGAAGATGTATACAATACAGCAACGCGAGGTGCTCGATGACGGTGCGGCTGAACATCACGATGGACGAGAAGCTCTACAAGCGGCTCAAGCGCGAGTTGCCCGCCAAGGGGATCAGTTGGTTCATCGAAGAGTCCGTCCGGAGCCGCCTGCGGCCGGACCGCAAGGCTCTCGATGCGGCCTACGCGGCCGCCCGCAAGGAGCCGTGGCGTCGGGAGCTCGGCGATGACTGGGCGGCCACGGAGACGGAGGGCTGGCCGAAGTGACACGGACGAGCGCCCGGCGGGACCGACGCAGCCCGCGCAGAGGCGAGGTTTGGTGGGTGGCGCTCGATCCGGCGCTCGGGACTGAGATCAAGAAGACACGACCTGCGGTCGTGGTGTCGAACGACTCGTGCAACGCCCACGGTTCGCGCGTCGTGGTCGTCCCCGTCACGAGCAACGTCGAGTCGGTCTACCCGGGCGAAGCGCGGATACGAGTCAGCGGCGCCGCGTCGCGGGCACTCGGCGATCAGATCCGCTCGGTCGACAAGCAGCGCCTCGTCAGCCGCATCTCGGTCCTCACCGACGAGGAACTGGAGTCGGTGGACGAAGCGCTGAGGATCACGCTCGCGATCTGACGGGGGCGCGGTCGAGGTTCGCGATCGCGTCGAACACGCGGCCCCGAACCCCAGGAGCCGCGACGTCGAGCCGTTCGCTCCCGAGCTTCGTGACGGTCTCCAGGCAGACGCCGACTCGTCGCGCGGCCCGGAACTGGTCCAGTCTGCGCGTCGTCCGCCATGCCTTCAGCCGGACGCCGATGGCACGGGTCCACCGGACGAAGCAGAGACCGAGGTAGCTCTCGACCGCGTCGAGTACCCCGAGCGCGCTCGTTCCGGCGGGGCTGCTCCGCGCGCGACGTGCGCTCGGCTGGCATGAGCGCACTGTCGCTTGCGCCCTGGGGGCCGCGCAGCCTCGCGAGGAAGTTCAGCGTCGGTTGCCGAGTCCCCGCATCCGTATCATCGCCATTCCTGAGACATGAAGGAACCTCGCACAGGACGTGAACACGACCTCGTCGTCCGCGCCCGGGAGGGGGACGGCGAGGCGCTGCGGCACCACCTCCTGACCGAGAAGCGGGCGGGCGGCCGCGAGGTGACGCGCGGAGCGCGGCCGAACTCGTCGGCGTTCCGCGGGCGCGAACCGAGCCCCAGCGAGGTGGCGATCGGCGAGGAGACCCGCCGTCGCGCCGCAGAGGCGCTGTCCGAGTTGCCGGAGGACCACCGCGAGGTGCTCGCCCTGGTGCAGGTCGAGGGCCTGACGCTCGCCGACGCGGCCGTGCGGATGGGACGCAGTTACGAGGCGACGAAGAAGCTCTATGGCCGCGCGGCGTCGCGGCTCGCGAAGGGCATGGCGACAGGACGGGACACATGAGTGAAGACAGCCGGATCGACGACATCCTCGGCGAGTGGCGAGCGCGCCGCGACGCGGGCGAGAGCGTCTCGGAGCGCGAGGTCATCGCGGCGCATCCCGAACTCGCGGACTCGCTGCGCGCGCGGTTCGACGCGCTCGCAGCGATCGCGGCGGCGAAGTCGCCGACCCAGCGCGACGTGCCGGCGGAGCGCGACGCGGACTTCCGCGTGCTCGGCCAGGGCGGGATGGGGATCGTCTACTGGGCGCTCGACACCGACCTGAACCGCCAGGTGGCGTTCAAGGTCGTTCGGCCCGACGCGGGCCAAGGCGGAAACGGGTCGGGTGCCCCGACCCCTACGGCGCCGATCCACCTCGCGCCGCCGCCGCGCGACACGCCGGCGTCGCAGTCCTTCGCGACGCTGAAGGCGAGGTTCCTGCAGGAGGCGTGGGTCACGGCGGGACTCGAGCATCCCGGCATCGTCCCGGTCTACGAGGTCGGGCAGACGCTCGAGGGCGTGCCCTACTACACGATGCGATTCGTCAAGGGCAGCCGGATGTTCTCGGCGGCGATCCAGGAGGTGCGCGGCCGCTCGGTCGACGAACGCCTGGCACTCCTCGAGTCCTTCCTCAAGGTCTGCGACACGATCCGCTACGCGCACGCGCACGGCGTGGTCCACCGCGACCTCAAGCCGGACAACGTCGCGCTCGGCGAGTTCGGCGAGGTCGTCGTCCTCGACTGGGGACTCGCGAAGATGACGGGCCGCCCGGAGGGCGATCGACAGGAACCGTCGGACGCTCTCGCGGAGGCGTGGCAGCACCGCCTCAAGGACCACCGCGACGCGTCGGATCTGCGGACGCTGGCCAACGCGCTCGGAACGCCCGGCTACATGTCGCCCGAGGCGGCGCTCGGGCGCGTCGAGGAGGTCGATGCGCGCAGCGACGTCTACTCGCTCGGGGCGATGCTCTTCGAGATCCTGACCGGCCGCCTGCCGTACGTGTTCGCCACCTACGCGGAACTGGCGACGAAGATCCTGCGGGAGGACGCTCCGTGCGCCGCGGACCTCGACGCGCGCATCCCCGCGGAGATCTCGCGGATCTGTGCCGCTGCGCTCACGCGGAAGCGGGCTCTGCGGACGCCCTCGGTCGAGGTGCTCGCCGCCGACATCCGCGCGTGGCTCCGCGAGCGCGAGCGCGACGCGGAGCGGACGGCGCTCGTGCGCGAGGCGGAAGCGGCGCGAGAGGGGATCGAGGAGACGCGCGGCGAGGAGACGTTGCGGCGCGTCGACCACCTGCAGGCGGTCTGCGCGCGGCTGCTCGCCGCCGACCCTTTGAGCGTCCGCGGCACCGAGCTGGTGCGCGAAGCGACGGCGCTCCAGGAGCGCGCGATCGCCGAGCGCGAGTCCGCCGCGCGCGCCCGCGTCGCGAGGCGCGCGGCGGTCGCTGGACTCGGTGCCGCCGTCGTCGCCGCGGTGGTGTTCGCGTGGGTGGTCTCCGCGCAGATGCGCGAGACGGAGCGAGCGCTCGTCGCGGTGCGCGATGAACGCGACGCAAAACTCGCGGCGCTCGACGAGGCACAAAGGGCTCGCGCACAAGCGGAAGGCGAGCGCGACGCGAAGCTCTCGGCCCTGGACGAGGCGCAGAAGGCGCGCGCGCAGGCGGAAGGCGATCGCGACGCGAAGACCGCGGCGCTCCGTCGCGCGCGGGTCACCGGTCTCACGGCCGCTGCCGAAGCGGCGGCGGCGGAATGCTGGCCGATGCGGGCGCTGCTCCTCGCCCGCGAGGCCGTGCGTCTCGACCCGGGACCCCGGGAGACCGACGCGCTCCGACGGGCGCTCTTCGAGTCGCTCGAGGTCTCCGTCCGGTCGTACGACTTCCAGCCCAACTGGGCGGCCCCGTCGCCCGACGGCAGGCGGACCGTCGTCGCCGGGTGGACGAAGATCGCCGTCGTCCTCGGTCCCGAGGGTGCCGTGATCGCGACCCTGCGCGGGCACGAAGGCCCGCTCAACACGGTTGCATACTCCGCCGACGGCACGCGCATCGTCACCGCTTCGGCGGACAAGACGGCGCGCATCTGGGACGCCGACGGCAGGCCGCTCGCCGTGCTCTCCGGCCACGAGGGGCCGCTGAACGCCGCGGCCTTCTCGCGCGACGGCAAGCGCGTCGTCACCGCCTCCGAGGACGGCACCGCACGCGTGTTCGACCTCGACGGCAGGGAGTTCGTCGTGCTGCGGGGCAAAGGCGGACCCGTCGGGTCGGCCGCGTTCTCGCCGGACGGGTCCCGCGTCGTCATCGCCTGCGCCGAACGCGTCGCGCGCGTCTTCGACCTCGCGGGCAAGGAGCTCGCGACACTCTCGGGTCACACCAACCGGGTCGCCTGGGCCGCGTTCTCGCCCGACGGTTCCCGCATCGTCACCGCGTCGGCCGACAGGACCGCGCGGATCTGGGACGCGGCCGGCAAGGAGCTCGCCGTGCTGCGCGGGCACGAACACTGGCTGCGTTCGTCAGAGTTCTCCCCCGACGGCACGCGCGTCGTCACCGCGTCGAACGACAAGACGGCGCGCGTCTTCGACCTCGACGGGACCGAGCTCGTCGTCCTGCGCGGACACGAGGCGCCCGTGCGCTCCGCGATGTTCTTCCCGGACGGCGCGCGCGTCCTCACCTCGGGCGCGGACAAGACGACGCGCGTCTGGACGCTGGACCGGCGCGAGGTGGCGACCATCAGCGCCGACGGACGGCCGGTGCTCGCGGGCGCGGTCTCGCCGGACGGGACACTCGTCGTCATCGGGGGCGACGGCGGCCCGGGACTCATGTCGGACGCGAGCGGCGGCCGGCCCACCTCGCTCGGCACGCACAAGTCGGCGATCCGGTGCGTCGTGTTCGCGACGGACGGCCGCTTCGCCACCGTCGGGGTCGGCGGCGGCGTGCGGATCTGCGACCGCCGCGGCAAGGTTCTCGCGTCGAGCATCGGGCACGAAGACGTGGTGAACTGCGCGGAGTTCTCGGCAGACGGCACGAAGCTCGTCACGGCCTCCGACGACAAGACGGCGCGCGTCTGGAGCGGCGCGGGCAAGGAACTCGCCGTCCTGCGCGGGCACACGGGGCCCGTGCGGACCGCCGCCTTCTCTCCCGACGGCCGGCACATCGTGACGTCGTCCGGCGACGGGACGGCGCGACTGTGGAGCGAAGATGGCCGCGAGGATGCCGTGCTGCGCGGCCACGCGAACCCCCTCACCGATGCGGCGTTCTCGCCGGACGGCGCGCGCATCGTGACCGCATCGGCCGACCGGACCGTGCGCGTGTGGGACCTCTCGGGCAAGGAGATCGTCTCTCTGCGCGGCTACGAGGGGACCGTGTTCACGGCCACGTACTCGAAGGACGGCGAGCGGATCCTGACGGCCTCGGCCGACTACACCGCGCGGCTGTGGAGCGCGGCCGGCAAGGAGCTGGCGGTGCTGCGCGGACACGAGGGAAACGTCACCTCCGCCGTCTTCTCGCCCGACGGCCGTCTCGTCCTGACGGCTTCGGAGGACAACACGGCGCGGATCTGGGACCTCGACGGCCGCGAGCTCGCCGTGCTCCGCGGCCACCAGGGCTGGGTGAAGGTCGTGACGTTCTTCCCCGACGGCACGCAAGTGCTCACGGCATCCAGCGACGGCACGGCGCGCATCTGGTTCGTCCGGGCCGAGGACCTCCTCCGCCTCGCCGATGAGCGCGCCATCCGCGGGTTCACGGACGAGGAGCGCCGCGCGTACGCGGACCTGCTCGACGCGAAGTGATCGCGCGGCCGAAGGCTGGCCCGCTCCGGAACGCGGCCGCCCGACGCGGGCCGGCGCTCCGAGGAGAACTCTGTGCGCTTGAAGCGCGGACACACGCAGCGCTAAGCTGGCCTGCACGGCAACCCGCCCGGCTCGGCGGACCCGCCGAAGTCACGTTGGCCCGTCCCGAAGGAGAACGTCCATGGGCGCCGCGGAGCAGGTCGCGACGGTCCGGCAACTGCGGCCGCTCTTGACCGTCGAGGACATCGATCGCTCGATCGACTTCTACCGGGAGAAGCTCGGCTTCGCGATCGTGGGTCGCGCCGAGGCAGGCGGCCGTGTGTTCTGGTGCCGGCTCGAACGCGGCGGCGCCTCGATCATGCTGCAGCAGGCCGACGCGGAAGATGGCCCGGCAGGCGGCCGGGGCCGCGGCGTCGCGTTCTACTTCATCTGCGACGATGCCGAACGACTCCACGCGGAGTTCTCGTCGCGCGGACTGCAACTGGCTCGCCCCACGGTCGCGGAGTACGGGATGAATCAACTGTTCGTGCCGGAGCCGGACGGCTACTCGATCTGTTTCGAGAACCCGACGGAGACCTGGGCCGGCTGACGTCCGGGTGGCGCCGGCGCGCCTTGTCGCCCACGGGCCGGAGATCGACTCTCGATCGCCAGGAGGAGCAACATGATCGTCGAGGCACGGGTCACCATCACCGGGTCCAGGGCGGCGATCTGGGGCCGCGATCACCGACATCGAGAACGCCGCGGAGATCATCACCGGAATCGAAGAGATCGAGGTGATCGAGAGGCCGGCGAACGGACTCGTCGGACTGAGGTGGCGAGAGACCCGATTGCTGTTCGGCAAGCCGGCGACCGTGGAAAAGCGGATCACCGATGCTGCTGAGAGCGAGTCCTTGAGGACCAGAGCCGAGAGCGATGGATTCGTGTTCGTGACCACGAAGACCATTTCAGAGGGCAGTGGCGGCTTCGCGTTGACCGAGTCTCACGAGTCCAGGCCTCAGGGGATCGTCGCGACGCTCCAGTCGATCCCCATGAGGTTTCTGTTCAAGGGAGTGATCAGGAAGGCTGTCCTGCGAGACCTGAACGACATCAAGGCCGCGGTTGAACAGGCTTCATCGATTGCGGCCTGAAAACGGCACGCAGCGGACGGCGCTCCGCGCCGCCGCTGATGCCGATCGATGGACGGGCTGATGGACCTCTATCCGCCGATCGAGCCGCACGACCACGGAATGCTCAGCGTCGGCGACGGCAACTTCATCGCGTGGGAGGTGAGCGGCGCGCCGAGTGGGAAGCCCGCAGTCCTCGTCCACGGCGGCCCCGGCCAGGGATGCTCGCCGAACATGCGACGCGGTTTCGATCCGGCCCGCTACCGGATCGTCCTGTTCGATCAGCGCGGGTGCGGACGCTCCATTCCGCACGCGAGCGACCCGGCGGCGAACATGGCGGTCAACACGACCGAGCACCTGATCGCGGACATGGAGGCGGTGCGGACGCACCTCGGGATCGATCGGTGGCTGGTCGCGGGCGGGTCGTGGGGCACTACGCTTGCGCTCGCGTATGCGGAGCGCCACCCTTCGCGCGTGACGGAGATGGTGCTGAGCGACGTCATGACCTCGCGTCGAGTGGAGGCCGCCTGGCTGTATGGCGGCGTGGCGCGCTTCTTCCCCGAGGCGTGGGAGCATTTTCGCGGCCACGTGCCCGAGGCCGACGGCGACGTGATCGCGGCGTACGCGCGCCGCATGGAGCACCCGGATCGCAGCGTACGCCTCGCCGCCGCACGTGCCTGGTGCGCGTGGGAGGACGCGGTGCTCTCGCTCGAGCCGAATGCCCGGTCGAACGCGTACGGCGGTCAGTCCGACGACGACACATTGGCCTTCGTGCGCATCTGCACGCACTACCTCCATCACGCCGCATGGCTCGAGGAAGGCGCGCTCATCCGCGACGCCCGCCGTCTCGCGGGCATCCCCGGCGTGCTCATCCATGGACGGCGCGACATGAGCTGTCCGATCGACACGGCATGGGCGCTGTCGCGCGCGTGGCCGGGCGCCGAACTGATCGCGGTGGAGGATGCCGGGCACCTGCGCAGCGACACGAAGCGCAGGGCGCTGATCGGGGCGCTCGACAGGTTCGCGCTGGAACGCCAAAGCGGCGCCGTCTGAGCCGGTGATGAAGCGGACGGCGTCGTCCGCCGCTCGTGCGCTGCGGTCTTCCGGTGCTCGCAGGATGGGACGACCCGGATGCGGCGGATGACCCCCGACGCCGGTCGCCCGGCGTCGGGGAGACAGGGGTCAGCGGGTCGTCGCTTCGCCCTTGGTCGCGGCGACCGCCGTCTTGGACTCGAAGCCCTTTGCCTTGAGCGCCGCGGCGACGTCGGCCGCGATCTTCTCGCAAGGCTCGTTCAGCCGGATCTGCGCCGTCTTCGTCTCCTGGAACACTTGCACGACCATGACCTTCGGGAGCGCCTTCAGCGTCTCGCGCACCTTCGCCGCCTCGGCGGCGCCGGCCAGTCCGGGGACGTCGACGACGTACGTCGTCATCGACTTCGGGACCTGCTTCGTCTCGAAGGCCTTCGCCGACCAGCCTTCGTTCGCGGCCTTGAGTGACGCGGCGAGCGACGCTTCCGTCAGTTCTCCGCCCTTGCCGAGAGTCACGAGCGCCCGGCCGTCGGTGTCGATCACGACCTCTTGGGCGCCCTTGATCTCTGCGAGCAGCCGCTTGGCGAGCGCGGGGTGGTCTCCGGGCTTCGTGCCCGACACTTGGAACAGGTGCACCGTCAACTGCTCGGCGACGCCGGCCGTGAACTCCTTCACGCCCCAGCCGTTCTTGGTGATGGCGGCGGTCACGGACTCCTGCGACAGGTCCGCGGCGCCCGGCTTCATCGTCAGGACGGCGACCTTGCAGTCGAACTCGATCGCGGCGACGCCCTCGAACTTCTCCAAGGTCTCACGGACCTTCGGACCGTCGCTTCAACCGACTCCGGTGATCGAGATCGTGTAGGCCTTCGGTGCCTCGCTCTTCGCGACGTCGTCCGCGAGCGCCGCCGCGGCGACCGCCAGGACGATCACGCCCACGGCAGCCGCAAGTGTTCGTCTCATGGGATACCTCCTCGCCGCGAGCGCGGCGTTCGAGGAACGATAGCCACCGGCATTGCGCGCGTTCGCCGAATCCGCAGGCGGCGGCCCGGTCGGGCGGAAGCAGTTCGGCGACCTGCGAACGAGGCGACGCCCGGATTCGTTCCTGGCACGGCATCGCGCCTCGCGGCTCAGGGCTTCTGGATGCGGAACCGGCTGATCATCAGCGAGCCCGAGAGCGCGAACATGAGGACGAGCGGATGGAGCTTGAATCCCGCGAGATCGACCTCGCCGAACCAGAGATGCTCCCGCACTCCGCCGGACCACGTGGCGGCGAGCAGCACGCCGACGAGCAGGATCGACGTCGGGATCGGCGTCCCTTCGAAGTACCGCACCTTGTCCGTCCCCTCGGACAGCGTCTCC
>JANNHP010000446.1:0-3521 GCA_031404455.1 Planctomycetia bacterium | reverse complement strand
CGCACGAGGATGCGCTTCACGGTGCGGAACGACGCGCGCCCCTCGCCGACGAGCGGACCCGCCGATGCGCCGCGCGCGTTGACGCGCCACTCGGTGAGGTTGTCGGGAAGCTCGACCTCGACCGACGCCGTGCCGTCGTCGCCGGTGCGGACCGACGGCGAGCTGAACGCGGTGTCGGCGAAGCGCTGACGGAGTTCCGCGGGGACGAGCGGGGCCGCGTCCTGCGCGAGCGCCAGGTTCTTCAGGAAGCCGAGCGTCGAGTCGTCGGCGAGGCCGTTCGTCACAGTGACGAGCAGCGCCGAACGCCGCTCCTGGCCGTCCGCGAGATCGTCCCCGCCCGCGTCCTGCATCTCCCCCATCTCGGCGTCGAGCGCGGGGTCCCCCGGCTCACCCGACTCGGCCGGCGCGTCGTGCTCGGCCTTGCTGTCCTTCTTCGCCCGGAGTTTGCCTCCGGCACCGCCGCCCGCGCCGCGCCCGAGGGCCGCCCCCGACTTCGTGAGGCTCTTCTCCTCGGCCAGCAGGCCTTCCTTCGCAGCCTTGTCGGCCCACTCGCCGCCCGGCGTCGCCGGCCCGGCTGCTGTCGCCGGCGCAGGAGGCGCGCCCGGGCGTCCGGCGAACGGCTGCTTGCGCGCGTCGGCCACCTGACGCTTCGCCTCCTCCAGACTGTCGAGGAGCGCGCGCGCCTCGTAGTTGCCCGGCGCGATCTCGACCGCCTTCTCGAGTTCGACGAGCGCGCGGTCGCGGTCGCCGCGCTCCATCAGCTCGCGGCCGAGGCGGACGTGCTCCTGCATCTTCGCGAACTGCTCCTTGCCGAGACGCCGCATCTGCTCGAAGAGGAGGTCCTTGTTCGTCGGACGCGTGAGCGCGGGCATCGCCGCGACCGATGCCACCGTCGTCACCGCGTGCGTGCGGCGCTGGTCGTAGAAGTAGGGCTTGATCTGCGGCGTGCCGTCCACGGCGAGCTGATAGATGGCCGCGTCCACGACGTCCACGCCGACCTGCGCACGCACGGGCTTGCCGCTCTGGTCCGTCGTCGTCACGTCGATCGTGACCTTGCCGCCCGGCTTCACCTCGCCGGGCCGCGCCGCGACCTTCACGTCGAGGTACTGGAAGACCGCGACCTCGTCGCCGTCCTGCCAGAGCATGCCGCCCTTCGCGGCGGCCATGCGGAGGAACACGTTCGGCGAGTGTTCCGCGGCGAGCGGCACGTCGATCGTGGTGCTGCGCTCCGTCACCTGCACGATGCGGTAGCCGATGACCTTCTCGCCCTCGTACGTGAAGAGCACCGGGCACGGCGCTGACGGCACGTTGAGGAGCACCTTCGCGACGTCGCCCTCGCGGTAGAACTCGCGGTCGGCCACGAGCTTCGCCTG
This sequence comes from Planctomycetia bacterium, assembly GCA_031404455.1. Taxonomy (GTDB): domain Bacteria; phylum Planctomycetota; class JAJSAM01; order JAJSAM01; family JAJVHW01; genus JANNHP01. Next base: position 2,148 of record JANNHP010000446.1, on the reverse strand, counting down.
CTTCGCGAGATCCTCGGCGTCGCCGGAGAGCGTGACGAAGCTGGCACCCTCGACGAGGCGCCCGCGCTCGTCCTTCGCGCTGAACTTCGCCACGTACTCGCCCGGCTTGTCGGTCTGCAGTTCGACGATCGCGCGACCGGCGGCGTCGGTCTTCACCGGCGCGGACGAAGCCTCGTCCTCGACGTAGTGCTGATCGACCAGACGGCGGCGCACGAGGACCGCGCGGCCCTCCAGCGAGACGGGCAGGTGCATCGGATCGACGGTCGTCACCTCGAGGCGCACCATCTCGCCCGGCCGGTAGACCTTCTTCTCGGTGCGCGTGACCGCGAACGCGGACTGCCGCGTGACCGGCACCGCGCACGACGTCGTGATCCAGCGGCGGTTCGGGTCCTGCGCCTCGACGACGATCGAGTACGTGCGGTCCTCCTCGACCGTCTCGGTCGCGAACGAGATCGCGAGCTTCCCGTCCGCGTCGGTCGTGCCCTCGCCGCGCGTGAAGAGCTGCGTGCCCGCCTCGGCGCGGCGGCGCGTCTCCTCCTCGCGCACCGGGTCGCGGAAGAACCACGAGAACGACTCGTGGACCGACGGATCGAACGCGAACGGACCGCGGTAGACAGTCCACTTCACGGCCGAGCCGGCCACGTTGCCGCCGACCGCGAAACGCAGCGAGAGCCCGGCCTTCACGGTGTCGCCGACGAGGTACGCGCGCTTCTCGGGCGTCACGTCGGCGAGGACGTCGGGCTTCCGGTACGCGAGCACGTCGAAGTTCTGCGTGAACGTACGGCCATCGAGGTCGGCGACGACCTGGTACGTGCCGAGCGCGGGTTCCGACGCGAGTTCGAGGTCGCCCGCGATACCGCCGAAGTCGTCGGTCGCGAGCTTCGTGTCGAAGAGCACCGCGCCGCGCGGATCGACGACGCGGACGGCGACATCGAGGCCGTTCTCGGTGACGTAGCGCCCGTCGCGGACGCGGCGGACGATACCGCGCAGGTTGACGCTCTGGCCCGGCCGGTAGAGCGGGCGGTCCGTCTGGAGGAACACTTTCGTCGCGTAGCCGAACGACGTCGCGCCGCCCGCGCTGCCGTCGGCGTAGGCGAAGTGGCCCGCGTTCTCGCCCGTGCCGAGCACGATCGCGCGGACGCGCGAGAGGCGGTCGTCGTCCATCTTCCACACGCCGTCGGCACCGGTCACTCCGCGAAGGTCCGGTTCGAGGAGACGGACCTCGCAGCCCGGCGCGACCTTTCCCGTCCGCTCGTTCCAGACGAACGCCAGCACCTGCCGCGGCGCGGACTTGACGATGACCGTGAGGTCGGAGACGACGACGAGGAACGTCGCCGTGAGGTCCTCCTCGGCGGCCGTCACGATGTAGGCGCCCGGCTTCTCGAACGGCAGCGCGATCGTGCGGTCGAGCAGGCGGTACTTGGCGAACTCGGGCACCGCGAAGTCCCACGCGAAGTCGGGCTTCACGATGTCCACCTCGACCGCTTCCACGCCCGCGAGACCGCCGCGCCGCGCCACGTACTCGTCGGGCCGGACGCGGTAGGCCTTCATGCGGAGAGTCTTCACGTTGCGGACCTTGACCGCGGCGGCGGGTTTCTCGTCGGTGCGGAACGGGCGTTCCACGGTGACGACGAGCGTCTTCGCCTTCATCTGGCCGAGGATCGATCGCGCCTCGGCGGCCTCCGCGGACTGCGGCCAGCGCGCGGCGACGTCCTCGTAGGCGGCGAGCGCCTTCTCGAGGTCGGCGAGCGGGCCCTCCCACGCGGCGGCGATGCGGAGCGCCGCGGCGGGCGCGGCCGGGCTCTCGGGGTACTTCGACGTCGCGAGCTTCCACGCCTCGACGGCGTCGGCGTGCTTGCCCGCGCGCGACGCGATGTCGCCGAGGAGGAGTTGCGCCTGAGGCGCCTGCGGATCGACGGGGTAGGACGCGAGGAACGACATCAGCGCCGCGCTCGCGTCGGCGTCGCGCTTCTCGTCGAACGCCACGCGGCCCTTCTGGAACGCGGCGTTCGCCACGTTGCGCTGCGCCTGCGCCCAGAGCGGGTGGTTCGGCCACTTCCCGAGGAGCGTCTGCCACTCGACGACGGCGCGGTCGAAGTCCCCGAGGTTGAGGAACGCGGTCGCGATCCGGTCCTGCGCGACGGGCGC
>JANNHP010000445.1:0-8953 GCA_031404455.1 Planctomycetia bacterium | reverse complement strand
CCACCAGCGAGACGACCTCGTCGCCCTTCTCCAGCTTGATGCCGCCGACGCCGGCGGAGGATCGTCCCATCGATCGCACGTCGCTCTCCGCGAACCGGATCGCCTGTCCCTTCTGCGTGGCGAGGAGGATCTCCTGACCCTCCTCGAGCGTCGCCGCGCCGATGAGACGGTCGCCCTCGTCGATGTACACGCCGATGATCCCGGACGGCCGCGGGCGATTGAACCCCTCGAGCGGCGTCTTCCGGATCGTGCCGAGTGCCGTGACGGTGAGGAGGTAGCCCTTCTCGAACGAGCGCACGGGGACGCACGCCGCGATGCGGTCCTCTGCGTCCACCTGCAGCATGTTGATGAGCGCTCGCCCGCGGCTGTAGCGGCCGGCCTCGGGGATGTCGAAGACGCGCAGCCAGAAGAGGCGGCCGGTCTTCGTGAGAACCAGCAGGTACTGGTGGTTCGTAGCGATGATCAGGCGTTCGACGAAGTCGCCCTCCTTCGTCTCGGCGCCGGTCACGCCCTTGCCGCCGCGGCCCTGGAGCCGGTACTCGGAGAGTGCGAGGCGCTTGACGTAGCCCTCGTGCGAGATCGTGACGGCGACCTGGTCGTCGGCGATCAGATCCTCCATGCGGACCTCGGACGCGTCGCTCGCGATCTCGGTGCGCCGCGGAGACGAGTAGATCTTCACCATCTCCACGAGCTCGGCGCGGATGAGGCCGATCAGCTTCGTGCGGTCCTCGAGGATGCTGCGCATCTCGTCGATGAAGCGGCAGAGCTCGTCCCATTCCGCCTGCAGCTTGTCGCGCTCGAGGCCCGTGAGCCGCGCGAGGCGCATCTCGAGGATGGCGTCGGCCTGGAGTTCGCTGAACTGCACGGGCACGGGCTTCTTGGCCGACGCAACGCCCGCGACGAGCTTCGCCTTCGCCTCGGCCGTCGTCGCGGAGCCGCGGATCACCGTGATGATCTCGTCGATGATGTCGAGCGCCATCTGGAGGCCGTGGACGATGTGCGCGCGCGCCTCGGCCTTGTCGAGGCGGAAGCGAGTGCGCCGCCGGATGACCACGATCCGGTGGTCGCGGAACTCCTCGAGGAAGCGCTTGAGCGGCAGCGTCTCGGGGCGTCCGCGCACGAGCGCGATCATGATGACGCCGAACGTCTCCTGCAGACGCGTGTGCTTGTAGAGCTGGTTGAGCGCGACCTGGTCGTTCTCGCCGCGCTTCAGCTCGACGACGAGGCGCGTGCCGTCGTCGAGGGATGACTCGTCGCGGACGTCGGAGATGGACGTCATGCGCTTGCTGTGGACGAGCTCCGCGATCTGCTCGCTCACCGACTTGATCGAGACGCTGTACGGAAGCTCCGTGAACACGAGATGGAGCTTGTCGTTCCTGCCCTCCTCGGTCACGCACTTCGCGCGCAGCACGAGGTGTCCGCGGCCGGTCTCGTAGGCGTCGAGGATGCCGGAGCGCCCGCAGATGGTGCCGCCGGTCGCGAAGTCGGGACCGGGCAGGTGCTTCATCAACTCCGGGAGCGTGACTTCGGGGTTGTCGAGGAGCGCGATGACGGCGTTCATCACCTCGCGCGCGTTGTGCGGCGGGATCGACGACGCCATGCCGACGGCGATGCCCTGGGCGCCGTTGATGAGCAGGTTCGGCAGGCGCGCGGGCAGGACCGTCGGCTCCTCGAGGCGCTCGTCGTAGTTCGGGACGAAGTCGACCGTGTCCTCTTCGAGGTCCGCGAGCATGTCCATCGACGCGTGCGAGAGGCGCGCCTCGGTGTAGCGCATCGCCGCGGGCGGGTCGTCGAGCGAGCCGAAGTTGCCCTGCGGCTCGATGAGGCGCTCGCGCATGACGAAGTCCTGCGCCATGCGCACCAGCGTCGGATAGACGACCGACTCGCCGTGAGGGTGGTAGTTGCCCGACGTGTCGCCCGCGATCTTCGCGCACTTCCTGAACTTCGAGTTCGGCGTGAGCGAGAGGTCGTTCATGGCGACCAGGATGCGCCGCTGCGAGGGCTTGAGACCGTCGCGCACGTCGGGGAGAGCGCGCGAGACGATCACGCTCATCGCGTACTTGAGATAGCTCTCCTTCATCTCCTCTTCGATGAGGAGGTCGTGGACGCCGGGCGTCACGTCGGGAGGCGTCGGTTCGGTCATGCGTAAAGTGTTTCCACTAAAAGGGTTACATACGACCGCAAAGAGGCTCGAAAGTCAAGCGAGAACTGGGCTCGCGGGGCTCAGCGGGTGCCCGCCTTCGCCGCCCGCGTGCGGGCCGACTCGCGGATCTCCGGACCGACGTCCGCGCGCCCAGCGATCTCCTCCCAGAGGAGCCGCGCGCCGAGCGGGCGACCGGTCCTCTCGAGCATCTGCGCGTAGAGGATGAGGAGGTCGGGTTCGCGGCGGGGCGATGCCGCCGCCTCGCGCAGCCAGCGGGCCGAGTCCTCCTCGCGGCCGGCCATTGCGGCGAGGCCCGCTGCGAGGAAGAGGGTTCGGGCGCGCGACTCGTCCGTGGGCTGCGCGAGAGCGCGGTGGAGTTCGGCGAGCATCAAGCCCTCGGGCGCCGAAGCGGCCGCCCAGGCCCGGCGCGCGTAGGCGATCTCCCCCGGCACGCGGACCACCACGAAGAGCGCGAACCCGGCGATCACGAGGAGCAGCGTGCCGCGGAGGAGCCCGATCGAGCGGCGGTAGCGGCGGCGCACGGCGTCGTCGGTCAGGTACTGCCGGACGAACGTCACCCGGTCGGCGATGGAGAAGTGCCGCCAGCCCGTGACCTCGCGGATCGCGCCGACCTCCGAGCCGATGCGCTCCATCGCGCGGGCGAAGGGGTGCGCGCCGGGGTCGGTGACGCCGGGGGGCGCGGGCACCGTGTCGATGCCGAAGACGTCGGCCTCCTGCTCGAAGCGGCGCGAGATCCACCCGAACACGACGCCGAGCCAGAGCAACAGCGGGAGCGCGACCCGCACGAGAGCGGGAAGCGGCGCGAGCAACGTCTCGAGGAATCCCGCGACGCCCGGGACGAACCCGAGCAGCGCCACGACCGACGTGAACCCGAAGAAGAGCAGGATGTGCCCGCGCTTCGCGTGTCCCGCCTCGTGAGCGAAGACAGCCTCGATCTCGTCCTCGTCGAGCGCTTCGAGGAGGGCGTCGGTGATGAGGACGTAACGGGCGCGCGGCAGCACGCCGATCACCGCCGCGTTCAGGACGCCGCCGTCGGTCGGCCAGATGAGGATGTCGCGGCAGCGGAACCGGATGCGGGCCGAGTACGCGAGGAGCCGCCGCCGGACCGGGCCGTCGGGCATCGGCTTCGCGCGCAGGAAGAGCCGCAGCGCGAACGGCATCGCGAGCAGCGCGCTGAACATGATCCCGAGCCAGAAGAGCGCGTAGACGGCGGGGAGCTGACGCAGGACGTCGAGCGCGCGTCCGACGGACGAGCCCGGCGTCGCGAGGCGCAGCGCGTCCTGGATGCCGACGAGGACGACGACGGGCGCGAGCGGCAGGATCGCGTTCCGGAACTCATCGGCGACCGCGGCGCCTTCCGTCTTCGGGCCCACGCGCATCGCGGCCGTCGCCGGATGGAGTCCCCACGTCAGCCCTGCGACGAGGGCGAGGAAGGGCGCCATCTGCACGAGGTGCGGCAACACCGCCCACGACTCGATGCCGAGAGCCGCGGGAAGCCGGACGCCGACGAGCGAGCCGGCGATCACGTGGAACACCACGAGCGAACCGATGCGTCCGAACGTCGCGGTCGTGAGGAAGCGCGGCAGTGCGCGCTCGTCGCCCTGGGTCGTCGCCCGTGCGAGCACCACGCCCACGACGCGCGCCGCGAGGACGAACGCCGCGACGGCGAGGAGGATGCCCGTGACGTCCGGACGGGCCGTCGGCGCCGCGGTCGTCTCGGCGTTCTCGATCACGAGCAGCGCGATCAGGTACTGGAGGAAGGCGAGCATGCGCGCCTCGGTGGGTTCCGGACTTCGGGGTTCGGTTCGCCGCCTCTGGTCCGTCGGCGCGTCCGAGGCCGGTCGCAGATTCGCACGCGGGACCGAGCGGGCGCACCTCTCGGCGACGGCACCGGGTTCGCTCCCCTCGTCCCCCGTGAGGTTGGGCAGGCTCGATCAGGCTCGAAGACGGGCCCGGCGTGCGAAATCGCACGATTCCGGGCGCGCGCAGGCCATGCGGTGGTAAGGTCGATTCCACCTGTGCCGAAGCTGATCCTCGTCACCCCCGATGGCCGACGGTCGGAGCACCCGCTCTCGGTCGCCCCGTTCTCGATCGGCCGCAGCCGCGAGAACTCCCTGCCGATCGCCGAGATGCGTGCCAGCCGGCGCCACTGCCGAGTCGAGAACGGGAACGGGCGCTGGGTCGTGGTCGACGAGGGCAGCCGCAACGGGACGCTCCTGAACGGGAAGCTCGTCGACCGCGCGCCCGTCGGCCCGGGCGACCTGATCGAGATCGGCGCGACGCGGATCTTCTTCGAGGAGGTGGACGAGGAGGTCCTCGGCCGCCAGACGCAGGAGTTCGGTCCGGCGGGACGCGTGGACGACGAGAACCTGCTGCGCCTGCAGCGGACCGCGCGCGCGCTGAACAGCGAGCTCGACCCCGCCAAGCTCTTCGACCTGATCGTGGACCACGCGATCGACATCGCGAAAGCCGAGCGCGGGTTCCTCCTGCTGCGCGGCGCCGACGGGTCGTTCGACTTCGCCGCGTCGCGGAACTTCGCCGGCGACAGCGTCGCCGGGAGCGACCTCGAGATCAGCCGGTCGCTCGCGAACCGGGCGATCGCCGAGGGTGCCCCGATCTGCGCCGTCAACTGCGCCGAGGACGAGAGGTTCCGCGACGTGCAGTCGATCTCGATCCTCGGACTCCGTTCGGTGCTCTGCATCCCGCTGCGCGATCGCGACACGGTGATCGGCGCGATCTACCTCGACAACCGGCTCGCGCGCCGCGCCTTCGGCAACGAGGACCTGCGGATGCTCGAGGCGCTCACGGACCACGCGGCCGTCGCGGTGCGCAACGCCCGGCTCTTCGCGGCGAGCCAGGTGACGCTTCGCGAGCTCGAGGAGTCGCGGAGCCGCGTCGAAGCGCTCAACGCGCGGCTCGAGACGATCGTCCGCGGGCAGAGCGTGGAGCTCGAACAGCTCCGAGACGCGGTCCGCGCGCGCGAGACGCTCGGCACGAAGTACGACTACCGGGAGATCATCGGGCGCAGCCCCGCGGTGCTGCAGATGCTGAAGCTGCTCGATCGCGTGGTGGACTCCGAGGTGCCGGTCTACGTCTACGGCGAGAGCGGCACCGGCAAGGAGCTCGTCGCGCGCGCGATCCACCACCACGGTCCGCGGAGCAAGTGCGCGTTCGTCTCGGAGAACTGCGCCGCGCTGACGGAGACGCTGCTCGAGAGCGAGCTCTTCGGCTACGTGAAGGGCGCCTTCACCGGCGCCGACAAGGACAGGAAGGGGCTCTTCGAGCTCGCCCACAAGGGCACGCTCTTCCTCGACGAGGTCGGCGACATGAGCCAGGGCATGCAGCGCAAGCTCCTGCGCGTGCTCCAGGAGGGCGAGGTCCGTCCCGTCGGCGGCGTCCACCCCGTGAACGTGGACGTGCGCATCCTCTCCGCTTCGAACCGCGACCTCTCGGCGATGGTCGAGGACGGTTCCTTCCGCGAGGACCTCTTCTACCGTCTGCGCGTGCTGCAGATCCGCATGCCGCCCGTTCGCGAGCGGCGCGAGGACATCCCGCTGCTGCTCTCGCACTTCCTCGACCGCGAGGCGAAGCGCATGGGCGGGAAACCCCGGCGGATGGTGCCGGGCGTTCTCGAGCTCCTCGTCGCGTACGACTGGCCCGGCAACGTGCGCGAACTCGAGAACGAGGTCATGCGCATGGTCGCGCTCTCGGGCGAGGTCATCGAGCCGGACGTGCTCTCGGAACAGATCCGCGGCCACGTGCCGAAGGGTCTGCCGCTCGGATCGCCCGACGAGGTCCGCGACCTCAACCAGGTCGTCGAGACGATCGAGATGAACGAGATCAAGAAGGCGCTCCGCATCGCCGAGAACAACAAGACGCGCGCCGCCGACCTCCTCCACATCTCGCGTTTCGCGCTGCAGCGCAAGCTCGAGAAGTACGGCATCGCGCTGCCGGACACGCCCGAATGAGGGCGGTGAGAGTCGCTGCCGTTGGCTTGCTTCTGTTCGCTTCCGGCGTCGCTTTCGGCGCGACGATCTACCTGAAGGACGGGCGCAAGATCGAGGGCGAGATCATTGAGCGCACCGAGAAGGAGATCAAGGTCAAGCTCGCGAATGGGAAGACGGTCTCCATCAGGCCCGCCGACGTGAAGAGCATCGACGAGCCGCCGCCGCCCGCGCCGAAGGTCGCCTCGAACGAGACGGGCGACGCGCCCGTCGACGCGCGGACGAAAGAGTACCAGCGCTGGCTCGGCACCGACCTCGCGACCGCGGCGGCGGAGCTCGCGGTCGTGCGCGGGGACCATCCGCTCCCCGAGCTGAAGCGCATGGCCGAGGCCGCCGAGAAGACCGCGCGGCACTTCCTCACGACGTTCGGGTGCCAGCCCGCCGACGTGCTCCGCGGCGAGAGCCGCTACGGCCCCGCGAGGATCGAGATCTTCCAGTTCTGGAAGGAGGACGGATACCTCGCGTTCTGCGACAAGGTGCTCGCGCGGATCCGCGACGAAACCGTGGACGACGCGCGCCTCGCGTTCATGCGGCGCCAGCGCGGGTTCTGGGTCATGTCTCCGCGGCAGATCATGTCGCAGTACCAGGGCCCGAGCGACCTCGTCACCTCGATCTCGGCCGCGTGCCACAAGACCAGCCACATCATGCTCACGGGCTGGAAGCCGTCGGGCACCTTCATGCCGTGGTGGTTCTACGAGGGGTTCGCCACGTGGCAGGAGTTTGCGGTGCTCGGCGAGACGCGCACGTACTGCCTCGACCTCGCGCGGCCCGCCGACTACTCGCGCCCCGGGACCGCCGAGGCCGACGAGGCCGCGAAAGCGCGCAGCGAGCAGGGCTGGCGCGCGAAGGTGAAGGACCTCGTCAAGGGACGCGCCGAGAAGGACCTCGTGCGTCTCGGCAAGATGCCGCTGAACGAGATCGTCCTCATCGACGTGCAGCAGTCGTGGAGCGTGGTGGACTGGCTCCATCACACGGCGCGCCTCAAGGACTTCGGCGCGGCACTGAAGGACACGCGCGACCTCGACGCCGCGTGCCGGTCGGCGCTCAGCGTGCCGGTCGCCGCGGCGCACGACGCGTGGCGAGCCTACGTGCTGCGCGCGTATTGACAGCCCGCGCGCTGCGGCGACGATGGAGCCATGCGCAAGAGAGAGTTCGCTGCGATCCTGGCGTTCGTCCTCGTCCTCGGCGCCCGCGCGTCCGCTGACGGGAACGCCGCCGACTCGGCGGACGGCGTCTTCTTCCGCGAGCCCGACAAGGCCACGAGGGACCGGATCGCCGAACTGATCTCGCGCGTCCACACTGGTTCGGTCGACGACCGCCGGTCGGCGCGCCGCGAGCTCGAGGCGATCGGGTTCTGGTCCGTCGAGCCTCTCATCGACGCGCAGGCGCGGATGGAGCCGCCGGTCCGCTCGGCGTCGGTGCTCGTTCTCGACGCGATCCGCGACCGCCGCGCGATCGACCCGCTCCGGGCGTCGGTGGCGAAGGAGGTCTCGGACCGCTACGTCGCCGCGTTCGCGACGCTCGCGCTCGGACGCTTCCGCGACGCGGCGTCGGTGGACGTGCTGCGGACCGCCGTCAAGACGCCGAAGACGATGGACCTGCTCAAGGCCGCTGTGCCCTTCGCGCTGGCGAAGATCCACACGCCCGAGGCGCGCGACCTCGTCCTCGAGCGGGTGAGGTTCCCGGGCCAGCGCGAGCCGATCCGCAGCGCGGCGCTGCTCTCGCTCGGATTCTTCCCCGAGGCGGCGATGAGCCCGAGCGGGACGACGCCGGGTCCCGACCTCGCCGCGGGGCTCGCGAGCAAGCGGCGCGGTGAGCGGCAGGCGGCCCTGCTCGGCTTCCTCGTCGCGTCGTCCGCGCGCGGCGACTCGAAGCAGGCGGTGCGCGAGATCCTCACTGGCGAATCCGCTCCCGAGGTCGCGATGGTGGCTCTCCTCGGCCTCGCGCGCTCGCCCGACGCCGACGTCACCGAGCTCTTCGCCCAGACGGCGTCGCGCCAGGGCGACGACCAGGTGCGCGAGCTCGCCGCCGATCTGCTCTACGACCGCGTGGACCGCGCCACGAAGGCGACCGTCGCACAGACGGCGCACTCGGCCACGTCGGCGCGGCTGCGCGCGGCGTGCGTGCTGGCGCTCGGCCGGCTCGAGGACGACGACGCGCGGCGGGTCGTCATCGAACGTCTCGGCGACAAGTCGGCGATCGTCCGCGCGGCGGCGGCGGTCGCGCTCACGCGGCGCAACGTCCCCGGCGCCAGGGAATCGGCGATCGCGGCGCTCGAGCCCCGCATCAAGCACGGCGAGACGAACGACGACGTTCGCGCCGACTTCGAGAAAGCGCGGGCCGTCCTCGCCGGCGAGCGCACCGACGTGCGGTGGAACGAGATCGGCGGCGAGACGCTCTTCTCGGAGATGTCGCTCACGTGGCCGCAGCGGCTCCTGCGCGCCGTCAACCTGCGCGTCATGGCGTCGCTCGACCTCGAGAAGATCCACAACCTGCAGACGGACTCCGAGATCGTGGCCTCCGGCCCGCCGGGCGTCCCGGTCGACGGCAACGGCGGCGAGCCCGGCGGCGGCGACGTCGACCCCGGTTCCGGGGACCCCGGCACGCCCGGACAGCCGAACGACTCGCCGTCGGGGCAGCCGACGGGCGACGCTCCCGCCGCGGGCGCCCCGCGCACGTCTCAGTATCAGGAGCAGCGCGACCTGAAGACGGAGCTCCTCCGGCACCCGTACTTCGGGGAGGCCGACCTGCCCGCGCCGATCACGACTCCCGGTCCCGCGCAGCC
>JANNHP010000444.1:0-10192 GCA_031404455.1 Planctomycetia bacterium | reverse complement strand
TCTCGCTGCTCGGAGGCATCCTCGCGGCTCCGGGGTTCGTCTCGGGACGCAAACGCGTCGACCTCCTTTTGCGGCACGTTCGCGCCCTCGCGATCGTGGGGCCGCGCGACGCAGAGCGGTCCGCGCTCGACGAGGCGCTCGTCCTCGCCGACGAACTCGGCGACGCATCGCTGCGCGCGCAGGTGCGCGTCGCGCTCGGCTGGCACCTGACGCGCGTTGCGCGTGCGCGCGAAGCGTTGGCCGTGATCGAGGAGGCGATCGACCTCGCCGTGGCGGGCGGAGATCTGAAGCAGGAGGCGAGCGCTGCCGGGAACGCGGGGTCGGCGCTCTGGGACCTCGGCCGGTACGACGAGGCGCGCGCTCGGATCGAGCGTCAGATGGCGATCGCGCGCGAGACCGGCGACGCGGCCGTCGAGGCGAGCGCCGCCGGGAACCTCGGGCTCGTCGAGTACTCGCTCGGCCGCTACGCCGAGGCGCGCGCGTGTCACGAGAAGCACCTCGCGCACGCGAGACGCAGCGGCGATCGGCGCTCGGTGGCGACGGCGTCGGGGAACCTCGGAATCGTGTTCACGTCGCTCGGCCGCTTCGACGAGGCGCGGGCGCACCTCGAGTCGCAGCTCGCGTCGTCGCGCGAGATCGGCGACCGCCGCGGCGAGGCCATCGCGCTCGGGAACTTCGGGAACGTGCTCTTCGCCCTCGGCCGGTGGGCCGACGCGCGCGACGCCATCGAGCGCGGCGTGCGCCTCTCGCGCGAGATCGGCGACCGTGTCGGCGAGTCCTCGGCGCTCGTCAACCTCGGACCGCTGGCGGGTCAGCTCGGCGATCCCGAGCGCGCGGCGGACGCGCTGGAGGCGTCCCTCTCCATCTCCCGCGAGATCGGTGCCCGCTACCAGGAGGGATACGGCGTCCACGGCCTCGGCGAGCTCGCGGAGGCCGCCGGCGACACCCAGCGCGCCGCGGGGCAGTTTGAGCGCGCGCTCGCGCTGCGGCGCGAGATCGGACACCGGGACGGCGTCGCGGAGTCGCTCGTCGCGCTCGGCCGTCTGCGCGCGGCAGCGGGGGAGCCCGCGGCGGCGCGGGCGCACCTCGACGAGGCGGCGTCGCTCGCGAAGGAACTCGGCCTTGCGAGCGTCGGCGCGCTCGCCGCGGCACACCTCGCACTCCTTCCGGGAGGCGACGCGGGCGCGGCCGTCGCCACGTTCACCTCGAACGAGGCGCGCATCATGGCCCGCGAGCGGATGGAGACGCGCTGGCTCCTCGCCGGCGCGACCGGCGACCCGACGCACGCGGCCGAGGCGCGGCGTCTCCTCGACGTCCTCGTCGCGAACGCGCCCGCCGAGTGCCGCGAGGCGCTCGTCGCGAACGTCCCGCTCCACCGCGACATCGCCCGTTCCGGCGGGCCGCACGCCGCCGACGTCCGCACGACGCTCCCCGCGCCGAACTGATAGCGGTAAGAACGTACCCGACCCGTTCTTACCGCCTCCTCCCGCTACCATCCGTCCGGTGAAGATCGGATGGATCCTCGGCGCGGCGTTCCTCTCGCTCGCGATCGTGATCGTCGCGCTCCTCGCGACGACGGACACCGCGTCCGTCGAGCGCCTCTCGGCGCACGAGACGCTGGACGGCATCGATGTCCCGGTGATCGGCACCGTCGGCGACTTCCCGGACCCGGCGCATCGGCACGTCGTCAACGTGACGGCGGACGGGCGGATCGTGGTGGAAGGGACGACGTACGACGGTGAGGGTCCGCTCATCCGGGAGTTGAAGCGGCGCGTCGGTGAGATGCCAAACGCTGCGTTGGTGCTGCGCGTGGACGGTGGATTGCCGTGGCGCGTCCTGGAATCGCTGATCGTGTCGTGCGGTTCCGCGAAGGTCAGGCGCATCTGTCTCGCCGTTCGAGGCGAGAACGACGGGAGGGAGGGCGCGCTGGGATCGCTGCCGCCGCATGTAGATGACGGTGGCAGGACTCTCCGACTCATCGCGCAGCAGATCATCGACGTCGCACCGACTACGAACCACGTACAGCTTCAGGTTCTGTTCGCCGACCTGCGCCGTGTGTGGGCGAAGGCCGAGAAAAAGTCGGTGCTGCTGCGGATCGATCCGCGCACTCCGACCCGAACGGCGCTCGCGGTGATCGATGTGGCCGTTCGGGCTGGCGTCGAGTCCATCGATGCGCTCGACTCCAGCACGTATGAACGCTCCGGATTGAGATTCGAGGAAGGGTCCGCGCCGTCATCCCTCCGCCTCAACGGCCGTGCGATCGAACGGAGTTCGGTCTCCGATCCGATGCCGCCAACCCAGCGAATGAACCTCGCCGTCGACCTGCCTCGCCTCGCCTTCTGCATCGACGACCGAAGCGACGAGCACCCGCTTCCTGCCGGCTTCGCCCCGAAGTAGCTCAGTCCCTGAGCGCCGGCGGCAGCGCGAACTGGATCTTCTCGCGCGCCGTGACGATCTCGTCCGCTCGCTCGCCGCCGAGTGCTTCGAGCTTCGCGAGGACGGCGTCGATGAGATCCGCCGGGGCCGACGCGCCCGCGGTGAGGCCCACGGCGCCGATGTCGCGGCCGAGCGCCTTCTTCGCGTCGGCGAGGCGGCCCTCGACCTGCTCCGCGTTCTGGAGGAGCCACGCGGGATGGCCCTCGCGGCGCGCGACGTCCACGAGGCGGTTGCTGTTGGAGGAGTGCGGATCGCCGACGACGAGCACGCAGTCCACGAAGCGGCAGAGTTCCTTCACCGCGTTCTGACGGTTCTGCGTGGCGTAGCAGATGTCGTCGCGCGCCGGGCCGACGATGGACGGGAAGCGCTCGCGCAGTTTCGCCACGATCTCCGCGGTGTCGTCCACCGAGAGCGTGGTCTGCGTGAGATAGGCCACCTTCGCCGGATCGGCGACCTCGACGCGCTCCGCGTCCGCGAGCGTCTCGATCAGCGTCGTGCGGTCCGGCGCCTCGCCGAACGTGCCGATGACCTCGACGTGGCCGCGGTGGCCGATCAAGAGGATCTGGTAGCCGTCGCGCGCGAGACGCTGCGACTCCTCGTGGACCTTGCGCACGAGCGGGCACGTGGCGTCGATCTCGCGCAGCGAGCGGACGCGGCTCTCGTCGCGGACCTGCGGCGCGACACCGTGCGCGGAGTAGACGACCGTCTCGCCCTTCGGGATCTCGTCCGTCTCCTCGACGAAGACGGCGCCCATGCGGCGCAGTCGGTCCACGACCTGCTTGTTGTGGACGATCTCGTGGCGCACGAACACGCGGCCGCCGAAGCGGTCGAGCGCGCGCTCCACGATCTCGATCGCGTAGTCGACGCCGGCGCAGAAGCCGCGGGGGGAGGCGAGGTAGATCTTCACCTGCGGGATTTTGCACGCGCCGAGGCGGCGCGTGCGAAATCCCGCATAGACAACTGTTGCAGACAGTGGTACAGTCTGGCGCGTGCTGGAGATTGACCTCGACTCCCGGGAGCCCCTCTACGCGCAGATCGTGCGCGGACTGCGCGAGGCCATCGCGCGGGGCGGGGTGAAGGTCGGCGAACGCCTGCCGTCCGTCCGTCAGCTCGCGGGGGACCTCGGCATCCACCTGAACACGGTGGCGCGGGCCTACCGGCGCCTCGAAGAGGACGGCCTCGTCCGCGTGAGACACGGTCAGGGCGTCGTGGTCGTGACCGACCGCGTCCCGGGAGAGGGGAAGGCCGCCGCGCGCGAGGCGCTGACGAGCGCCGTCGCCAACGCGGCGGCCGAGGCGCGGCTCGCAGGGCTCACGCCCGACGAGGTCCGCACGGTGGTGGAGCGCGCCCTCGCGGCGTCGCGCAAGGAGGTGACGTCGTGACGATCGGAATCGTGTTCGCCCTGACGATGGCGTGGGCGCCGACGCTCGCCGTCCTCACGCAGACCGTGCGGATGCGTTCGATGACGGAGGGCACGCGCGAGGCGGGGCGTCTCGCATTGCGCCGCACGATCGTCATCGCGCTCGCGTTCAGCGGCGCGGCCGTCGCGGCGATGTACGGCCTCGAGAACGCGCCCGCGATCCCGTTCGTGCTCGGCGGCGCTGCTTTCCACGTCGGCTGGTGGATCGGCGCCCTGCCGCTGATCCGTCGCGATCGCGCGGCGATCGCCGCCGAACGGACCGCTCCGCCCGCGACCACGCGACGCGTGGCGAGTCTCGTCGTGCGCGACGAGGAGACGATCCTCCCGCGGCGGTTCTGGGCCCTGCCGATCCTGGCGTTGCTCGCGTCCGCGGCGGTCGTCGCCTGGGCCGCGGCGGACGGCCGCGTCTCGTGGGGCACGCGGGGCTGGGTCGTCGGCAATCTCTGGTTCGGTGCGCTGCTCTTCCTCGCGGGATGGGGGCTCTGGGCCATTGCCGCGGGCCGCACGAAGCAGGATCTCTCGACCGCGACGGACCCCACCGAGGTGGACCGTCTCTGTCGCGACTTCCGCAGGTTCGTCGTGCGTTCGCTCTTCGTCGGGACGTCGCTCGCGGTCGCGCTCTTCGCGGGCGGCGCCGCGGCCGTGGCGCTCTGGGGCGGTCTCGCGGGCGCGGGCGCGATCGGTGGATGGCTGGGCGGCGTCGGCGGGTCGCTCATCGGCATCTACGGCGCGGTGTTCGGCGTGCTCGCCGACCGGCGCCGCCGCGCGATCATCGAACTCGGCGGCGTCCCGCCGGACGTGGCCGTTCGCGCGCCGCGCCCGGCGAACCGTTCGGCCTGAGGGGTAGACGTCAGCCGACGCGGACGTCGTCCGGTTCGTCGAAGTCGACGAGAACGCCCGGATCGTCCACCGGCACGTCCACGCGGCGCGCCGCGCGGACGATGTCGCGGAGCGGCACGTCGGGACCGAGCGACGCGATCGCGGGGAAGAGCGTGCGACGCAGCAGGATCGGATGACCGCGCCGTCCGTCGTGGACCGGGACGACGACGTCGGCGTCGTCGCGCGGCGTCGCGAGGAGCGCGCGGACGGTCTCGGGGCGGACCAGCGGCATGTCGACGAGTGCGAGCAGCGTCCACTCGGCGCCGGGCGAGAGCGCCGCGAGACCCGCCTGGATCGACGACGTGCGGCCCGCGGCCCACTTCGGGTTGTCGATGACGCGAGCGCTGCGCAGATCGGCGCCCGCGCGGATCTCCGCCGCGTGCCGTCCGACGACGACGACCACGTCGTCCGCGCCGCCCGCGCGCAGAGTCGCGACGATCGTCTCGACGGCCGGTCGCCCGCCGATCGGCAGCAGCGCCTTGGGACGTCCCATGCGGGACGACGCCCCGGCGGCGAGGAGGATCGCGCTGGTCACGGGGTGAGAGGGTAAACCACGTCCGACGATGCCGCTCGACCCGCTCCCGATCGACGAAGCGCTGCCGCGTCTCCTCGATGCACTCCGCCGCGCGCCGAACGCGGTGCTGCGGGCTCCGGCGGGCGCGGGCAAGACGACCCGTGTGCCGCCGGCGATCCTCGACGCGGGGCTCGTGGGGACGGGGCAGATCGTTCTCGTCGAACCGCGGCGCGTGGCGGCGCGTGCGGCGGCGCGGCGGATCGCGATGGAGCGCGGCGGGAACGTCGGCGACGAGATCGGCTACGTCGTGCGGTTCGACAGGAAGGCCGGGCCGCGGACGCGGATCGTCGCCGTCACCGAAGGCGTGCTGCTCCGGCGCCTCCAGGACGATCCGTACCTCGAGGGCGTGGGCGCGGTCGTCTTCGACGAGTTCCACGAACGCACGCTCGCGGCCGACCTCGCGCTCGCGATGTGCCGCCGCGTCCAGCGCGAGGCGCGGGCGGATCTCCGCATCCTGGCGATGTCGGCCACGATCGACGCCGCGCCGGTCGCGGCTTTCCTCGGCGACGCGCCAGTCGTCGAGAGCGCCGGGTTCCTGCATCCTGTGGAGATCCGCCACCTCGAGCGTCCCGACACGCGCCGCGTGGAGGACGTCGCGGCCGACGGTGTGCGCCGCGCGCTCGCGGCGACGACGGGTGACGTGCTCGTCTTCCTGCCCGGCGTCGGCGAGATCCGCCGCGTCGGCGAACGGATCGCGGCGGACGCGCGGCGACTCGGCGCCGATGTCTGCGAACTCTTCGGCGACCTGCCACCGCAGATGCAGGACGCGGCCTTGCGCTCCGGTCCGCGGCGGCGCGTCGTCCTCGCGACGAACGTGGCGGAGTCGTCGGTGACCGTCGAGGGCGTGACGGCCGTCGTCGATTCGGGGCTCGCGCGCGTCATGCGCCACGATCCGGCGATCGGCATGGACCGTCTGGAGAGCGAGCGGATCGCGAAGTCGTCGATCGTGCAGCGCACCGGCCGCGCGGGGCGCGTCGCGCCGGGCATCGCGTTGCGGCTGTGGACGGCGCACGAGGAGCGCGCGTTCCCGGCCGAACTCGTCCCGGAGGTCAGGAGGATCGATCTCGCGGGCGCGGTGCTCGAACTGCTCGCGTGGGGCGAGCGCGAGCCCGCCGCATTCCCGTGGTTCGAGGCGCCGGACGCCGCGCGTCTCGCGTCGGCGCTGGATCTTCTGCGATGCCTGGACGCGATCGTGGACGGACATCTCACGGAGACGGGCGAAGCGATGGCGCGCCTGCCCGTGCATCCGCGGCTCGCGCGCCTCGTCGTCGAGGGACATCGTCTCGGCCATCCGCGGCCGGCCGCGATGGCGGCGGCGCTCCTCGCCGAGCGCGACCCGATCCGCGCCGATCGCCGCATTCGCGGCGCGCGGCATGAGTCGGAGTCCGACGTCCTCGACCGCATGGACGCTCTCGAGCGCTGGGAACGCGGCGGTTCGCGGTCGTCGGAGATCGGCGAGGTCCACGCGGCGTCGGCGGACTTCGTGCTGCGCGCGCGCGACGACCTCGTCCGCACGGTGGACGACGCGCTCGGCAAGGCGCCGCGCGCGGACGTGGACGCGGACGAGGCCGTGCTGCGCGCGATCTTCGCCGGGTTCCCGGACCGGCTCGCGAAGCGGCGCACGCCCGGCAACCGGCGCGCGGTGCTCGTCACCGGACGCGGAGTCCGGCTCGCCGACGAGAGCGCCGTCGCGGACGCGGAACTCTTCGTCGCGGTCGAGATCGACGCCGGCGCGGGCGGCGAGGCGCTCGTCCGCCGCGCGTCGGCGGTCGAACGCGCGTGGCTGCCGGCGTCGCGGGTGAAGACGTCGGTCGAGGTGACGTTCGACGACGTGACCGAGCGCGTCTCCGCCGTCCGCCGCACTCGCTACGACGAACTCGTCCTCGACGAGACGCCCGCGGCCCTCCCCGACGACGGCAGCGTCGATCGTCTCCTCGCCGAGGCGGCCGCGACGCGACTCGACCGCGCACTCGACCTCGCGGCGCCGGAGGTCGCGTCGCTCCGCGCTCGCGTCGCGTTCCTGCGCGGCGTCATGCCCGACCTCGCGCCGCCCCCGCTCGACGACGACGCCGTCCGCGCGGCGCTGCCCGATCTGTGCGCTGGCCTGCGTTCGTTCGAGGAACTCCGTCGCGCGCCGCTCTCGGAGGCGCTGCGCGCACGCCTCGACCACCGTCAGCGCGCCGCGCTCGACCGCGAGGCGCCGGAACGCGTCGCCGTGCCGAGCGGGAGCCACGTCACCTTGAAGTGGGAAGCGGAGCGACCGCCGGTCCTCGCCGTCCGCATCCAGGAGATCTTCGGCTGGAAGGACACGCCGCGCGTCGCCGGCGGCCGCGTCAAGGTGCTGCTCCACCTCCTCGCGCCGAACCACCGTCCGCAGCAGGTGACCGACGACCTCGCGAGCTTCTGGACGAACACGTACCCCGAGGTCCGCCGCGAGCTGAAGCGCCGGTATCCGCGTCACTCGTGGCCGGAGGACCCGCGGACGGCAGTCGCCGAGCGCCGTCCGCCGCGAAAGCGCTAGAAAGCGTCGGTACCGTCTCCGACCCGATTTCGTCGCTTTCTCGCTCAGAACCGGCGGCGCACGGACGCCATGAACCACGGCAGCCGCGCGCGCGGGCCGAGCGTCTTCGCCGCGATCTCGAGGCGAAGGCGCGCGTCGAGCTCGTTCGGCTCCGGCGCGACGCCCTTCTCCTCGGCCCACGACCACCACGACGTCAGCACCCGGGCGTGCGCGCCCGAGTCGGTGTGGACGTTCGTCGAGAGGACGAGCAGCCGCGCCTCGAGCGACTTCCCGAACTCTTTCGGCGCGGCGTCGAACTTCTCGGCGAGTTCGGTATCGACGACGACGCGGCCCTCCTCCTCGACGAGTTCGAGGAGTTCCGCCTCCCGCCGTGAGAGCCACTCGACCTGCCACGGCGCGCCGCTCGTCGCCATGGCGAGGACGTCCGGCCAGAGGGATCGATGGACGAGCGTGACCTTCCCGTCGACGAGCTTGACGGCGAGGACGTCCTTGTGAGCGAGGAGACGCTTGGAGAGATCGTAGATCTTCCGCCCCGCCTCATGTCCCCACCACGAGCCGCCGATCGGAGCGCCGGCGACGATCGTCGTGACACTCCGCTGCATACCACCTGCGACCATCAGTATCCCGCCCGCGCGGAGTTCCGCGAGGCAGAGCTGGTACGGGGTCTTCGCGCGCGGCACGCGGCGAGCGTCGCACGCGGGGCGCGCCCGGCGCAAGCGGCGGGTCGGGCGGAGGAAGCGTCGGAAACGTCTCCGAACCGTTTTCGTCGCGTTCGTCCTATCCTGCGTCGCGGAGGGAACCATGCCGTCTCGCCCGATCGTCGCCGCCGTCGTCCTCGCCGCTCTCTGCGCCGTCTCCGCCCGCGCCGGCGACCCGCCGTCGGCCGCGCCGCCGGACGCGATCGACGAGGCGCTCGCGATCCAGCACCTCACCCGCCGCGACGTCGGCTGGCAGGCGCGCGGCACGTGGGAGGGCTACCCGATCGTCCCGTACAAGCTGCGGCACTTCGACGACCTCCTCGCCGAGCCGTTCGCGACGGTGCCGTGGGTCCGCGCGATGGGCGCGGGAGTGAAGCAGTTCCTCACGCCCGAGACGCTGACGGACAAGGGCGTGCGCGGATCGGGCGCGCTGATGCAGGCCGTCCACGCGCTCGGCATCAACCGCCGGTTCGGCGGGTTGCGCGCGTACTCGGCCAACCTCACGGCGAAGCCGACTCCGCTCGATCAGGCGATCTTCGAGGTCTACAAGGCCGCCGGGCGGCCGTCGAAGTACGTGACGTTCGGCCAGGAGTCGCCGTATCCGACCGTCGAGAAGGACCTCGCGGAGGCGGCGTCGAAGTTGCCGAAGGACATCAGCGAAGTTCTCGGACAACTCGTGCTGAACCTCGTCGACGCACACCGCTGGGCCGACATGGCGTTCCGGAACGTCCCGATGGAGCAGCGGATGGCCGTCGCGCGGCGCCTCGACCTCGGCGCCGAGGAGGTGGACGCCCTCGACTACGAGCCCGCGGTGGACGACGTCGCGCGGACGTGGGACGAGGCGAGCCTCTGGTATGCGTCGATGAAGACGGTCGAGGCGCTGGATCAGGCGCGCGTGGCGCTGACGCCGCTCGTCGGGGCGCGGCTCGGGACGCTGAAGTCGCTGCGCTTCGTGCAAGAGACGCCGTGGGGGCGCGTCGTCGTCACGGGCGAAGGCGACGACGTGATCGATCTCGGCGACGAAGGCGCGTTCCTTGTCGTCGACCTCGGCGGCGACGACGGCTGGATGGGACGCATCGCTTCGTCCGACCCGGGACGTCCCGTCGCCGCGGCGCTCGACCTCGGTGGAGCCGACAAGTACGGAGGCGCGGACCGCGCGCAGGGATCGGGAGTCTGCGGTGTGGGCGTGCTGCTCGACGCCGGCGGGGACGACTTCTACGTCGCGGCCGGCTCGCTGTCGCAGGGCGCAGGGCAGTTCGGTCTCGGCGCGCTCATCGATCTCGCCGGCGACGACACCCGCATGGGGTGGTACGAGAGCCAGGGCGCGGGGTTCTTCGGCGTCGGCCTCCTCTTCGATGCCGCCGGCGCGGACAAGTACGAGATCCGATCGGACGGACAGGGCTTCGGCGGCGCCGCGGGCGTCGGCGTCCTCGCCGACCGATCCGGCAACGACCAGTACGTCGCGATCGCGGACCCGGTCGTCACGAAGCGCCCGTCGTATCACCAGTTGAAGGACGCGAAGGTCCTCTCCGTCTCCAACGCCCAGGGCTGCTCGATGGGCCGTCGCGGCGACGGCGCCGACGGTCACTCGTGGGCGGGCGGCCTCGGCGCTCTCCTCGACGCAGAGGGCAACGACACGTACTCCGCCGCGAACTGGGCGCAGG
>JANNHP010000443.1:0-22574 GCA_031404455.1 Planctomycetia bacterium | reverse complement strand
CCGGACGGAGCGACGGGAGTTTGAGCCCGGGCGGCCCGCTGCTGCGTAGCTCGCGCTCGGAAACTGAGCGGAGTTGCCTTCACGCGAGCGCCTTGCAGCGGGCTCGCCAGGGCTCAACCGTCGCTCGCGTGGGGTTTCTTCACACCCTCTCACTTCTTCGCGCCCCCCTCGACCATGACCTCGACGAGCGCCCAGCCGCCGCCCTCGTTGCGGACGCGCATGTAGACGCGCGGCCCGCCGGGCGTCGGGATGGTGAGCACCTCTTCGCCGGGCTTGCGCGGGTCGGGCGAGCGGTCGACGATCTTCGCATCGACGAGCGCGCGCTCGTTGCCGAGGTTCTCGCGGCGGTAGAGCTCGACCCACGGCAGCACCATGAACTCTTCGCGCGTGCACTTGTACTGCCGCGTGATCTTCTCGTTGGGATCCGGGTTCTTGCGCAGCCAGTCGCGGTAGCCCTCGATCGCCGCGATCTCCCGCTTCCGGGCGTCCTCGGTCAGGAGATCCCAGATCTTGCCGGACTCGCCCGCGAGGTTGTACGCGGCGATCTTCTCGAACAGTTTCTCCGGCGTGGACGGCTTCCCGCCGCAGCCACTCACGGCGAGGAGCGCGACGAGGAGCAGCGCCGCGGAGGCGACGGCGAGGGCGGAGGCGACACGGGTGAACATCGGTGCGAGTATAGGCTCCGATGTCGCAGCCGCTGCCTCCCCTCAGCCGCGAGGAGTACCGCCGATACGGCCGTCATCTGGCACTCTCCGAGATCGGCGAGGAGGGCCAGCGCAGGCTCAAGGCGTCGTCGGTCCTCGTGGTCGGCGCGGGCGGTCTCGGCTCCTCGGCGGCGCTCTACCTCGCGGCGGCAGGGGTCGGACGGCTCACGATCTGCGACTTCGACGTCGTGGACGCGAGCAACCTCCAGCGTCAGGTGCTCTTCGGCACGCCCGACCTCGGGCGTCCGAAGGTCGTTGCCGCCGCCGACCGGCTCCGCGCGCTCAACCCCCACGTCGCGATCGCGACCGTCCCGGACCGCGTGTCGACGTCGAACGCGCAGGCCCTCGTCGACGCGCACGACGTGGTCGTCGACGGCAGCGACAACTTCGCCACGCGGTACCTCGTCAGCGACGCGTGCGTCCTAGCGGCGAAGCCGTACGTCTACGGGAGCATCTTCCGGTTCGAGGGGGCAGGCGTCCGTCTTCCACACGCCGATCGGCCCCTGCTACCGGTGCCTCTTCCCGGAACCGCCGCCGGAAGGGCTCGTTCCCAACTGCGCCCAGGCGGGCGTGCTCGGCGCGCTGGCGGGTCTCGTGGGCTCGATCCAGGCGGCCGAGGCGGTGAAGTGCCTCCTCGGCGCGGGAACCTCCCTCGCGGGCCGTCTGCTGCTGATCGACCTCCTCGCCGCGACGTTTCGCGAGGTCCGGCTCCGCCGCGACCCGGCGTGCCCGGCCTGCGGCGAGAGGCCGACGATCACGCGGGCGGTCGAGCTCGGCGGTCCGGGCTGCCCGGCGACGCCGTCGATCGGGGCCCGCGACCTCGCGAAGCTCGTTGCGGGGACCGAGTCACCGACCCTCGTCGACGTGCGCGAGGAGTGGGAGTTCGAGGCTGGATCGTTGCCGAATGCCCGGAACGTCGCCCTGGGAGAGATCCTCGCCGCAGCGCCCGGGCTGCCCCGCGACCGGGAGATCGTCGTCTTCTGCAGCGTCGGCCCGCGCGGCGAGCGGGCGGCCGAACTCTTGCGCGGCGCCGGCTTCGACCGCGTCCGCAACCTGCGAGGCGGACTCCTGGCCTGGCGGGACGACGTGGACCCGGACGCCGTCGTCGCCTGACGGCGCGGAAGATCTTTGAAATGGCCCCTTGCGCCCGCGGATTTGGATGCTCGGGAGGGGGGTCTCCTTCGGGATACTCACGCCGGCGAGAAGAACCGCCCCACCAGCCGGAGCAACCATGCGCGCCGTCATCCGCAGGGACAGAGTCA
This sequence comes from Planctomycetia bacterium, assembly GCA_031404455.1. GTDB lineage: Bacteria > Planctomycetota > JAJSAM01 > JAJSAM01 > JAJVHW01 > JANNHP01. The sequence goes on along the minus strand of JANNHP010000443.1, from coordinate 20,608 downwards.
AGATCGAGTTCTCGGGCCGCGGACAGATGTGGAACGAACTGCTCCGACCGTACCTCGGAGGACCCGAGGCCCCGCCCGAACCCATCGCTTCCGCTGCCGGGCCCATCCCGCCCGCCGCCGTGGCCACCACCGCGGTCGCGCGTCCCGCGACGGCCGCCGCCCCGCGCCCGGCCGCGCCCGCGCTGTTCCAGCCGGCGAGGGCTCCGGTCGCGATGCCCGCGCCGGTCGCCGTGGGCGCCGTGGGCGCCGCGGGCGGCGCGCGTCCGTCGCCGTCGCAACCGCGCACGTGGTACCCGCCACGGCCCGAGCCCGTGCAGCGCTTCGAGCCCGTCCGGGCGCCGGCGCAGCACTACTCCGCCGAGGAGGAGGACGGGCCCCAGGTCCCCCAGGTCGAGCCGTCGTCCGACCCGGCCACTCTCTACGGGAGGCTCGCCGCGATGCCCGGCCGCCGCAGCGAACGCGACGCCGTCCTCGCCGCGGTCTGGTTCCTGACGCGCGGGGTATCGGAGACGACCGCCGACGACGTCGAGGCCCACTTCCAGACGCTGCGGGTCTTCCCCGACGTGAAGGTCGTCCCGATCGTCCTGAAGCACATCCACCGCACGAAGACGATCGAGATCGGGTCGACGGGTCAGAAGGCGGTGCGGCTCTCGAGGAAGGGCGTCGCGAGCGTCCGCGGACGGCTCGTCCCGGAATAGCCGATCCCCGCGACCGGGGCGACCGTTGAGAATGGCAGTTCGATGACGACGAAGTCCCGCTCCCACGACCGATTCCGCCTTGGCACCAACCGGCCGGCGGCGGTCTCGGCCTCGGTCGTCCTCCACTCAGTCCTCCTCGCCGCTGCAGCGATCCTGCCCGCGGGCGCGATCGCGAATGAGCGCTCGGCGGACGCACCGGAGTTCCCCGCCCACTTCGCCGCGCGCCTGACGTGGGCGCCACGCAGCGACGCGCCTGATGCGGTCGTCGTGACGGCTCCGCGGGCCGAGGCGCCCCGCGTTCCCAGGCTTTCCGCCGAACGTGTGGTCGCCGCCGAAGTCGAGGCCGAGGACGCCGCGCTCGCCGCGGATCGCTGCGCCGACGAACCGGTCGCCTCCGAACCTCGCGCGGCGCCGTCTGCGCCCACGTTCGCGCAGGCGCGGCGTCTCCACGACCTCGTCTCGCTCCGCCCCGGACGCGGCGGCGCGGGCGCGGAACAGGGCGACGGTCCTGGCCAGAATCCTGGAGCGGGCGGCGGGATCGGCGTGGGCGGATCCGGCGGTCCGGGAGGCGCGGCGGTCGCCGGCGACGGAACGGCCGAGTTCGGCACGGGTCGCGGCGCCGGGACTGACGGAACGGGCACCGGCTGGAACGGACGCGTCGCCGGGAGCGGCGCCACGTGCGGTCCGTCGATCGTCGGCGAACTTCCGTCGCCGCTCTACCCGTCGAAGGCCCGCGCACGCGGATGGGAAGGGCGCGTCGTCCTCGTCCTCGCCATCGACGCGCACGGCCGCGTCACGTCCGCGGAGGTCGCGGAGACGAGCGGCCGATCGGCTCTCGACGACGCCGCCCGCGACGCCGCGCCCGCCTGGACGTTCGCCCCGGCGCTCTGCGACGGAGTGCCGGTCGCGGGATCGCTGCGCGTCCCCGTCCGGTTCGCGCTGACCGACTGAGCGGCGTCTTTCACGCGCCGAGGTAGGCCTCGCGGATCGCCGGGTCGTCGTGGAGTGCCGACGCCCGTCCCTCGCGCGTGACCTCGCCGGTCTCGAGCACGTAGGCGCGGTCGGCGGTGCGCAGCGCCATGTGCGCGTTCTGCTCCACGAGCAGCACCGGGATCCCGCGGTCGCGCAGCGAGCGGATCACCTCGAAGATCTTCACCACGATGAGCGGCGCAAGGCCGAGGCTCGGCTCGTCGAGGAGGAGCACCTTCGGCTCGAGCATCAGCGCGCGCGCGATCGCGAGCATCTGCTGTTCGCCGCCCGAGAGCGTGCCGCCGAGTTGTCCCGCGCGCTCGCCGAGGATCGGGAAGATTCGGAACGCCTCGTCCATGCGCTTCGCAATGAGCGCCCTGTCGCGGACGAGGAAGGCGCCCATCTCCAGGTTCTCGCGCACCGTGAGCCGCGGGAAGATGCGGCGTCCCTCGGGGACCTGGCAGAGACCGGCCGCGACGACCTCGTGCGGCGGCACGCCGACGATCTCGCGTCCCATGAACTTCACGGAGCCCTCGGAGGGACGCAGTACCTGCGAGATGCTCATCAGCGTGGTCGTCTTGCCGGCGCCGTTGCAGCCGATGAGCGCGACGATCTCTCCCGCGCCGACCGTGAGCGACACGCCCTTCAGCGCGTGGACGCCGCCGTAGCGCGCGTGGAGCCCCGAGACCTCGAGGACGGCGCTCACTCGACGTCCTCCTTCCCGAGGTAGGCCTCGATCACCGCGGGATCGGTGCGGACGGCCGCGGGCGTGCCGTCGGCGATCTTCTCGCCGTGGTCGAGGACGACGACGTGCGTGCTGATGCCCATCACGACCTTCATGTGGTGCTCGATCAGCACGACCGTGATCCCGCGCGCCGAGATCCGGCGGATGAGCTCCACGAGATTCTGGCTCTCCTTCGGGTTCATGCCCGCGGCGGGTTCGTCGAGGAGGAGCAGGCGCGGCTCGGTCGCCATCGCCCGCGCGATCTCGAGACGCCGCTGGTCGCCGTACGGGAGGTTCGAGGCACCGACGTCGCTCCACTGCGAGAGCCCCACGAAATCGAGGAGCCCCTCCGCGATCTCGCGCGACCGGCGCTCCTCCGCTCGCATCGACGGCAGGCGCAGGAGGCTCGCGACCACGCCCGAGCGCGTGCGGCAGTGCCGCGCGGTGACGACGTTCTCGAGCGCCGTCATCTGGCGGAAGAGCCGGATGTTCTGGAACGTCCGCGCCATGCCGAGGCGCGTGACGACGTGCGGCTTCAGCGCGTCGATGCGGCGTCCCTCGAACAGGATCTCCCCCGACGTCGGCGGCGCGACGGCGGTGATGCAGTTGAAGAACGTCGTCTTCCCGGCGCCGTTGGGTCCGATCACTGCGGTGATGGCGCCCTCCTCGACGACGCAGCTCACGTCGTCGACGGCCGCGAGACCACCGAAGCGCTTGGTGACGGAGCGGGCCTCGAGGAGGGCGGTCACTTCGACCCCTTCTTGCCGAGGAGTCCGTCGGGCTTCACGACCATCATCGCGCACATCACCGCGCCGAACGCGAGCATGCGGAACCGCTGGATGTCGGGGAAGAAGTCCTGCAGGAGCACCGGAATGGTCCAGAGGAGCGTCGCACCGAGCACCGATCCCCACACCGAGCCGAGTCCGCCGAGAACCACCATGGCGACGAACAGCACGCTCATGTTGAAGTCGAAGAGGTCGGGAGAGATCGAACCCCGGTACTCGGCGGTGACGACTCCGGCGAGGCCGGCCCACATCGCGGACGACGTGAACGCGATCAGCTTGATCCGCACCGTGTCGATGCCCATGCACCGCGCGGCCGTCTCGTCCTCGCGCAGGGCGAAGAGCGCGCGTCCGAGGCGCGAGTGCGAGAGGAGCGTCACGCAGAGCACGCAGACCGCGAGCAGGCCCAGCGCGAACCAGTAGCACTCGCGCAGCACGTCGGAGCCCGAGCCGGGCTGCCAGAGCCAGTCGCCGAGGAAGCCCTGCGGCTCCCAGAGATTGCCGCGGATCTCCGAGCCGGGGATGCCGGCGTCCCCTCCGGTCACGTGCTGTTCGTTCTTGAGGACCCAGCGGACCGCCTCGCCGAATCCCAGCGTGACGACGGCGAGGTAGTCGCCGCGCAATCGAAGCGCCGGCAGCCCGATCAGGAAGCCCACGACCGCCGCGGACGCACCGGAAGCGGCGAACGCGATCCAGAAGTTCAAGTGGAAGTGGACCGTCAGGAGGACGAACGTGTACGCGCCGACCGCCCAGAACGCCGCGTGTCCGAGGACCAGCAGCCCGGCCATTCCGATCGTGATGTTCAGCCCCACCGCGATGGTGGCGAACGTCATGGTGTCGAGCACGAGGCCGAGCATCGGGTCCGCCGGCGGACGGAACAGCGGGTAGACGGCCAACGCGACGAACAGCGCGCCAGGGGCGGCCCACCGGCTCATCGCACGTCGCGGCGCCGAGTGCAGCGGAGCCGCCGCCGCCGGCCATCGCTCTTTCATCTCGATGAGTGCCCAGAAGGCAAGACCAGAGACCACGACGAGCAGAGCGACCTGCAACGCAGGCCACGCCGTCACCGTGAAGCCGGTCCGTTCGTCGGCTCCGAGCGCGACGAACGGCCAGGAGAGGAGGAAAGCCGCCACGGACGCGAGGACGAGACGCACGAGCCGCGACTGCGTCATACCTTCTCCGCGACACGCTCGCCCATGATGCCCTTCGGCCTGAGGATCAGCACCGCGAGGAGGAGCACGAACGCGTACACGTCCTTGTACGGCGCACCGAACGCCTGGATCCCGGCCGCCTCGGCGACGCCGAGCAGGATTCCTCCGACCATGGCGCCGGGGATGTTGCCGATGCCGCCGAGGACCGCCGCCGTGAACGCCTTGAGACCCGCGCTGAACCCCATGTCGAACTTCGCCTGCGTCGTGTAGAGGCTGATGAGGACCCCCGCGACCGCCGCCAGCGCGGACCCGATGACGAACGTGGTCGAGATCACCCGGTTCACGTCGACGCCGACGAGACCCGCCATCACCCGGTCCTGCGACGTCGCCCGCATGGAGCGGCCGGTCCGCGTGCGCTGAACGAACGTCCACAGCCCGGCCATCATGGCGACGCATAGGACGACGATGACCGCGTCGAGGACCGTGACCGCGCCGGTGCCGACGTAGAAGCGGTCCCAGCCGAGCCCCTGCACGAACCGGTCGATCGACTTGCCGAAGTCTCCCGGGTCGAACTGCAGCATCACGCCACCAAACGTGGCGCGGTAGGCATCGGTGCCCGTCGGAGCGTAGATCGGTGCCGAGCGGCCCGGCTGCGAGAGCATGACGTAGTTCTGCAGGACGATCGAGACGCCGATCGCGCTGATGAGCGCCGAGAGCGGCGGCGCGCGGCGCAGCGGCCTGTAGGCGATCCGTTCGATCGAGAAGCCGTACGCCGCGGCGACGCACATCGCCGCGACGATCGACGCCGCGAGACACGGGACGAACCCCGCGCTCTCCACGGCGCCGGAGCCGGTGAGACCCGCCAGTGTGACGACGCCGGCGTACGCACCGATCATCACGACTTCGCCATGCGCGAAATTGATCAGCGTGAGGATGCCGTAGACCATCGTGTAGCCGAGCGCCACGATGGCGTAGATCGCGCCTTGGACGACCCCGTTCAGGAGAGCCTGGAGCACGCGCTACGCCGGCCGATCAGCGGCCGGAGTAGAGGACGTGACGGCCGTCCTTCACGACCCAGACCAGGTAGCTGCCCTCGGGCCGTTCCTTGATGTCGCCCTTCGCGTCGAACTCGATGTTGCCGATCGGCGTGTCGAAGGTGTTCGAGTGGATCGCCTTCGCCACGCTCGGGCCATCCGCGGCTCCCGCCTTCGAGACGCCGCCGATCAGGACCTGCGCCGCGGTGTAGCTGAACACCGCGTACGGCCCCGGGCTCTTCCCGGAGAAGCGGCTCCTGTACTTCTCCGGGAAGTCGGCGCTCGTGAAGGGGAACGTGGTCAGTGTTCCCTCGCAGTCCTTGCCGCAGACCTTGAGGAAGCCCTCGTCGTAGCCGTGCACGCCGTCGCCGCTCATCATCGGCGCCGTGATCCCGAGCTGCCGCGCCTGGATCACCATGGGAGCGGCCTGCTCGTAGATGCCGCCGAAGTACCAGACGTCGACGTTCGCGTCCTTCAGCTTCGACAGGTACGGCCGGAAGTTGCGCTCCTCCTTGGCGAAGCCCTCGTGGAAGACGATCTCGACCTTGCCCACGAGCCCCTTCTCGACGTTGTCGGCGAGGCCCTTCCCGTACGCCGTGCGGTCGTCGAAGACCGCCACTCGCTTCGCCTTGAGCACGTTGACGATGAAGTTCGACGCAGCGGGCGCCTGGCGGTCGTCGCGACCGCAGACCCGGAACACGTCCGGGTACCCGCGGTCGGTCACGAACTCGTTCGTCGACGACGGCGTGATCGTGACGATCCCCGCCTTGTGGTAGATCTCCGACGCGGGGATCGTGCTGCCCGAATTGAAGTGGCCGATGACGCCCACGACGCGCTCCGAGACGAGCTGCTGCGCGGCCGCCGGCGCGAGCTTCGGTTCCGCCTGGTCGTCGCGCGTGACGATCTCGATCTTGCGGCCGAGGACGCCGCCCTTCGCGTTCCATTCCTCGACCGCCATCGTGGCCCCGTCGAGGAGATCCTCGCCGTTCTTGGCCTGACCTCCGGTGAGGGGCCCCGCGACGCCGACCTTGATCGGACCGTCGCCGGCGCCGCCCGCCGCCGGACCCGCTCCATCTCCGGACTTCGGGTCCCCGCAGCCCGCGGCGACCGTGAGCAACGCCACCGCCCAGAACGCCGTCGCCTTCATCGTGCTACCTCCCGATCGATGGATCGGGGCGCATGGTAGGAGGTCCGCGCTCGAAACGAAAGCGTGACGCCGAGACGATCGCTCGGCGGCGCCGCGGCTAGGAGAGCTCGCCCTTCAGGTAGCGCAGGTCGCGCACGAACTGCTGGATCGCGCGGCGTTCCACGTCCTTCAGGTTGACGAACTTCGCCTGGACCGTGACCCGCCCGCCCGCCGTGATGTTCGCGGAGACGACGGTCGCGTCGGCCGTGAAGAGGTGCGTCTCGTGGTAGAGCGGGAGCTGGAAGCGCAGGCGCAGCGGCGCGTTCACGACGAACATCTTGTCCACGTCGAGGTTGTCGAGGTTCTCCCACTGGAGCGTGATCCCGACTTCGCCGATCGCCTTCAAGAGCCCCACGCGGGCGTCGTCGCCGGCGACGGCCGTCTGCGCGCGGTCCACGAAGGCGAAGCTGACCTGCTGCTCGCCCTCGACGCCGACGCCTTCCGAGCCGACCGACTTCATGTACTCGACGGCTTCCGCCTCGGACTTGAAGGTCTTGATCTTGCGGTCGATGCCGAGCGTCTTGAAGACGCCCGACGCGAACGCCGACGGCTCCGCGAGGGCGAGGTCGCCGCCGTACTGGTTCAGCCGCTTCTGCGCGCGGATGAGCGCGCCCAAGGCGGTCGAGTTGATGAACGACATCTGCCCGAGGTTGATGACGACCTTGAAGATCTGCTCGTCGATCGCCCCGTCCACGTGGGCCTGGAATCCGTCGACCTCGGGTGTGTCGAAGGCACCCACGAAGCCGAGGAAACGAATGCCTTCTTCGGTCGCGCTGAGGACTTCCATCTAGACCACCCTCGCCACCACCAGCGTGAGGTCGTCCTCGCGGACGTCCGTGCCGGTGTGGTCCCTGACTGATTGCCGGATCTTCGCCACGATCTCCTTGGCAGGGAGGTCGCGGTTCCTCTTCAGGATCTCCTTCATGCGGTCGATCCCGAAGGGTTCGCGGGACGGGCTCATCGCCTCGACGATCCCGTCTGTGTAGAGAACGATGACGTCGCCCTTGCCGAGCGGCAGGGGCCCCGTCGAGGTGAACTCGAAGTTGTCGATCACCGCGAGGGCGACGCCGCCCTCGCCCAAGTCCTCGAAGACGTCGGTCTCGCGGCGGTAGATGACCGGCTCGTTGTGCCCTGCGCGGACGTACGTCATCGTGCGCTCCTTCAGCGCGATCTCGCCGTAGAAGAGCGTCATGAAGCGGCCGGTCTCGACATCCTCGGAGAGGAAGCGGTTGAGCCGCGTGACGAGCTCCGCCGGATTGACGTCGGTCGCGGCGAACGCCCGGAGGAAGGCTCGCGCCGTGGACATGAGCAGTGCCGCGCCGAGACCGTGTCCCGACACGTCGCCGATCACGAGGCCGAGGCGCCCGCCGGAACGCTTCACGTAGTCGAAGTAGTCGCCGCTCGTCTCCTCGCACGGCACCGAGAGCCCGGCGATGTCGAGGCCCGGAGCCTGGAGTCCGCCGCGCGGGAGGAGCGACTGCTGGATCTGCTGCGCGACGTGCAGTTCCTCCTGCATGCGCTGCTTCTCGACGTAGTGCTGCAGCAGGCGCGCGTTGTCGACGGCCTGCGCCACCTGTCCCGCGAGCGCCTTGAAGAGCGTGAGGTCCTTGTCGCTGAACTCCTTCGCCGACGCCTTGCTGTCCACGTAGAGGAGGCCGGTCATCCGGTCCTTCACGCGAAGCGGCACGCACATCACGGTGAGGAGCTTCAGGTCGAGGATCGACTGTCCGAGCGAGATGTCGCCCTGGTTCGCGGTGTCGATGAGGCAGATGCCGCGGCCCTCGCGCTGCACGCGCATCGCGACGGACTGGCTGTACTGCACGTTCTTGCCGAGGTCGCGTCCCGCGAGGTCGCGGGCGAGCGCGATGCGCAGCACGTTGTCGTCGTCGAGCAGCATGATGATCGCGCGCTCGGCGCCGGTCACCTGGATGCTCTTGTCGACGACGCTCCGGATGACGTCCTCGACCTTCACGCTGGAGTTCACCGCGGCGATCGTCTCGAGCAGGATCGCCACCCGCTTCCTGTCGGCCGCGGCGTCGCCGGTGAGGAGCTCCGAGTATTCCTCGCGCTCGGTTCGCGCGCCCGGCGGGATGAACACACCCGTCCTTCGTTCGACGCCGCTCATGAGCCCGCTCCCCCGCCGCGGCGGATGACCACGCGCACCGTCGTGCCGCCCCGGTCGCCCGGGCGCACGGTCACCTCGTCCGAGAGCGCCTGCACGAGGAAGAGTCCCGCCCCGCGTCCGGTGTCCGCGAAGCCCGTCGCGTCGCTCGTCGTGAAGTCCTCCTGGGTCAGGGAGCCGCTCGGGTCGGACACCTCGATCTCCACTTCGGGTTCGCTGATCCGGAACCACACCTCGACCGTGTCGCTCGGTCGCGTGCAGCCGTGCTCGATCGCGTTGTTGACGAGCTCGGTGAAGACGAGCTTCAGCTTCTCGCGCTCGTCGTCGCCCACACCCGCCTCGCTGCACGACCGCTCGAACAGACCCCGCAGCGCGGGAACCTGTTCGAGGTCGTTGGGCAGACGGAAGGACTGGGGGTCGGCCAAGCTGGGTTCCCGCGGATCGTGGCCGCGCGGGTTCGAACTCTATGCGTGCCCCGCCGGAGCGTCCAGCGGGAATCCCGTGCCTGCCGCCTCGGAGTAGCCTCGCGCGAGGAGCTCGGCCCGCAGCTCGGCCGCGCGCGCCCGCGCCGCCTCCGCGGCCGCGGGGTCGTGGACGGCGAGGAGTCGGGACTGGTCGAGCAGCACGGAGTAGAGCAGCGTGTCGCGCGTGCCCGAGTTCAGGAGGGCGCCCGCGGCCCGGCGCAGATGCGCCTCGGCCTCCGGCGCGTTGCCCAGCGCCGCCTCCACGCGAGCCTGTGCTGCGAGTGCCCGTGCCCTCACCCAAGGGCTGGCGCTCCCCGAAGCGAGCTCGACGGCCTCGCGCGCCGCCGCGAGGTCGGAGCCCAGCTCCGCCGCGAGCGCGTGGAGACCGACGCGCAGGTCCGGCGAGACGCCCGGTCGCGCTACCGCCTCCCGGCACTCCTGCGCTGCCGCGGCCCGGTCGCCGCGCGCCGCGCGGGCCTCGGCCGACTCCAGGGTGACGTAGGCCTCGACCGCGTGATCCCCGCGCCCGGTGGCGTGGGCGCGCGCCTCGTCGAGGAGTACCGACGCCTCATCGACGTGACCGAGCTGGCGGGCCGCCCGGGCGAGGTCCGCGAGCGTGCACGCGGCGCCGGGCGGGTCGCCCGCGCGACGCTGGCACTCGCGCGCCTCCGTCAGGATCTCGCGCGCCTTGCGCGGGAAGCCCGCCTCGATCTGTCCGCGGCCGAGGTTCGTCAGGGCGAGTGCCAGACCGCGCTGCGACGACGTCCGCCGCGCCGTCTCGGCCGCGCGCCGGAAGGCGAGGAGAGCGCTCTCGATCTCGCCCGCGGCTTCGTGCGCGGTGCCGAGGTCCGACCACGACGTGCCGACGGCGGCGAGGTCGCCGATCTCCTGCCTGAGGCGCAGCGCCCGGCGGAAGTGCGCGAGCGCCCGCTGGGCGCGTCCCTCGCGGAAGTTCGCGTGGCCGAGCATCGTCCACGCGTCGGACTTGCCGCTGCGATCGGGCGCGAGCCGCGCCTCGCTGAGGGCGCGGCGGACGAGACCGCGCGCCTCCCGCGTGTCGCCGCGCGCGACCGAGATCCTCGCTCGGAGGCCGAACGCCCGCCCGAGCGCCCAGTGGTTGCCGACGGCCTCTGCTTCCGCGACCGTGGAGTCGAGGTAGTCCTCGGCGCGGTGGATCTCGCCGCGCAGGAGGTGGAGCCCGGCGAGGTTCACCATCGAGAGCGGCGCGTCCTTCACGCGGCCCGACTCCCGGCGGATCGAGAGCCCGATCGCGTAGCAGTAGAGGGCCTCGTCGAGCTGACCGAGCGCCTCGTGGACCTTTCCCATCTTGCTGTACGCGGACGCGAGCGAGTCCTCGTCGGTGCGGCTCGTGGAATCGGCGTCGACGACCGCCTTGTACGCCGCGAGGGCACCCTCGTAGTCGCCCGCGAAGCGGAGCACCTCGCCGCGGAGCAGCGAGTACGCCACGCGGTCGTTGCGCAGGACGCGGACGCCGCTCTGGATCAGGCGCCCCGCATCGGCGAGCACACCGGCGGCGCGGCGGTACGCCTGGCGGTCGGCGAAGCGGCGCGCGGCGACGAGGAGGGCGGCGAGAGCCTCGTCGCTCCGCCCTGCGGCGAGAAGGTGCCGCGCGAGGCGCTCGGCGTCGCGCGCGTCGGCCCGGACGGCGAGCTTGTCCGCCGCGATGCCGTGGAGGCGCTGGAACTCGTCGATGTTCGCCGTCTCGAGCTCCCGGGCGAGCACCTCGCAGACGAGCGGCTCGCGGAAACGGATGCGCGGCTTCTCGCCCGGGATCTCGCGCAGCACGCCCGCCGATTCGAGAGTGCGCAGCGAGCGCTCGAACGTGCGCGGGTCCTCGAGGAGGGCGCGGAGCAGCGGCGTCTCGAACGTGTCGCCGAGCACGGCGGCCGCGGCGGCGAAGACACCGGCCTCCTCCGGGAGCTCCGCGACGCGCGCGAGTACGAGCTCGGAGAGGCGGGGCGGCACGTTCTTGCGGAGCCGCTCGGGCGTGGCGCCCTCGGCCGCGGTCCACCTCCCGCCCTGCGTGTGCACCACCGCCGATCTCGTCTCGGACCCGGCTTTCATCGTCTCGACGAGGCTCGTGAGGAAGACCGGGTTGCCGCCGGAGATCGACGCGATCTCGGGCGCGAGCCACGGAGCCGTGGTCTCGAAGTCGTTCGGCCGGAACGCGAGATCGACGAGCTCTTCGGACTCCTCGCGCGAGAGCGGCCCGAGGCGGACGACCAGGGCGCCCGGCGTCGCGGCGGCGCCGTCCTCGCCGGCGCCGAGCGCCATCTCGCCGAACTCCCCGCCCTCGAACTCGGGACGCGCGGTGAGGACCGCGAAGAACGCCACGCCCTCGCGCCGCGCGTGCTCCGCCATGTGCAGCGCGATCGACGCGACCTCGGGCTCCTCGTGGACGTCGTCGAGCACGAGCATCAGCGGCCGGCGGCGCGCCGCTGCGGCGGCGAAGCGCGACCAGAGATGGACGGGGCTCTCGCCCGGCTCGCCCGCGCGGACGAGGAGCTCGTCGACGAGGAACTGCGAGAGTCCCGGCTCGGAGCGCGCGTTCGAGCCGAGGAACTCGAGCACCGCCGCCGCGATCTGCGGCGCGCGCGCCGATCCGCGAGACAGGTCCAGCAGTTGGCGCAACGCCTCCCGCAGGGCGCCGCGCACCTCGGCGCCGCGAGCGAGGCACCGTCCGCGCGCCCACGCGAACCCGAGCTCCTCCGCGCGCGCGCGCAGCGAGCGCGCGAGCCGCGACTTCCCCGCGCCGGACGCGCCGACGATGAGCGCCACTCCCGCCCGCCCCGCGGCCGCAGCGTCGAGCGCCGCCCGCAGACGATCGATCTCGGCGCGGCGGCCGACGAGCGGCGCCGTCTCGCCGCGCTCGACGACGAGCTCGACCGGCTCGCCCTTCACCGTGCGCCGCCTGCCGTCGCCCGTCGGGAAGGAGGCCCTCGGCGGGCGCATCCGGTACGTGCCCTCGCGCAGCGGCCGGAGACTCCACGACACGCGGATCGGGGCGCCCGGCGCGGTGGGCGGCACGGTGCCGCGGAAGCCGTGACGGCTCCCGCCCTCGACGTGCACGAACGCGTCCTTGTCCGGGAGGATGTACGGCACCGTCACGCGCTCGGCCGGTGAACCCGTCGGGTTGCCGAGGAGCACCGTCACGACGACGGCCTCGCCCGCGCGCGGCACGCGGGGCCGGAACTCGACGCCCTCGATCTCGACGCGCCCCTCGCCCGGCGCGCGGCCCATCGTGGGCAGGACCACGTCGTATCGGTGCGACACCGGCGCGTAGAGCAACCCCCTCTCCGTCCGCTTGCCGCAGAGGTGACAGGCGCGATCGCGGCCGAGCGAGATCCAGCCGCACGCGCCGCAGCCCCGCGCCCCGGGCGGAGCGATCCAGACCGACTCGATCTCGCGGACCGCGCTCACGCGCTCGAGCACCTCGGAGAAGCTCTTCGGCCGCGCGGAGGACTGCTTCGCGAGGCAGGCGAGCACGATCCTGTCGAGCTCCGGCGGGATGCCCGGCACCACCGCGGACGGGGCCCGCGGCTCCTCGCGGAGCACGCGCCACACGAGCGTCGAGAGGTCGCGCGCCGGGAACGGCGGCTCGCCGGTCAGGAGGTGGAAGAGCACGGCGCCGTAGGAGTAGATGTCGCTCCGCACGTCGGCTGAGCGCGCGTCCTTCATCTGCTCGGGTGCAGCGTAGTAGGGCGTGCCGAGACCCGCGCCCTCGGCCGCGGCCTCCTCGGGGCGGTCGAGCGCGCGCGCGATGCCGAAGTCCGACACCTTGACGACCCGGTTCTTCGTGAGGAACACGTTCTCGGGTTTGAGGTCGCGATGGACGATGCGCGGCCCCTCGCGTCCCTCGCCGTGCGCGTGCGCCATGCCCCACGCGATCCCCGTCGCGATGTCGAGCACCGCGGGGACGGCGAGCCGCCCCTCGCGACGCACGAGCGCATCGAGACTCGGACCGTCCACGAACTCGAGGAAGAGGAAGGGGCGCACGCGGCCGCGCCACTCGATCTCCTCGAGGAAGAACGCCTCGACGACGTTCTCGTGGTGTCCGAGCGACATCCACGTCCTCGCCTCGGTCTGGAACCGCCTGAGCACGTCGGGGAGGAGCTCTGGGCCGGTGCCGGGGGTCTTCGCGGCGAAGCGTCCGCCGGCGGCAGGGTCGCCGAGGAGCAGCACGGTGCCCATCGCGCCGGAGAGCACGGCGTGGACGTCCCACCGCCCGCCGAGGAGCTCGGAGGCGTCGGAGGCGGGAGGTGTCGAGGGGTCGGTCACGGGGATGCTGAGCCGCCCCCCGATCGTCGCACGGCGGCGCGAACTCCCCGCGAAGTCGAGGCGCGCGGCGGGCTCAGAGGTCGTGACGGGATCCCCCGCGAGCGCCGATTGCGTCCCTGCGCGCCGCCTCAGGAGCCGCGGCGGACGAGGTTGCCGAGGATCGTCTGGTAGGCCTCGCAGGGCGTCCAGCAGTTCGGGCACTTCTTCGCCTCGATCTCCTTCTGGAGCCCCGTCGTCTTCTCGGCGTTCCAGATGGCATCGAGGTCGAAGCCGTTCTCGCGGAGGTTGCCGAGCGGCGCGTCGTACATCGAGCACGGGTAGACGTTCCATCGCGCGTCGACGAACACCGACGACGCGAGCGCCTTGCACGGCAGCGGCGTGCGGCTCGTCTCGAGGAAGCCGGGCACGAGTTCCTGATAGCGGCGTTCGAGGTAGGCGACCGGGTGGAAGCGCCGTCCGCGCTGCTCGACGAACCGCGCGAGCTCGGTCGTCGCGGACGCCTCGGTGCGGCCCATCCCTTCGTTCTGGTAGTAGTGCGCCGATTCCTGCGCCACGTTCACGTGGAGTTCGCGCAGTTCCGCGTCGGGCACGACGTTCTTCACCGAGTCGAACGTCTCGAAGATCCGTCCCTGGTTGAAGGACGAGAGCGTCATGCCCAGGAAGACGTCGAAGCGCCGGGAGCGGAGCTTGCGCAGCGCCTTGAACGTGGCCATCGCGTTGTCGAAGGCGCCCTTCCTGCCGCGGACGTCGTCGTGCGTCGCGGGCGGTCCGTCGAGCGAGACGGTGACCAGGAGCTTCGGGACCTTCGCCGCGAGGATCCGCTCCACGCCCGCGACGATCTTCTCCGTCTGCTGGCCGGTCGTCGGGAAGTCGAGCAGGTAGAGGTCCTTCGAGCGCGCGACGATCGCCGCGAAGAGGTCGCTCGCGTCGGGACGCGTCCAGATCTCGCCGCCGGAGACGTTGATCCACGAGAACCACGGGTTCGCGGCGAGGAAGCGGTCCACCTCCTCGACCGTCATCACGCCTTCCTTCGGACGCTGCCAGATGTTGCACATGCGGCAGCGCGCGTCGCACGTCCACGTGACGATCAGCGTGAGCTTGAAGGGGCGCGCGTTGCGTCCGAAGTTGCTCCGGGCGACGCGGGCTCCGAGCGTGAGTATCCGCTTCACGGGAGCGCTCCCCACGCGCGGACGCGAGCGGCGAAGTCCGCGCCGAGCAGCGGGTTGACCTCTGCCGAGCGCGCGAGCGATTCGATCCGGCGCAGCCACGCGTCGCGGATCGCTTCGGGCACGGGCGGCCGCGGCGTCGAGACGAGCGTCCGCGCCGCCTCGGCACCGAACTCGTCGATGCCGCCCACGAGCGCCACGTCGGCGGCGGCGGCGAGCGCGAGCGGGCGGATCTCGGCGGGCGCCTCGGCGCGCGGATCGGCGCAGAGTCGCGCGGCGGCGGTGTACTCGGCGAACGCGTCGATCAGTTCCTTCGGGTCCTTCGCGAGACGGCCGTGCGCCTCGCGCGCCGCGCCGAGGTGGAACCGCGTCTTCGCGCTCCCCGGATCGGCCGCGGCGGCGACGGCGAGGCGCGCGACCGCCTCGTCGAACTCTCCCCGCCTCATCGCCGCCGCTGCGAGCCAGTGGTTCGCGCGAACGTGCCCGGGCACGCGCTCGGCGGTCGTCCGCCAGAGCGTGTCGTCGTCGGCCCAGACCGGGATCGCCCCCTGCGTGATGGCGCCGAGGCAGAGCACCGCGGCCGTCGCGGGGAGCGCCCCAGCGGACGTCGTCGCCGCTCTCGCGCCGGCGATCGCCAGCGCGGGGAGCGCGAAGAGCAGGAAACGGTCGGCGACGAGGATGTTGAGGGGCATGAACGCCTGCAGGAAGAGCGTCGGGACGAGCGCCGCGAGGAACCAGAGCGCGAAGAGCCGCGTCGGACGCCAGACTGCCGCGGCGAGCGTCCCGCACGCGACGATCGCGGCGGGCCACGGACACACGCCCGGCGGCATCTGCCAGTCGAAGAGGCCCCCGACCGGGAACAACGTGTACCACGACTGGTGCCCGAGCATCGCCGCGATCTGCGGACCCCGGGCCGCTCCGTGACCGATGCCGCCCTGCTGCGTCGGCTCCGCGAGAACCATCCATCGGACCGCAAGGTAGACGAGCACGACGGCCGCGGGCGCGAGCGCGCGCCGAGCGGCGGGCGCGAACTGCCGGCCCGCGAGCCGCGCGGCGAGGAACGCGAGCGCCGGCCAGACGACCGCCTGCTCCTTCGCGAGGAGCGCCGCGCCGCCGAGCACGAGCGACGTCACGCGCCGATCGCCGAGGTCCGCGAGGATCGCGGCCCAGACGAGGAGCGCCGCGAGGAGGTCCCCGCGGGAACTCACCCACGCGACACACTCCGCCTGCGCCGGGTGGAGCGCATAGAGCAGAGCGCCGAAGAGCGCCGCGAGCGCAGGCGCGGCGAACCGCCGGAGCAGTCCGAACACGCACGCCGTCGCGGCGCCGTGCAGCACGAGGTTGACGGCGTGCGGGCCGATCGCGCCGTCGCCGAAGAGCGATCGGTCGAGTGCGTACGAGAGCGTCCGGAGCGGACGCCAGAGCCCGGCCTCGGTGCCGTCGGACGTCTGGCAGACGGGGTCGGCGAAGGCGCGCCAGACGATCGAGGCGTGGTCGAGGGCCGTGTTGTCCGCGTAGAAGCGGTGGTCGTCGTAGACGAATCCCGCGGAGACGGCCGGCAGGAACGCGGCCACTGCGGCGACCGCCGCGAGCGCCGCCCAGGTCCTATCGCGCACTCGGGCCGGCCCGCAGCGCCGCTCCCGCGCGCCGCTCGGCGAGGAACGTCTTCACGCGGTCCGCGACCTCGTCGACGCCGATGTCGCGGATGCACACGGGCATGCGGCAGTGGGACGTCTTGTAGTTCATGTTCGTGAGGCACGGACTGCACGGCAGCGCGCGGAAGAACGCGAAGCTGTCGCGCGAGAGCGGACCGTAGAGCCGCGGCGTGTTGGGCCCGTAGAAGGCGAAGACCGGGACGCCGAGCGACGAAGCCATGTGGACCGGCGCCGTGTCGTTCGTCACGACGAAGTCGCAGCGCTCGATCAGTGCCGCGAGTCCGAGCACGGAGAGGCGCCCTGCGGCGTCGTGGACGCGGTCCGTCCGACCGATGGCTGCGATCACCTCGCTCACGAGCGCCGCCTCGGACTTGACGCCCGAGACGACGATCCGCGCGCCCTCTTCCCGGATGAGCCGTTCGGCGAGCGCCGCGAACGATTCCGCAGGCCATCGGCGTCCCTGGAAGTTGTCGCCCGACCCGGGGTGGACGAGTACGAGCGGACCGCCTGCGGGACCGCGTCCTGCGTCGCCGAGGAAGGTGCGCGCCTCTTCGCGGTGCGCGTCGCCGACGGGCATCGGCTCCGGCCGGTAGACGCGTTCTGCGACGCCGGCGGCGCGCGCGAGGTCGAGGTACGTCTGGCCCATGTGCTGGCGGTCGTCGTACCGGACGCGCTTGTGGTAGAGGACCGCGCGACCCTGGCCCGGGGTCGCGAGGCCGACGACCTGCTTCGCGCGCGCGAGCACCGCGAGGATCGTGGAACTGCGCGCGAACTGTTCGAAGTCGATGGCGAGGTCCGGCTTCATCCTCCCCGCGCGGAAGATCGCCGCGAGGAGAGTCCACATCAGCGTGAACACGTTCCGGTCGTTCACATAGATCCGACGGTCGAGGTGCGGGCAGGCGTCGAGGATGTCGCGGTTGCGAGCGAGCGAGACGAACGTGATCCGCGCGCCCGGATAGCGTTCGCGCAGGAGGCGCACGACCGGCAGGAGCAGCACGATGTTGCCGAGGCCCCAGAATTTGATCAGGAGGATCGAGCGCGCCTCCACGAGGTCCTCGCGCGGGGCGACGTACTCGCGGACCTCGCGCAACGCCACGAGCAGGTAGCAGAAGGCGATGCCGAGGTAGCGGTCGATGGCTTTCGCCAGGGAGAGATTCACGGCCGCATCCTCACTCGGCCGGCCGGCGAGCCGTGCTCGCGTCGCGTCGCGGTGCGACGCACGGCGGTCACGTCGCCGCCTTCGCCCCGCGATCGTCGCGCGAGGCCCAGAGCAGGTTCATCTCCGTGTGGCAGTTCCAGTAGCACGCCCTGCACTCGGCCAGTTCCCTGCGCGATGCGGCGTAGGCGTTCGACTTCCAGAAGGACGCGAGCGCGGCGCCGGTCACGCGGCCGATCGGACGGTCGATCTCCGACATCGGCACGCACGGGAACACGCGGCCGTAGCAGTCGATGACGAGCGACGTCTCCGGCGCGCGGCAGCGGATCGGAGACGGGCGGCCGGCGAAGCAGTCGGGGAAGAGCGCGATGTAGTCGTCGCTGTTCTCGAGGATCGTCCGCTCGGTCTTCAGGCGCCGCAGGTCGTCCGTCGCGCGGGCCATCTTCTCGGCCCACGGGCGCGCGGGCGCCACCTGCTCGAGAGCGTCGCGGCCGACGTACTCGTGCATCGGGATGAACCCGAGCGAGTCCGCACCGAGGCGTTCCGCGAGGTCCGCGAGCGCGACCACCTGCTCCGCGTTGTCGGGGGTCAGCACCGACGTGATGGCGACGCGCGTGCGCCGCGACGACTTCGAGGCGTCGCGCGCGCGGGAGAGTGCCGCGAGGCGCTCCGTCACGCGGTCGAAGGAACCGGGATGCCCGCGCAGCCGGTCGTGCGTCGCGGCGTCGGCGCCGTCGAGCGAGACGTTGACGGAGTCGAGCCCCATGCCGACGAGACGGTCGATGAGCGCGTCGTCGAGCAGGTGCCCGTTGGTGTTCACGTGCGTGACCATGCCGAGCGAGAGCGAGAGCTCGAGGAGGTCCGCGCAGTCTTTCCTGACGAACGGCTCGCCGCCGGTGAACCCGATGCCCGCCGTGCGCAGCGCCGCGAATCCCTTGATGACGTCGCGCCAGCCCTCCGTGTCGAACTCCTCCCATCCCTCCTTGCGGCGGCGGATGGAGCGCTGCGGCAGTTCGCAGAACGTGCAGCGGTAGTTGCAGGCGTACGAGATGATGATCGTGCCGAGCAGCGGCCCCGATTCGGCGTGTCCGCCGCGCAACGGCACCAGCGGGGCGAGAACCTTCGTCCCCGCGTCGAGCACCTTCGACCATCCGCCGCTCGCGAGTCGCGAGCGCGCGAGATCGCCGTACTGGCGCCTCACCGGAACCTCTTCGAGACGCCGTCCGTCTCGTACTCGCCGCACATCGCGCAGAGCCCGGGGAAGCGGCGCTCCGCGTGGGCGCGGCGGATGTCGCGCATCCTGTCGCCGTTCCAGACCTCCGAGAGCGTCGTCGTGCGGGCGTCGCCCACCTGGAGGAGTCCCTCGCTGTCCACGCAGCAGACCGTGACGCGGCCGTCCCAGAGGACCACGAGCGTGCCCCGCCAGAGCTCGCGGCACGGGAGCGTGCGCTTCTCCGCGACGAGGCGCGGGATCGCCTGCACGCGATCGACGGCGCCGCGCCACGCCGCCCGGAACGCGGGCAGGGCGTGCTCCGTCGCGGCGTCGACCACCATCGACACGTCGATCTTCATCGTGGAGCCCGCGGCGTCGCGGTCGGCGACGAGCGCGAGCACGTCGCGGCGCAGCGTGGCGAGGTCGTAGCTGCGGATGGCGAGGTGCGTCTCGGCGTCGCCGTCGACGGAGAACGTGATCCGTTCGAGTCCGCACTCGATCAGCTTCCTGCGGTTCTCCGGCGTGAGGTGCGTCCCGTTCGACGTGATCATCGTCCGCACGCCCCGGTCGGCGGCGTAGCGGACGAGTTCGAAGAACTGCGGGTGGAGCAGCGGCTCTCCCCACTGGAAGGCGAGCACGAAGTGGATCTGCGGGTTCTCGTCGATCACGCGCCGGAAGAGCGCCGGGTCCATGAAGCCCTTCGGGCGGCGCATGGTCGTGTTGACCGGACAGATCGTGCAACGCAGGTTGCAGTGGTTCGTCAGCTCGAGGTTGACGCTGGTCAGCACCGGGGACCGGTCGGCGCGGCGCCGGAACGCCGCCTCGTTGCGCGCCGCGTCGCGGACGGCGCCGAGCGTCGGGAACTTCACTTCGAGCAGTTCCGCGACGTCCGGCTTGCCGAGGTAGAAGCGCGCTCCCGCGCGGGCGATGAGCCCGGCGACTTTGCGCTCGACAGTGCCTGTGCGACGTTTCACGCCGGGACCCGGCGCAAGTGGGATGCCATGGCCCGCATGCTACCCGCCCGAATCGAGAGGGGCGACCGCGTCGAACGCGGCCGCCCCCCCAGTTGATGAAAGGCTCGGGAACTGTGGATGAAGGGTTCGGGAACTGAAGATCGGAAGGTGGACGCCGAACCTAGTTGAGGTTGATGTCGATCCTGAGGAAGTCGACGCTCGGCAGGTTGGCGATGTTGAAGTCGTAGGAGAGGGGGATCGTGAAGTCGACGCGGTACTGGATGAACCGGCGGCGGCTGATCGTCCCGACGTCGTCGTAGCGCGTCCAGGCCGTCGCGAAGTTCAGGTTGGGGTGACCGGTGTTCGCCGTGTCGTTCGGAGCCGAGCGAACCCAGATGTCGACCGCGCTGCCGGCCGGCGCGTTGAAGCTCGTCCCGTCGACGGCGACGGTGCCGAGGTCGTCGTAGTGGGGCGCGAAGCTCGGTGTGTCGAGCTGCGTGTTGGTCCACCGAGCGAAGCCCTGGGAGACGTTCACGACGAACGGAGTGCCCGGGAACGCCCGGAAGTCGGATTCGACGACCGAGGTCTGCGGGTTGTCGTAGGGGGTGAAAGCGGCCTCGGTCAGGACTCCGAAGACGAGCGACGTGAGCGGGTCCTTGATGTCGGCCGCGCCGTCCGCTTCCTCGAACCGGACGTAGCCGCTGCCGCCAGGGCCGCCGCGGCCCGTGGCTGCACTCGCCGCGGTCGGGCTGGCGTTGTCCGGCTTGACGGTGATGTAGCCGATCGACGACGTGTTGTCGCCGCCGGCCGCGGTCAGGGTCGAGCCGTTCTCGATGACGATGTCGCCGTAGCTCTGCAGCCAGATCGACCCGCCGGCGCCGCATCCGCCGGGAGCGCCGTAGCCGTAGTCGGAGCCCGACGCGTTGAAGGTTCGACCGCCGCGGCCGCCCGACGCATCGATGACGGTCGAGTTGAGGGACCATATTCGCGGAATTCCGCCAAACGGCCGCCATCATAGAGGTCGAGCAATTCGCCG
>JANNHP010000442.1:0-1534 GCA_031404455.1 Planctomycetia bacterium | reverse complement strand
GCATGGATGCTTGGATCCACTGCCGCGGGCGCTTCAGCCGCAGGTACAGCAGGAATCATGGCTGGACCGGCACGCCGCGCTCCTTCGCGCCCGCGCCCGCGGCGGCGTTGGCGGTGATGGAGAGGAGCGGGTTCGACGGCGTCTCGAGCCAGAGGAGCTTCGTCTCCGGCCGCAAGGCCCCGCGGATCGCCGCGACATCGGTCGCATCGACGAACGTGAAGGTCACGCCGAAGCGGGTGAACACCTTCGTGAAGAGACGGTACGCGCCGCCGTAGAGGTCGCGGCCGGCCACGACGTGGTCGCCCGCCGAGAGGAGCGAGAGCGCGGCGCTCGCCGCGGCGAGTCCGCTCGCGAACGCGAGCCCGAAGCCGCCGCCCTCGAGGAGCGCAAGGGTCTCCTCGAGCACGCGGCGCGTGGGGTTCTCGGTGCGCGAGTAGCCGTAGCCGCGCGTGACGCCCGGTTCGATCTGCTCGTACGTCGAGGTCTGGTAGATGGGTGCCGTGACGGCGCCGGTCTCGCGGTCGGTGCCGCCCGCGGAGTGGATCGCGATGGTCGGGAACTGCATGGGAACGCTCTCCTCGAGGATCGGGGTGCGCGAACGCCGCTGCCGCTGTGCGTTCGAGGGTGGCGCGCGCGCAAGGCGGCGCCTACGGCGAGGTCCCGGGCGAGGAGAGCGTTCGGGGCCTGCGTCTACAAGACGGCGGCGGTCCCGTGTGCTTCCGCACCCGGGCATCGCATCGCCATCGGCATCGAGAGTCGCGTCATCGAAGGCGCGGGAGAGTACGCGCACGGCGGATCACGTCGAGTTCTTTGCGGACGTCGCGCGACGCCCACGCGCCATCGTGAGCCTCGCGGACCTCGAAACTCCGGCGAACGCGCCGCGCCGTCCGTCGCGCGGACGAAAACGGGCCCCAATCCGAGGGGCGCCGACCGGCGTCGCGCGCACGAAAACGTCCGAAGGCCTGCTGAAAGCTCGTGGAGAAGCCGCGCATCGCGGTTTCTTCACGAGCTTTCAGTTGATCGACTTCCACACGCTCGCGTCCCGGGCGGTGGTGCCGACGGCGACCTGCCCGGTGATCGTCGTGAGGAGGCCGCCCGTGCGGAACGCGGCGCCCGCGTTGGTCGCGTCGATCCGGCCGGCGCCCGAGTAGCCCGGGCGGTCGGTGCCGACGACGTCGGCGAACTGGTTGCTGAAGAACGTGCGGTTGCCCGTCATCGAGTAGGAGGCGGGCCAGGCGTAGCAGCACCACGAGGTCTCGGCGAGCGTGGCGTCGATCGGCGCCGCGAGCGGGCCCGTGCCCGTCTCCATCACGCCGATGCCGCCGGCGCCGGGGAGCACGATGCGGAAGAGATAGCCCGATCGCGAGACCTCGCCGCTCGCGGTGAAGTTCCGGAAGGCGCCGGAGAGCACCGGCGGGTTCATGACGGTCCCGACGACGCTCGCGTCGTCCGTCGCGCGGACGCCGAAGCCGCCCGACATCTCGCGGAAGAGGCCGAACTCGCCTGTGCCGTTGTTGTTCACGTCGCATTTCGA
>JANNHP010000441.1:0-15465 GCA_031404455.1 Planctomycetia bacterium | reverse complement strand
GACCTCAAGCCGGAGACGTATCCCTGCTACCCGAAAGCGCTCGTCGAGGAATGGAATGCGAAGAACGGCCGCCGCCACGAGTTCGACGGCCCGGGCGTGGACGCCCTCCTCGCGGTCATCTCGAAGCGCTTCGGCGGCGAGGAGAAGGTGTTCCTCACCGGCTTCTCGGGCGGCGGCCAGTACACGTACTGGAAGCTCTTCCACGATCCGGCGCACGTCCGCGGCGCCGCGCCCGCATGCGCGAACTTCGGCGGCGCGGGTCTCGACGGGGCGCCCGGCGCGGGTCCGGACGGCGGACCGCACGTCCACCTCCTCACCGGCGAGAAGGACCAGCACAAGGACCACGTCTTCGGCGCGAAACCCGGCATCGAGGGACAGACGGACCTCGCGGAGGAGAACCTGAAGAAGCTCGGCTCCACGCGTGTTCAGCGCACGATGGTCAAGGGCGCGGGGCACGACGCGCTCCACGCGTTGGTATGGAAGTTCATCGATCAGGTGTTGAGTACGAAGTGAACGCGACTTCCATCCTCGGCATCGGCACGGCGATCCCCCCGCACCGGGTCTCCCGCGCCGCCGCCGAGGACTGGATGACGCGCGCGCTCGCCGCGCACCCGGCCGCCGCCCGTCTCGCGGCGCGCGTCGTCGATCGCTCGGGCGTGGACGCGCGATGGTCCTGCGTGCCCGACTTCACGGCGCCGGGGGAGCCGTTGCTGCTCGGCTCGCGCTCGCCGCCGACGTCCGTCCGCATGCGCGCGTTCGCGGAGCACGCGCCGTCGCTCGCCGCCCTTGCGTGCCGCCGCGCCCTGGCGTCGGCCGGCCTGGACGCCGCGGAGATCACGCACCTCGTCGTCGTCACCTGCACCGGGTTCTTCGCGCCGGGGCCGGATGTCGAACTCATCTCGGCGCTCGGACTCTCGCCCGAGGTCGAGCGCACGCTCGTCGGGTTCATGGGCTGCTGCGCCGCATTCAACGGGTTGCGCGTCGGGCGGCAGGCCGTCCTCGCGCGCCGCGGCGCGAAGTCGCTCGTCGTCTGCGTGGAGCTCTGCAGCCTCCACTTCCGGCCCGATCCCGCTCCCGACAACGTCGTGGCGCATGCGCTCTTCGGCGACGGGGCTGCCGCGGTCGTCATCGGCGAGGGCGACGGCGAGAGCGACGGGGGCCTCGCCCTCCTCGGCCCGTCTGCGACGCGCGTGGAACCCGGCACGCGGCGCGACATGGGCTGGGAGATCGGCGACGACGGCTTCCGCATGACGCTCTCGTCGTACGTCCCGCAACTTGTCGCGACCGAGATCGGGGGCTTCGTCGCGCCGCTCGCGGCGGGAGACACGGACTCGTGGTGCGTCCATCCGGGCGGGAGGGCCATCCTCGACCACGTGGAGGACGCGCTGCACCTCGCGCCGGACGCGCTCGACTCCTCGCGCGCCGTGCTGCGCGACGTCGGCAACGTCTCGAGCGCCTCGGTGCTCTTCGTGCTCGAGCGCGAGATCGCGCGCCTCCGCGGCGGCGAGCGCGGCGTGATGCTCGGCTTCGGCCCGGGCCTCACGCTGGAGGGACTCGCCTTCACGCGCGGACCGCGCGCCGCGGCGTCCGTCGCCGAGGTCGCCGTGGAAGCCGCGCCGAGCCGTGACGCGAACTGACTGGCTGCCGCCGCCGCTCGCCGCGCGGTCGCCGGGCCCCGAACTGATGGACGTCGCGCCCGACGTCACCGACGCGGAGCACGCGGACATGCTCGCGCAACTCCGCTTCATCAACCGGCGACTCGGCGGACTCTCGACGACGCGCCGCGCGCTCGACGACCTCCTCGCGCGGACCGGGCGGCCCGCGTCAGGCTGGGACGTGCTCGACGTGGGCGGCGGGAGCGGCGACGCGGCGCCCGCGATGATCGCCTGGGGGAAGTCGCGGGGCCTCCCCGTCCGGGTCACGGTCATCGACAGGGACGAGCGGACCGCCGCGGAGGCCCAGCGGCGCCTCGCTTCCACGCCCGGTGCCGAGGCGCGGCGGCAGGATCTCTTCGACGTCCCGGCGAGGAGCTTCGACGTCGTCCACGCGGCGCTCCTGCTCCATCACTTCGACGGCGAAGACGCCGCGCGGGCGCTCCGCCGCATGGCCGAGATCGCGCGCGTCGGCGTCGTCGTCAACGATCTGCGGCGTCACGCGGTGCCGTGGACGCTGATCCGCTGGCTCACCGGGGCGTTCTCGCGCAACCGCCTGATCCGCTACGACGCGCCGCTCTCGGTCGCGCGGGCGTTCGCGGCGGACGACTGGCCGCGACTCGGCGCGGCCGCCGGTCTCGACTTCTCGGCGCGCCGGACGTGGGCGTGGCGCTGGGCGGTCTCCGGGGTCACTGGGTGAGCGCGCGCGTGGTGATCGTCGGCGGCGGTCCCGCTGGACTCGCCGCGGCGACGACGCTCGCGCGCGCGGACGTCGCCGCGACCGTCTGCGAGGCGGGCGCGTGGCCGCGTCCGAGGATGTGCGGCGAATTCCTCTCGCCCGACGCGCATTCGGCGCTCGCGGCCCTCGGCGCGGACGATCTCGTGCGGCGCCTCGACGCGCCGGCGATCGAGGCTGTGCGCGTGACGGTCGCCCGCGGCGGGCGGATCGTCGCCGAAGCGTCGTCGCCGCTCGGCGCCGCGGGGCACGGCGTGAGCCGCGTCGATCTCGACCTTGCCCTCGCGGAGACGGCGCGCGCGGCGGGCGTCGACCTGCGAGAGCGGTCGAGGGTCGAGACCGTCACGTCGAATGCGAATGGCGTCGAGTTGCGCGGCCCGGGGGGCGTCGTCCGTGGCAGTGCGATCGTCCTTGCGACGGGACGCGTGCCCGGTCCCGGACGCGCAGCGTCCAGGACGTCGCGGGAGTGGGTCGCGGTGAAGGTCCACGTCCGCGGCCTCCGACTGCCGCGCGCCACGGAACTGCACTTCGCGGACGGCGCGTACGTCGGCATCAACGAGGTCGCGTGCCGCGGCGACCGCGTCGTCAACGTGTGCGCGCTGGCGCGTCGCCGGCGATGGGATGAGGCCGGCGCCACGCCCGAGTCGTTGTGGGAGTGGCTCGCCTCCGCGAGCCCTGCGTTCGCCGAGCGCTGGCGCAGGGCGGTGCCCGTCGCGGGGTCGGAGGTGGCGGCGGCGGGTTTCGGTTTCGCGGTCCGCGGCGCCCACGGGCCGGGCGAGCGGCCGAGCCTCTTCGTCGGCGACGCCGCCGCGCTCATCGCTCCCCTCTGCGGCGACGGGCAGGCTATGGCGCTCGGCGGCGGCGTCGCACTCGGACGCATCCTGGCGGGCGCCGGGCGCGACCTCGACGCCTCGGCCGTCCGCGCGGCGGCGACCGTCTGGGACCGCGAGTTCCGCGCGAGTTTCCGCGGGCGCCTCGTCCTCGGCCGAGCGCTCCAGTCGGTGCTGCTCCGTCCGCGGATGGCGGCGACGTTCGTCCGCGCGGCCGCGGCGATCGGGCCGCTTCCCGGCTGGATCTACCGCCGGACGCGAGGACCCTTCGAGCCGCGCGCGATCTGAGCCGCCACGGCGCGGGACAGGGCGTTCGACAGCGCGTCGGCCAGTGCAGCGACGTGCTCGCAGTCGTGCGCAGCCGTCAGCGCGATCTTGAGGTAGCCCTCGGGCGGCGCGCCGAAGTAGCGCAGATAGGGGACGAGGAACCCGGCGCGGCACAGCGCCGCCTCGATCGAGCGCAACTCGCGCGCGGGGCGACCGGCGACCGCGAACCACGGCGTCCTCGCTCGCGGCGTCGCGAGGCCCATCGCCGCGAACCGTCGGCGCAGGTGCGCGGCGTTCGACCGCAGACGAGCGCGCAGGTCGTCGCCCGCGGCGGCGCGCCGCACGGCAAAGGCGGCAGCGGCAGCCGTAGAGGGCGGGATCGGCGTGCCGCCTGCGTACCCGGCGAACCGCGCGCGGATCGCGTCGCAGACCGCGCGCGAGTCCGCTACGAACCCGCCGTGTGCCCCGAAAGCCTTGCTCAGCGACCCCGCGACGTGGACGTGCGGAGCGTCCGCGCGCGTCATCTCGACGACGCCGCGCCCGTGCGCGCCGAGGACGCCGATGCCGTGCGCGTCGTCCACCACGAGATGACCGCCGCGCCGCGAGGCGATCCGCGCGAGCGCCGCGACCGGCGCCAGCGCGCCGCGGGCGGTGTCCACCGAGTCGGCGAGGACGAGCGGGCGCCCGCCGGACGCCAGGCGCGCGGCGGCGGGGGCGTCGAAACGCGGGAACTCGCGGACCGGGAGCCCCGTGAGCCGTGCCGCGTCGCGCAGTGCCGGGTGCGCGCCCGCGTCGAGGAGGACGAAGTCTGCGTCGGGCGCGAGAGCCACGGCGAGGGCCGTCCCCGCGAGCCATCCGGCGGGCAGGAGCACCGCGTCGCCGGTCCCCATGAAGGCCGCGAGCGCGCGTTCGAGATCGAGGTGGTGCTCCCACGTCCCGGTCGTCGTCCGCGAGGCGCCGGCCCCGAGTCCGCACGTCGAGACGGAGATCCGCGCCGCCGCGACGACCACAGGATCGCGCGCGAGGCCGAGGTAGTCGCACCCGGCGAAAGTCACCAGCTTGCGTCCGCTGATGACGACGTGGACTCCGTCGGCCGATTCGATCACGGTGCGCACGCGCCCGAGTGTAGTGCCGCCCCGGCGGTTAGACTCCGCGCGCCTTTGGCCGGGGAGGGTTTCCGGGTGCGAGCTCTGCTGCGTCCCGTGCTGCTCGTCGCGGCCCTCGTCTTCGCGCCGCTCCCGGTCGCGAGAGCGGGCGACCCGGCGGCGCCCGACTTCGAGAAGTCGCTGCAGCGGTGCCGCGAGTTGGTGAAGGCCGAGCAGTGGCCGGCGGGCGAGGCGGCGCTGCGGAAGGTCTTCACCGACTTCCCGGAGGACCCTCGCGTCCGCGCGCGTCTGCGCGAGATCGAAGACCAGTTGAAGGTGTGCCTGTTCCGCCGCGTGCAGAAGCCGCCGACGGGGGAGGAGTTGTTCGGCCCCGCGGCGGTGAAGTTCAACGCCTCCCTGCGCGACGTGGAGTTCTTCTTCGCGCATCCCACGGAGCCTCTGTGGACGACGTCGGAGTCCGGGGTGAGGGTGCTCGGAGTGCGGTTCGAGAGCACGCTCGTGTTCGAGGCGTCCTCGATCCGGTACCTGAGCGCGCAGGACCGGGTCGCAGCCGTGTTCATCTGCTACGACATCGAGAAGCGCGGCGGGTACGTCGTCAGTCCCGGTTACTTCCGGAGTACGGCGACAGGCCACGTCTCGGCGGACTCGGGAGTCCGCAAGATCGCGGCGTCGGGGACCGTCGAGCTGAAGAACCAGGCTTCGAGCGCGTCCGACTATTCCGACGACGTGCCGTTGCGCGTCACGCGGAACGGGTCCGACATCCAGGCGTTCGTCGGGCGCAAGCTCGTCGCGAAGGTCTCCGACCGCTCCTACACGAGCGGCTATCTGGGCGTCGTTGCGGATTCGATCGGCGGGATCACCGTGAAGGGGCGGATCGACAAGCACGCCTTTCGGAAGCTCGTCGCCGAGAAGTACGCCGAGCGGTTCGCCGCGTGGCTAGAGGACGGCTGGTCGCGCGAGAAGGAGATCCCGGACTGGGCGCGCGACTCCGTGGTCGCGGCCCCTGACATGACGCTCTCCGAGCTCCCGTCGGACGGACCCTCCGAGGAGCGGGCCGCGCTGACGGCCATGGTCGAGGCGGCCGCGAACGGCGACGAGGAGGAGGCGCTGCACGCGGCGATCCGCTCGGCCGAGCTCCCGCGCCTGACGGGGCTCTACCTGCGAGGCGTGGCGGATCTCGCGCTGGGCAGCCACGCCGCCGCATCGGACGCGTTCGACGAGCTCGTCGCAGCGGAGCCGGAGTTCGTCCCCGCGCGCATGTTCCGGGGAATCGCGCGGTTCCACATGCGGAAGGTCGCGGACGCGAGGGCCGACATCGACTGGACCCTGGAACGGCGGCCGCGCGCCGCGCCGGCGATCGTCGCCGCGGCGCTCATCGCCATCTTCGAGCAGGATCTGCTCCGCGCGGACGCGGTGCTCGCGAGGGCCGACTCGCTCGGAGTCCTCGCCGGGGATCTCGACGAGGTGCGCGACTGGGTGCACCGGATGCGCCGCGGTCCCAACTTCGCGCAGCGCTTCGAGCACGCGAGCGATCACTTCGTCGTCGTCTCCGACCACTCGAAGCAGGTCTGCGTGGACGCGGCGACGCTCCTCGAATCGATGCAGGGGCAGTACGCGGCGGCGCTCAAGCCGGCGCCGCCCGGGGCGCCGAAGGCGCGCGTGTACGTGTTCTCCGGGCCCGAGGGCTACTTCGACTACGCGGACGAGCTCTACGTCCAGGCCGACTCCTCCGCGGGCGTCTACCTGCCGATGCTGCGCGAGCTCGCGATCTGGATCCCCGTGGACATGACGGACTTCAGGGACACCGTCCGTCACGAGGGGTTCCACCAGTACCTCCACCGCCACGTGGACGACGCGCCGCTCTGGTTCAACGAGGGTTACGCGGAGGTGATGGGCGGCGGGGGCCCCGAGGGGATCCGCAACGCGGCCCGCGACGGGGAGAGCGTGCGGAAGTTCGTCCCCGTGCGCGAGCTCGTCGCGATGAAGGCGGCGCGGTTCATGGCGATCGCGGAGGTGACCTACACCGAATCGCGCTACCTCGTGGACTTCCTCCGCCGCACGAAGAGTGCGAAGCTGAAGACCGTGCTCCGCGACTACTTCACCGCACTCGCCGCCGGCCTGTCGCACGCGGACGCGAACAGGAAGGTCCTCGACCCGGTGATGGACGTGCTCGAGGCGGAGTTCAAGGCGTCGCTATGAGC
Source organism: Planctomycetia bacterium (assembly GCA_031404455.1). Classification (GTDB taxonomy): domain Bacteria; phylum Planctomycetota; class JAJSAM01; order JAJSAM01; family JAJVHW01; genus JANNHP01. The sequence continues at coordinate 8,673 of JANNHP010000441.1, read as the reverse complement.
GCAGTTCCGAGTCCCGTGATCTCCCCGAGAGAGGCCCTGAAACGACTCGGTCGCGACGGCGTCCTCCTCGACGTACGGGTCTCGGGTCCCCTCGACCTTCGGTCCATCTGCGACGGCGACCGCATGGTGCGGGCGCTCCGCTTCGAGCGAGTCGCACTCGCCGGGATCTCCGCCGCGTGTGTGCAGTTCGCCCGGCCGGTCGACTTCCGGGACTGCACCATCGAAGACGCCGACTTCTTCGCAGCGTACTTCCTGGGAGGACTCCTCATCTCGTCGTGCCGGTTCGCCGGCCCGTGCAACTTCGAGTGCGGCGGCCACAACCAGGGCGGTTCCGTCGTACGGATCGCCGACACCGTGTTCGAGGAGTTCGTGAACTTCTTCGACTGCTGGTACGAGGGGCCCGTCGAGGTCCATCGATGCTCGTTCCGCGGCGGGACCAACCTGCTCGGCAACAAGGGAGAGCCGTTCGTCGTGCAGTTCGACGCGCCGCCATCCCTCGTGGGCAACGCCGGCACGATCGACGCCGACGGCGGCTGACCGGGTGGCGGGCCGGTCACCGCGCCCCTCCGGAATCGAGCCGGGACGCGGCCTCGCGACCGCGCCCCGGGGGGCATGGGACCGCGTGGCGATCCCCTCAGGGAGGTATGGGACGACTACTCGAACGTCGGGAACGTCCCGGCGAGGACTGCGACGCCGCCCGAGTCGCGGACCTCGACGGACAGCCCGGCGAGATCGAGCACGCTGCCGCCGGGGATGGTGTCGCCGTGCGCGGTGCGCAGACGGAAGCCGCCGATCCCGAGCGGGTTCGAAGTGGTGAAGGTGCCGAGTTCGGTCTCGGTGGTGTCCGTCGCAATCGCGACGACCGTGTACGTCGCACCGCTCGACATGCGCGCGCACTTCACCGTCATCTCCTCGCGCACGCCGCGCGGGAGATCCTGGCGCCGGGCGAGGATGACGCCGCGGCCGGCGAACGACTCGTCGACGGGACGCAGCGCCTCGCGATCGTGGCCGAACGCGGCCGCGCCGGAACCGCTGCCGTCGCCGATGTCGATGAACTCAGGGACGGCGCCCGTGAGCACCGCGGTGTCGCCGGCGCGGATCTCGATCGTCCCGCCGCCGTAGTCGGAGATGGTCGTGACGTTCGAGGGCAGCGACGCGAACCGCGTGTCGAAGCGGAAGCCGCCGAACCCGCGCGGCCCGACGCGGAGCGCGCCGAAGTCGGCGGCGTCCGTGCCGCCCGTCTTCACGAGGAAGAGGTGGTACTCGGTCGTGGAGTCGAGCGACCGGGTGGCCGCCTCGATCCGCTCGAACGCGGCGCCGTTGCTGCGCTCGCCGACGAGCAGTCGGAAGCGTCCGCGCTCGGCGCCTCCCTCGGTGACCGGCTGCATGTTGCCGCGCACCGCGTGGCGGGTGACACCGGCGACCGCGACGAGCGGCACGGCAAGGGTGGCGAGGGCCAGTGCGGCAGAGATCCGGCTGATCATGGGAAGAGTCCTCCGTCCAGCGCGGGGCTGCGGCGCCGCGCTCGTGCATCCATGAACACTCCGGACGCGACGGGGTTTCGTTACGCGCCGCGGGGATGGCCGGGCCCGTCGCAGGCTCGATCAGCAGGCTGATGGCCGCCGACGTCGCGGCGACCGGCGTGTCTCGTTGCGTGCGGAATCCGCGCGCGAGGCGAGGCGAATCGATGACTGGACGAGTGGCGCGGCCGACGGGGTCCGAACTCGACGGCGACGCGACCGCGCGTGTGTAGGAGTCCGACCGCCGAAGACGTCGTCCCGCGTCGGACGGACTCCTACAGGTCGACGCGCCGCTTGTAGCGGACGAAGTTCGAGATGAACCGGAACGCAGATTCGTCCGTCACCTCCTTCTCGGCGTCCTGCTTGGTGTCGAACACCTTGCGGTCGGCGAAGAGGCGGAGGTCCAGGTACGTGATGCCCATGTGGTCCATCGCGTACGCCATGCGGTCCTCGGCGGTCTTCAGCCAGTTGGCGTGGTGGTAGCCCTGGTGGCTGAAGTGGTTGACCGAGTCGAGGATCACGCCGTGGCCCGCGTTGAACCACGCGGCCATGCCGCCGCTGCCCCACGTGGTCGCGGCCTGCGGGCTGTCGATCAGCACCTCGCAGCGGTCCGGGTCGAGCACCTCGAGGAGATAGGCACCCTCGAGCACGTACTGCGGCTGCGTCCAATCGTCGAACACGCTGTCGAGGAACGGGTCGTCGGGGATGCACGGCTTCGCGATGGGGGTGAAGTCCACGACGTCGTTGCCCTTGCTCTTCGTCATGAACCGGCGCACGACGCCGGGGTAGACCTTCACCACCGTCTCGTGCAGCGCCCAGCACGAGGAGAAGAGGTAGCCGCCGGCGCGCACGAACCACGCGAGCGCCTCGGTGTCGTCCTCGCCGATCTTGCCCCAGCAGTTCGAGACGAAGAGCGCGTACGGGTGGAGCGCCGCCTGCTTGACCCGCGGCGAGAGAATGACGCGGTGCTGGATCTTCATGGTCTTCAGCAGGTCCTCGATGTGGTCGCCGCCGCCGATCGAGCCCATCACCACGACGTCGAGGCCGGTGTAGAGACCCTCGATCGACGGCGCGTAGCCGTACTTCCGCGACTTGCGCGCCTCCTCCACGCGGTCGACGAAGATGTAGTTCGGGCGCGTCACCTTCCACCACGCGCGCCACGAACGGCTGTCGGCGGGGATCTCCTTCGACGAGAGGCGGCGCAGGAACTCGAACGCGCAAGCGCGGACGCACTCGTCCTTCGCGTCGAGCGCGTCGATCATCGGATCGACCGCGTCGGGGTGCTGGAGACGGCCGAGACCGACGACCGCGGACGCCGCGGTGCGCCAGTCCTTCGCCTCCTTCGAGATCCGCGTCAGCGGTTCGACCGCAGCCGGGTCCTGCGTCTTGCCCATGGACACGAGCGCCACGGTGGCGAGCGCCCACTTCGTTCCCTTCCGGTCGGCCATGGAGTCGTCCACGACTTTCGTGAGCGACGGGATCGCGCCGGTGAGTCCCTTCACGCCGAGCGCGACCGCGGACTCCTCGCGCACGAGCGGATCGGCGTCGCCGAGGCCGTCGCTCAGCACCTTGAAGGCCTTCGGGTCCGTGGCGCCGAGCACCGTCGCGAGCGTGCGCACCGCGAGCAGACGGACGCGCGCGTCGGTGTCGCCCGCGCCGCCGATGACGTGGGGGAGCGACGTGAAGGACCGGATCTTGCCCATGGCGATGACCGCCGCGCCGCGCGGACGCGGGTCGGCGTGGGTGATGGCCGGCATCAGCGCGTGCACACAGGCGTCGGCGTCGAGGAGCGCGACCGGCGCGGGCTTCGGCGCCTCGCCTTCCTTCGGGGGCGCGTCGTCCGGCGAGGGCGGCGGCGGCGCCTTCCCGAGTTCGCCGATCAGGCGGGCGAGCCGCGCGGCCGACTCGGGCGCCGCGGCGCCCGCAACGGCGTCGAGGATCGGCTTCGCGACGCGCAGTGCGTCCGGACCGGGCGTCTGCGCCGAGACGATCGCGCGGAGCGCGTTGCGCAGGCGGCGCTCGACGCAGTCGTTGATCGAGCCGGCCGCGAGTCCCGTGAGCAGCACGGGGATGAACTCCGGGTCGGGCGCCGCGATCACGCTCTCGATCGCGGCCGAGGCGACGGCGATGTCCGGGTCGAACATCAGCTTCTGCACGCGCGCGACGCGCATCCCGAGCGGTGCGCCGGTCAGCGCCGCCGCGGCGGCCTCGCGCACGGGATCGCGGTCGTAGTAGCCGAGCTTGACGACGTCGTGCGACTTCGAGTGCTTGAGGCCCTCGTCGATGAGTTCCGCCACAGCGTCGTTCGGCGTCTTGCTGGAGATGGCTCCGAGCGCCTGGAACGCGCGCACGGCGTCGCGGCTGCGCGTGCGTTTGCCGACCTCCTCGATCGCCCACGCCGCGTCGATCCGGCCGAGCGAGCGCGCGGCGATGATCCGGATCCGACGGATCGGTCCCGTGAGCGCGAGGTCGCGGAGCGCCTCGACGGACGCCGGTCCGCCCTTCGTGCCGAGCGCCGCGGCCGCGCGCTCGACGACCTCCCAGTCCTTGTCCTTCAGCGCTGCGAGGAGCAACGCCTCCGCCTCGGCGCCGCCGCACGCGGCGAGCGACTCGACCGTCGCGAGGCGGATCTTCACGTCCTTGTCCTTCAGGTCCTTCGCCGGATCGCCGGGCAGCGCGTCGGAAGCGATCGAGAGCGAGAGGACGAAGAGGGCGGTCGCGAAGAGCGCGCGGCGCAGCGGTGTCGTCATGCCGCGGATGCTACTGCCCGGGGACGGGACAGCGTCTACGGTCCCGTCCGGCGGGACGCGCGGACCAGGTTCGCGAGCAGGCGGAAGTGGGAGAGTTCGAGGATCTCGGCGCCGCAGCGGGCCGCGCTGTCGAAGACGTTGCGCGACTTCAGGAGCCGGAGCTCCGCGTGGTCCACGCCCATCTGGTCCATGGCGAACGCCGCGCGCTCCGCGGAGTTTCCGAGGCCGGCGAAGTATGCGGCGCCGCCTGCGTCGACCTGCGTCGCGAAGTCGGCGGCGAGCCCGTGCCCCGCGCGGGTCCAGCAGCAGAGGTTCGACGGACCCCACGACGCCGCGGCCTCGGGGCTGTCGACCGGAACCTCGACGCGGTCCGGGTCGAGCACCTCGATGAAGAGACGCGGGGTCGCGAGACGGGACGTCCGTGCGCCGCGGGCGAAGACGCCGTCCGCGCTCGGGTCCCACGGCGCGCACGCCGAGAGCGGGACGAGCGGGCGCTTCGTCTTCGCGTCGGGCGCGCCCTCGGCGGCGCGGACGCGGCCCGGGCACACCTTCGCCAGCGAGAGCTGGAGGTCGAAGCCGGTCGTCGCGAGGAGCCCGCCCGCGCGGACGAACCACGCGAGCGCGTCGACGTCCTGCGCCGAGACCTCGCCCGCGCCGCAGACGACGAGCGCCGCCGGGTGCAGGCCCGCGGCCTCGATGCCGCCCGGCCGGCAGACGCGGTACGCGACGCCCTCGTGGTCGAAGCTCTCGTGCGCGCCGTCGCCCGAGGCACCGCGGTTCAGGATGACGTCGAACCCCGCGAACGCCTCGGCTGGTGTCGAGCCGTATCGTTCGTCCGTCGCGCGGGGAAGGGATTCGACCGGCGGCGGGACGACGAATCCGGTCGATTGTTCGTGCCACCACGCGCGCCACGCCTTTGACGCGGGGCCGAGGTTCCTGCCGGCGAGCGGAACGAGCGACTCCAGCGCCGTCGCGCGGACGCTCGCGGACTTGTCGTCGAGGGCGTCGACAAGGTCGGGGACGGCTGCAGCCGAGCGCAGACGCCCGAGGCCCGCCGCGGCGGAGGCGCGTGTCCGCCAGTCCGCGGGATCGCGGAGCCAGCGGCGCAGCACGGGAAGCGCCGCGCCGTCTCGCGTGCGGCCGAGCGACACGAGCGCCACCGTCGCCGTCCGCCAGTCGGGATCGCGCGGATCGGAGAGTGCCCGTTCGACCGCTTTCGCGAGGAGCGGCACGGCTTCGGGCACGCCCGGGACTCCGAGAGCCGCCGCGGCCTCCTCGCGCACCTCGCGGTCGGCGTCGATGACGCGGAGCGCCAGCACTGCGAGCGCGTCGCGGTCCTTCGCGCCGCCGCACCGCGCGAGCGAATGGACGGCGACGATGCGGACGTGGGCATCGCCGTCGTTCGACGCGAGCCAGGCGAGAGTCGGCGCGCACGCTTCCGCCGCGATGCGGCCGAGCGACGCGGCCGCGGCCGCGCGGACACCGGAGTCGGAGTGCGCGGCGGCGTTCTTGAGGGCGAGTACCGTCGCGCCGACGAGTCGCTCGTCGGGCATCCCGGGCGACGACGTCGTCGGGGCGGCGGCGAGGATTCCCATCAGCCGGACGGCGCGCTCCGCGGCCTCGGCCGACGGTGCGGGCGCCACCGCATCGAGGACCGGCTTCGCGGCGCGCACGGGGTCGTAGCCCTGCGGACGGCCCGCGACCGCCGCGTGCACGGCGATGCGGATCCGTCGCTCCACGCACTCCGGCAGCGACGGCGCCATCAACGCCGCGACGAGCTCGCGGACGAACGTGACGTCGGGGGCGCGCGCCGCTGCGTCGAGCGCGGACGACGCGACCGCCGGGTCGGGATCGAGCGCGAGGCGCGAGAGCAGCGCCGCGCGCTCGGCGAGCGGGAAGGCGCCGATCGCGGACGCGGCTGCGGCGCGCACCGGGTCGCGCGCGCGCGGCCCCGAACGGTCAGGCGCGCGGCGCGTGGAGGGACTCAGTCCCTCATCGACGACGATCGCCGCCGCGGCGTTGGGACCCGTCTCGACGACGGCCGCGAGCGCCTCGAACGCGCGGACCGCGTCCGCGCCCCGCGCCGCCTTCGCGAGGAACGCGACCGTCCGCGCGGGGTCGATCTTCGCGGCGGAACGCGCCGCCGCTTCGCGGACGCGCCGGACCGGACCGTCGATGCAGAGCGCCGACAGTTTGTCGGCCGCCTGTGCGCTGCCGCGGGTCGCGAGCGCCGCCGCCGCGCGTTCGACCACCTCCCAGTCGTCGTTGCGAAGGGCCAGGAGGAGAAGCGCCTCGCCTTCCTTGCCGCCCGCGCGGACGGCCGCGTCGACCGCCCCGAACCGCACGATCACGTCCTTGTGCCGCAGTTCGCGCGCCCATTCGTCGGGTCCCGCGAGAGCCGTCGCCGCGATCGCGACGAGGAGGAACGGAGCCGACATCCATCCCGGTCTGTGCATGCGCCGAATGTAGGCGCGCTTGCCGGAACGTGGGGGGACGGGGCCGTCAGACCTCGCGCTCGGAACGCTGCGCGCGAGTCATCAGGGCGTGCAGCGCAGCCCTGGGGCTCTGGCCGCCGAAGAGGATGCGGTGGACCTGCTCGCTGATGGGCATCTCGATGCCGACGGACTTCGCGAGGCCGACGACGCTCTCCGCGGTGCGCACGCCCTCCGCGACCTGCACCATCGACGCGAGGATGTCGTCGATCTTCTCTCCGCGCCCGAGGCGCTCGCCGACGGCGCGGTTGCGGCCGTGGCGGCTCGTGCAGGTGGTGATGAGGTCGCCGATGCCCGCGAGGCCCGCGAACGTCTCGGGCCGGGCGCCGAGCGCGCGGCCGAGACGCGTGATCTCGGCGTTGCCGCGCGTGATGAGCGCCGCCTTCGCGTTGTCGCCGAGACCGAGCCCGTCGCAGGCGCCCGCCGCGATCGCGATGACGTTCTTCATCGCCGCGGCGAGTTCGACGCCGAGGAGGTCGTCCGTCGCGTAGATGCGCAGGCGGTCGGTGCCGAGCGCGCGCTGCACCGTGACGCAGAGGTCCGCGTCCTTCGACGCGACGACGACCGACGTCGGCCCGCCGCGCGCAACCTCCTCGGCGTGCGACGGCCCCGAGAGCACGGCGACGCCGCGCGCGCCGAGCGTCTCGGCGATCACCTCGCTCGGACGGCGCAGCGTGGCGTTCTCGACACCCTTCGTCACCGAGACGACGGGGACGCCCGCGGCGATGTCGGGGGCGAGCTTCGTCAGCGTGGCGCGGAGGTACTGCGTGGGGATGGCGGACACGAGCAGCGTCGCGCCCCGCGCGGCGAGTGCGGCGTCACTCGTGACGACGAGCGCCGCGGGCAGCGCGATGCCGGGCAGGTACCGGGGATTCGTGCGCGTCTTCGCCGTCTCCGCGACGTACTCGGGCTCCACGCCCCAGAGGCGGACGTCGTGGCCGTTCTGCAGGGCAGCGAGTGCCAGGGCGGTGCCCCATCCGCCGTTGCCGAGGACCGTGACCACCTGCCGCGAAGCGATTCCGTCAGCCAACCTGCGTCTCCTTCTTCCGGAAGACACGCGGCTCGGTGCCCGCGGCGATGCGCCCCAGGTTCGCGCGGTGCCGCGCGATCACCACGGCGGCGACGACCGCGCCGAACACCACTTCCGGCACAGGCTCACGGAAGACGAGAGCCAGCGGCCCGAGTGCCGCGGCGGCCACCATCGACGCGAGACTCATGAACCGGGAGATCGCCAGCACGACGCCGAAGAGGCCGAGCGCGCAGAGCGCCGGGAGCGGCGCCAGCGCGGCGAAGACACCCGCGCCCGTCGCCACGCCCTTGCCGCCCTTGAAGCGCAGGAACGGGCTGAAGATGTGGCCGAGCACCGCCGCGAAGCCGCAGGCGACGCGCAGCCAGTCGGACGACGCCTCGCCCGCGACGTGGGAGAGCGCCAGGACCGGTCCCGCGCCCTTCGCCGCGTCGAGGACGAGGACGACGAAGAACCACTTCCCGCCGAGCGCGCGCGACACGTTCGTCGCCCCGACGTTGCCGCTGCCGATCGTGCGGACGTCCACGCCTGCGACCCATCTCCCGACGAGGAGACCCCACGGAATCGAGCCCACGGCGAACGAGGCCGTCGCACAGAGGATCGCCGTCATGGCGTCGGACATCGGGCAGCACGATAGTCCGGCGCGGGGCCGCGGTCGCGGAAACGGCTACAATGCCGTTGCCTTGACCCCAACCGACACCGCCACGCTGGAACCGAGGAGCGCCATGGCCGGGCGCGGCTATTACAAGGACCACATCGACGGCTTGCCTTCACGCCTCGTCCTTGCCGTCCCGGGCGAGGAACTGAGGAAGCTCCATGCTCGGAGCGGGTGGCGGCACTTCGCGATCGCCGTGCGCCAGTCGGTGATCGGCGCAGCCTGCCTC
>JANNHP010000440.1:0-8262 GCA_031404455.1 Planctomycetia bacterium | reverse complement strand
ACCTGGTGTTGGACCTGGACACGGTTACTCTTAAGTCTCAAAGCGGGGGGGCAGGGGCTCAATCTCACCAAAGCGAGCTATGTCTTTCATCTGGACCCCTGGTGGAATCCGGCGGTGGAAAACCAGGCGTCGGATCGTGCGCACCGTATCGGGCAGCAGCGGACGGTCTCGATCGTGCGGATTCTCATGCGTCATAGCATTGAGGAAAAGATGATGGCGCTCAAGCAGCGGAAGCTCGATCTATACGATGCGGTGATGCGTGGCGTGGTGCGCGGATCCGGGCAAGGCGTCTTGAGCAAGTCCGATTTTGAATTTCTGCTCTCGCCGAGTGCGTCCTGAGGACCTGGACGCGTTATTTCGATCGCGAGTGACGAGTTATCGAGCAGTCCTGTGGAGTTAGGGTGCGAAGCTTGGCTCAGTCTAGCTGCGCACGGCGTTGGGGGAAGGTGTTTGGCAGGCACTCGTCGCGATCTGCACATACTCGCGGATATTCTTTGAGCAGCGGCCACAGCAGCCCGCCTCTTTCAGTCCGAATTTTGCTTTGAGCTGGCAGGGCATGACGATGCCGCTTCGTCCGGCTTCACGGACATCCGAATCGGTGATTCCCTTACAGAGGCAGAGATACATATGGGCTGTACTCCTTATCGTCGAGCAGGGTTGCTTTCGCCAGTAACGATTATGATAACCGTTATCAACTGAATCAATAATACCCCCCTCCTCTCGTTCTGTCAAGAGAAGAAGGGGGTGTAGAGGGTTTGGTGTAGGAGTGAAATGCTAAGGCGTTGTGAAATATACTGTTTTAGAGCGTCTGCTCAAGCTGATCGACCATCTCGCGGATCGTGTCGAAGCCCGATTGCCAAAACTCTTCGGACGACATATCGACGCCGACTTTGGCCAGGATGGCCTGGGGCGACTCTGATCCGCCCGTACTCAGCAGCTCAAGATATTTGGGGACAAACGTGGCCCCCTCTTTTTGATACATCCGATAGAGGGCGAGCACCAGCAAGTTGCCGAAGCTGTACGCGTAACAATAGAAAGGGCTGGCAAAGATGTGGGGAATGGTCAGCCATTCCCATTGAAACTCATCCGGAACCTTGATGCCTTTGCCAAACTGCTGCCGCACCTCAGCCAGATAGGTTTTGGCCACTGGTCCGACCCGCACAAGGTCCACGTGCCGACCCTGCCGCTCCCGGCCGAAGTCCAGATCCTCGACGAACTCCTGATGATCGTCCGCGCCGACTCGGGGCTCTCCTTCGACCCCGACCTCCCCGGCTTCCACTGCTACGGCGCCGACCTCTGCCTCTCCGCGCGCGACAAGGGGATGAAGAACTACGTCATCGACGCGCCGGTCGTCCACAAGCTGTTCCGTCCGGACGGGACGCTCATCGAGACGGGCGACAAGTCGCACAAGATCGTGTCGCGCCAGACGCCGGAGTTCCGCGCGGACTTCCAGCGCAGCGCGGATTACGTGGCGAAGAAGTGGGCGAAGTACCTGCCGTTCGAGGGGACGTCGCATCGGTGGGAGTGACGTCGCATTGGCGATCAACGCACGACGCGTCAGTCGTGCCGTTGTAGGGGCGAGGCATGCCTCGCCCGCCGTCCGATCATCGGACGACGACCGTCCCCCAGCCGCGCCACGGCGGGCGACGCATGCGTCGCCCCTACGAGGGCAGGGACGGACCGGTCGCGCCGCAACCGCGCGACGCCGCGTAGGATCCCGCGATGCGCGCCGCGGCCGTCCTCACCCTGATCGCCCTCGTCGCCCTCCCCGCGACGGGCGACGACGCGAAACCCGCCGCCCCGCCGCTCCCCGCGCCCCGCCTCATCGGTCCCCGCACCGGCCCCGAGAAGGCGAAGGCCCTCGCCGCGAACGGCGGTTCGAAGGCCACGGAGAAGGCCGTCGACGCGGCGCTCGACTGGCTCGCGCGGCACGCGCAGGACGACGGTTCGTGGGACGCCGACGGCTTCGCGGGGAGGTGCGCCGCAGGCGGGAAGCGTTGCGACGGCGTGGGCAAGGGTCAGCACGGGGAAGACATCCCCTGCCCGTTCGATGAAGCGATCTCCGGACTCGCGACGCTCGCCTTCCTCGGCGCGGGACATCTCCCCGGCGCCGAGGGCGACCCGTACGGCGCGCTCGTCGAGAAGTCGCTGAAGCGTCTCGAATCCGCCAGAGACGGCTGGGCGCTGCCGATTTCCGTCGAGGCGCTCAGTGAGGCCGAGGCGATGGAACGCAAGGGCCGATGGCGCGAGGCCGCGGCGCGCGGCGCCGAGCAACTCATCTCGAGACGCCAGAAGGACGGCGCGTGGGGCTACTGCGCGCCGATGCGGCCCGGGTCCGACACGCCCTACACGGCGTTCGTCGTCTCGGCGCTCGTCGCGGCGCGCGACGCGGGTGTGGAACTCCCGGCCGATCTCGCCTCCGGCGTGGACGCGTGGATGAACTCGCTCGAGGAGTCGAAGGGACGTCTCGCGTACCTGAAGGACGGCCGCCAGTACGGCTACACGCCGACGACGTCGAACGCGCACTGCGCGATCGCGATCCGCGAGCTGCTCCAGGTCGGTCTCTCGGGCCCGCGGCACAAGGCGCACCTCGGCTGCGTCGCGGACGAGAAGCCGCTGTGGAAGATCTCGTTCCGCGACCACGACGTCCCGGGCCGCGGCACGGTGAGGGTGCAGATCGGCAACCTCTCCATGTACCAGTGGTGGTTCGGCACGATCGGCTCGTTCCACGAGGGGACCGCGACCTGGTCGCCGTGGTTCGAATCGGTGAAGTCCGCACTCGTCCCCCATCAGGAGACGTCGGGATGCGCGCGCGGATCGTGGGATCCGAAGGGCACCTACGAGCGACAGACGGGCGGACGGGTCTTCGCGACCGCACTCGGGGCGCTGATGCTGGAGCAGCCGTACCGGCACCGGAGGCTCGCACCCTGATGACGCTCTCGACGTTCGAGATCCCGACACCGCACGGCCCGTTCCGCGGCGCCGTCACGCCGAAGGGCCTCGCGCTGGTCGCGCTCCCCGGCTCCGACTGGGAGCGCCCGCTCGCTCGGCTCGTGAGACTCTACGGTCCGCCGAAGGAGGACGAGAGCCACCTCGCGGCGAAGGAACTGCGCGCCTACGTCGCGGGCCGCCTCCACGCATTCGACGTTGCGATCGACCTCGAACTCGCCACTGCGTTCGCGCGGACGGTGCTCGCGCAACTCGGCCGCCTCCCGCCCGGAAAAGTGACGACATACGGCGAACTCGCTCGGCAGGTCGGCCGTGCGAAGGGCGCCCGCGCGGTCGGCGGCGCGGTCGGCTCGAACCCGGTGCCGATCGTGATCCCGTGCCACCGCGTCGTCGCGGCGGCGGGCCTCGGCGGTTTCGGCGGCGGGCTCCCGATGAAGCGGTGGCTCTTGCGTCTCGAAGGCCTCGACCCCGACGCGCTGCCTCGCTGAACGGCCCCGGTGCCGACAAGACTCGCAGGCTCTCGGTAGGGGCAATGGCGCCGGGCCGTACGAGCCCGTCCTGCGGACGGACTCGCGGCGACCCCCGTGTCCGCCCGACGTGGCCTTCGGCGACCGGCGGGGGCGGACACAGGGGTCCGCCCCTACCGAGCTTCACTCTCGCCGCGCTCTCGTTGGCAACGCGCCGCTACCGGAACTCCGCGCGGAGCTTGACGTCGCCGCGTTTCGCGTCGCGCGAGCGGACCTCGACGGTCCACGCGCCCACCTCGTCGAGCGCGACGCTTGCACGCCTGCCATTGACGTCGCCCTGGCCGAAGTCGACGACGACCCTCCCCGACGGCGCCACGACGCGGACCTCGGGTGCGGCACCGCCGGTCCGGCGGCGGCGCGACGTCACGCGCAGGTCGCTCCCGACCTTCGACGCGGGAACCTCCACGCGGTAGGCGGCGCGAGCGCGCACGCCGACGGTCGTCAGGGTGGAGCGTCCAGGCAGGAGCGAGACGAGATCCGCGTCGATCACGTTCAGGGCGTACCCGCCGACGTGCGTGCCCGGATCTCCGTCGTGGACGCGCAGGTAGAACGTGGTCGGCTCGGACCCGGCGCTCGCGTCGACGGCCTCGGCGACGCCGATCTCCGACGAGACCGCGACCAGGTCGTTCGAAAGCGTCGTCGGGCCCGTCTGTGCGTAGAGCGCGAGATCGAGGTTCGCGGATTCGGGGTCGAGCGTCATCGTCACGTGGAAGCGCCGGTTCGTCGGCACGTGGAGGACGTACCAGTCGTCGTCGGCCGAGACGAGGCCCGGGTAGCTGCCCGGCGCGAGGAGAGCCGGATGGTCGAGGTCGTCGTTCGGCTCGAGAGCGTCGTCCGCGGGCGGGTGCGCGAGCGGGACCGTGTAGAGGAGGCCGCGCGCGTCGAGGAGGTCGCGGATGGCGACGTCGTCCTCGCCGTCGCGGAGCGACTCGTTCGCGAGGAGCACCGCATTGGCGCCCTGCGTGAAGCGCGCGGACGCGGTGAGCAGGAAGTGCGACTCGACGACGAGCCGCAGGGCGTCGTCGGCGCCGACGAGCGCGCGGAGGTCCCAGAGGAACCGCGACCAGATCTCGCCGTCGGCGTGCGGTTCGCCCTTCAGGTTCTCCGGGTAGCGCTTCGTGCCGTCCACGCGCCGCAGGTACGGCGGGTTCGCGTTCGAGTACGAAGCCGCGTCCCACGAACCGACGAGCGGGTCGAACGCGGGGTCGGAGGAGTGGAAGCTCGCGGCGTGGAAGTCGCCGAAGCCCTCGCCCATCGAGGACCCCTCGTCCGTGATGCCGAAGTCGGGGACCTGCGCGAACTGGAGCGCGTGGCCGTACTCGTGGCGGATGATGTCCGCGTCCTCGCCGTCGTCCACGCCGCCGTCGCCGAGGCGGATCACGTCGTCGAACACGTCGTAGAACGACTGGTCGGCCGCGAGACCGTGCGCGTCGAGACGCTGCGGCTCGTCGTTCGCGCCGGTCACGCCGAGATCCTGCAGGCGCTGCTGGGCGCGATCGACGTGGTAGTACGCCATCACCTGCTCGAAAGCCGGGTCCGCGCGCGAGATCCCAGTCCAGTCGAAGACCGTGGAGCGAACGGCGTCCTCGGTCGGGGTGACGTCGGCCCAGGCGCCGCGGAGGAAGCCGGTCTCGTCGAGGCGCGGCAGCGTGACGATCACGTACGCCGGGCCGAGCATCGCCGTGTCGCGGTCCTGGCCGTCCTTCAGCGATCCGTCGCGCAGCGCATAGATGGGGTTCGGGTCGAACACGCGTCCGACGCCGGTCGCGCCGACGCGCAGCGAGTCGGAGCGCACGACCTCGCCGTCCGCGGCGTCCACGAACACGCGGGAACTCTCCGTCGGCGTGCGCACGTCCACGCGCCACGCGAGGCGCCCGCGCCGTCCCTCGGGGAGGATGACGAGCCGCGGGTCCTTCGATTCGGCCGCCGCGGGGACTTCGTCGTCCGACACCCACTCGAGCGCCGCGGCGCGCGCTGCGTCCGCGCCGACGCGGGGCGACGTCTCGACGCCGGCGACGGGGAAGACGTCGGCCTGGACGAGCAGCGGGCGACCGTCCCGCGTGACGTGCGCCGACACCTCGCTCGCGAAGACCGGGACGCCGTCCACTGTCTGCTCGAACCGCAGGTGGTGCCCCCCGAGGCTCGCGAACTCGCGGACGACCCGCAGTTCGCCGGGCATCGCGTCGAGACCGAGTTCGCGCCGGTTCCGCTCGATGAGGTCGCGAGCGATCCTCGCGAGGTCCGTCCCGCGCGACGGGGCGCGAAAGTACGCGATCGAGCGTCCGGGGCGCGGGCTCCGCGCCGGGACCGCGGCGAACGTCTCGCCGGCCGGGACGGCGCCCGCGCCGCGTCGCGCGACCCGTGCCGGAAGGGGCGACTCCCGTCGCGGCGGAGCCGCGTGCGGAGCCTCGCGCCCGGCCCACCAAGCCGCGGCGAACGCCACCGCGGCGGCGGCGAAGACCAGTCGGCCGGGTCGGCGCATCGGCGGAAGCTACCACGGAACGGCGCGACGTCCGTCGCGCGACGAGCGCGCGCAAGCTCGCGACGAGGCGGGCAGACCGCCCGCTCGTGTCGTCCGGGACTACAATGGCCGCGACTCGGGAGGGTCCATCGATGCAGGTCGCCGCACGCTCGCTCCACGTCCGCCGCCGCCGTGCGATCGCCCTCGCGGCAACGCTCGCCCTCGGGGCGGTCCCGACCGGCGCGGGCGCCGCGACCCCGCTCGGGGCCGCCGACGTGCGCGTCCGCGAGACCGGATTCGCCCGGGGGGACGATCAACTCTCCCGCGCGCAGTCCCGCATCGACATCCGGACCGGCCTCGGCTCGCTCGTGAAGCCGGCGACGTTCTCGGTCCAGCTCGGCGGGTTTTCCGCCGAGGTCCCGCTCCGCCACGGGAAGTTCGCCGGACGCGTGGCCGCGGCGCCGATCGAGACCACGGCCCGCGTGCGGACGCGCGGCCGCGTGATCTCGGCGACGTTCAAGTTGCGCACGAAGAACGGCGGCGCCGTGCTCGGCGACCGCGTCGCGCGGCGCGCCGCCGACGAACAGGTCGCGGGCGGACTGATGTACGACCTCGAGGCGGGCTCAGTCGCGGTCGACGGCGTGTCCACGCCGATCGTGCTGAGCGCCGTCGCGCGATTCGACCTCGACCCGAAGTTCGGGCTCGAGAACGAGACGCCGGGCCCGGGCAGCCGGTTCCGCGCTGACGTCGTCGTCGGCGCTGCGATCGCGCAACTGTCCCCGCCGGCGATCCAGGTCGTCCCGTCGCTCGCCGGGGAGATGTGGAAGGGACGAGTCCGCGGCTGCGCGCTCTCGGTCGGCGCGGCGCCTCGCGTCGCGACGGAGCTGAGCGGCCGTTCGCCGCGGCTCGTCCCTCCGCTCGACGACGAAGCGCGAGACCTCGCGGTCGTCGACGCCGTGTCGCCCGGCGTGAAGTCGATCGAAGTCGGCGGCACCACGTACTTCCAGCTACGCTTCGACACCGCCGTCCAGTCCGCTCCGGGGCCGCAGAAGCTGCTGCTGCGCGCGTTCGACGCTCGAGGGAACGAGTCGCAGGCCGTCGTGAAGTTCGAAGCGCCCGCGGTCGCGCCGCCGCTCGGCATCTCGATGAGCACGCACGTGCTCGAGGTGCGCCGCGACCAGACTCTCTGGGCTTGGGGCTCGAACCTCTTCGGCGAGGTCGGCGACGGCACCCGTCTCGATCCCGTCTCCCCCGTCCCGCTCGCGGAGCCCGCGGCCGTGCGCCAGGTCTGCGCGGGCGGCGACTTCTCGCTGGCGCTCGACACCGCGGGCGACGTCTGGCTCTGGGGAGAGTGGAACGCCACGCGCGACCTCGAGGCGGACGTGAGCGTGACCACCGACCTCGGCGGCCGGACGCCGGAGCGCGTGGCGGATCTCACCGGGATCATGGCCATCGCCGCGGGCGAGGACCACCTGCTGGCGCTCGACGCCCTTGGCGAAGTCTGGGCGATGGGCGAGAACTGGGCCGGTCAGCTCGGCGACGGCACGTTCGACGACCACGCGCGCCGTCCGCAGCACGTCACCGGCCTTCCAGTCATCCGCGAGATCGCAGCGGGCGAGATCTCGCTCGCACTCGACGAGGACGGCGCCGTGTGGACGTGGGGCGAGCAGTTCCTCGCCGGGATCGGCGACGGCACGCGGCCCGTGCGCGTCGCCGGACTGCCGCCGATCCGCACGATCAGCGCGGGTTCGAACGCGCTCTGCCTCGCCGAGGACGGCACGGTCTGGACGTGGGGCCGCAACTCGGAGGGCGCCCTCGGCGACCGGACCGACGTCGACCGCAACGCGCCGGTCCAGGTCACCGACCTCGCCGGCGTCGTCGCCATCGACGCGGGCGACTTCCACTCGCTCGCGATCCGCGGCGACGGCACGGTCTGGGCGTGGGGCTACAACGGCTACGGCGAACTCGGCGACGGCACGAGCACCGATCGCTGGTTCCCGGTGCGCGTCCTCGACCTCGAAGGGATCACGTCGATCGCCGCCGGGAGCTTCCAGTCGCTCGCGGTCGACGGCACCGGCGCCGTCTGGGCGTTCGGCCGCCACGACTTCGAAGTCGGCGCCGTCGGTTCGGGCGGCGAGGAGTACGGCGTCTATCCGATGCTCGCGCGTCGCGAGTTCGTGCCGGGTCACTTCCCGCGCGCGGCGATCGTGGTGTTTCCCGGCGTGATCAGTTTCTCGCGGTAGCGGCGTCGCGGGCCATCACGGCGCGACAGGCCGAATCCAATGTCTCGGTAGGGGCGGACCCCCGTGTCCGCCCGGGTTCAGC
>JANNHP010000439.1:0-2550 GCA_031404455.1 Planctomycetia bacterium | reverse complement strand
CCCCCCGCCCCGCCCGGGGGGGGTTTGTGTTGTGGGGCCCCCCCCCCCGACGCCAGGCGGCCCCTACAATCCCGCGCTTCCCGGAGACCCGTCCATGGCCCGAGTCCTCGCCGTCCTCGCCGCGACGTTCCTCGTCGTCGGCTGCTCGACACAGCCGCAGCCCGCGCCGGCTCTCAGGACCGGCGAGATCACCGACACGACGCCGGTCGTGGCGCCGCCCGTGGCGCACGCGCAGCCGAAGGCTCCCGCCCTCCCGAAGCTCGGCCCCGACACGCGCGACTACGACCAGGAGAACCTCGCCCTCGACCTCGACCTCGACATGGAAGCGGCCTCGCTCACGGGCACCGCCACGCACATGATGACGGCCCTCGCCGATCTCTCGCAGGTGCGGATGCACCTCCTCGACATGGCCGTCGCGTCCGTGACGAGCGACGGCGGCGCGTCGTGCACCGCGACGCAGGCGGACGGCGAACTGACGATCGGCCTCGACCGTCCACGCAAGAAGGGCGAGCGGTTCACGCTGACGATCGCGTACGGCGGCACGCCGAAGTCGGGCCTCTGGTTCTTCCGGCCGACGATGGAGAACCCCGACATCCCGCTGCAGGCGTACACGCAGGGCGAGGGCGAGGAGAACCGTCACTGGATCCCGTGCTACGACCTGCCCGACGACCGGCTGACGTCGTCGCTGCGCGTCGTCGTCCCCGAAGGACTCCAGACGC
Organism: Planctomycetia bacterium; assembly: GCA_031404455.1. Lineage (GTDB taxonomy): Bacteria > Planctomycetota > JAJSAM01 > JAJSAM01 > JAJVHW01 > JANNHP01. The sequence continues at coordinate 1,831 of JANNHP010000439.1, read as the reverse complement.
TCTCGAACGGGCGGCAGACGGGGGCGGAGACGCTCCACCGCAACCGCGTGGCCCACACGTGGACGCTCGACCGGACGCACGTCACGTACCTCATCACGCTCGTCGTCGGCACGTTCGAGGACGTGAAGCGCGACGCCGCCGGCGTGGAACAACACGACCTCGTCCCGCCGGGCTGGGGCGCGTGGTGCGACGAGATCTTCGGCCGCACGCCCGACATGATGGGCTTCTTCCAGGACTACACCGGTCAGCCGTACCCGTGGGGCACGTACTCGCAGGTCACCGTGTGGGACTTCATGTGGGGCGGCATGGAGAACACGGGCGCCACCACGCTCAACATGCGTGCGCTCCACAAGGAGGGCGTTCGCCCCGACTACGCCGCCGACGGCCTCGTCGCCCACGAACACGCGCACCAGTGGATCGGGGACCTCATCACCTGCCGCACGTTCAACCCCATCTGGCTGAACGAGGGCTTCGCGACGTACTTCACCGACCTCTGGGACGAGCACCACGCGGGCGCCGACGACTTCGCCGTGGACTGCCTCGGCCAGCGCGAGGCGTACATGAACGGCGTCGACCTGAAGGCGACGTCCGAGGCGAAGCGTCCCGAGAAGCCGACCGACTGCGGCGACATCGAGAAGCACCCGTACGTGAAGGGCGCGTCGGTGCTGCACATGCTGCGGAAACTCCTCGGCGACGACGTCTTCAAGCGCGGCATCCAGCGGTACGTCCGCGACAACCGCGACAAGTCCGTCGAAACGGAGGCCCTGCGCGCGGCGTTGGAGGCGGAGTCGAAGACGGACCTGAAGTGGTTCTTCGACCAGTGGGTGGTCGGGTCGGGGTTCCCGGAGATGACGGTGGGCTGGTCCCACGACGCGACCGGGTTGCCCGTGGTGCGCATCGTCGTCCAGCAGACTCAGCCCGAGTCCGACAGCATGCCGGTCTTCAGAACGCCCGCGGAAGTCGAGTTCGTCCACCCCGACGGCCGGATCGAGCGCCGTCGCGTCGAGATCACGAGGCGGTCGCAGGAGTTCCTCTTCCATCCACGGCAGATGGACAACCCGGGCGGCGAGTCGCCGGTGTTCCACGTGCGGTTCGATCCCGATCACTGGCTGCTCGCACGAGTCCGCGAAGTCCTTCCGCCCGCGGAGTGGGATTGGCGGCTCCGCTCGGATCCCACGGTCGTCGGCCGGATGCTCGCGTGTCGGGCCCTCGCCGACTTCGGAACCGAATCCGTGGCCGTCCTCACCAACGCCGCGACCATTGACGCGCACCACGCCGTCCGCGCCGAGGCCTGCGCCGCGCTCGGACGGATCAAGGGCTCCGACGACGCCGCGGGTGCGCTCCTCCTCGCCGCCGGGGACAAGGACAGCCGCGTCCGCCGCGCCGCGATGAACGCGATGGGCAACTGCAAGCCGGAGATCGTCGAGCTGAAGCTGAGGAAACACCTCGCCGAGGACCCGAGCGTGTACGTCGCCGCCGACGCGGCCGCGGCGCTCGGCAAGTGCAAGGCGCCCGGGGCGTACGACGCTCTCGTCGCGGCGCTGTCGCGCGAGAGCCACCGCGACCAGATCCGCCAGCGGATCATGGACGGCCTGAAGGACCTCGGCGACCGGCGCGGCGCCGACATCGCGTCGCTCCATCTCGACTACTCGTGGGGCAAGGGCATCCAGCACCAACTCCGCAAGTCGGCGCTCGAGGCGATCGTCGCGCTCGCGCCGGAGTCGCTGGACACGCGCCGCTCGGTCGTGAAGCTCCTCACCGATCCCTACTTCCGCATGAAGATCTGGGCGGCCGAGGCGGCGGTGAAGCTCCGCATCGGCGAGGCGCTGCC
>JANNHP010000438.1:0-2204 GCA_031404455.1 Planctomycetia bacterium | reverse complement strand
TTCGCGAGGCGGCAGTTTCTCGGGCGCAGGCGTCAGCTCCTCCCGGGCCGGCCCGAGCCCTTCATCCAGCCGGGGCAGCATCCGTCAGGCGCGGCCCGCGACGCAGCCGGCCACGCGTCCCGCGGCCCAGCCGGCAAGACCCTCGACGCAGCCCGCGAGACCGGCCACGCAACCGGCGCGACCCTCGACGCAGCCGGCGACGCGGCCCGGCAACGAGCCCGCCAGGCCGGCGAAGCTCCCGGCGAACCGCCCCGCCGGCGGCCGGGGTGACGGCTGGTACGGCAATCCGTCGAAGCCGGTGGGCGGACGGGTGCCCGAGCTCCCGAAAAATTCGGTCGCCGTCGTGGGCCACAGCGACTGCCACTACTCCGGCGGCTACTACTACCGCAGGACGGACAACGGCTACCTCGTCGTGCGCGCGCCGATCGGCTGCCACGTCTCGACGCTGCCCGCGGGCTGCAACCACTGGGTTTGGCACAACCGCCGCTACTACTACTACGGCGGCACCTACTACACCTACACGGACGAGGTCTACGTCGTCGTCGAGGCGCCGGAGGGAATGATCGTCGACGACATCCCCGAGGGAGCCGAGAAGGTCATGGTCGGGAGCGACGTCTACTACAAGCTGGACGACACGCTCTACAAGCCGGTCATCGTGGACGGCGACACGAAGTACAAGGTCGTCAGGATCTGACCCGGTCCGGGCCGCGCGCTCCGGGACGCCGCGCACGAGTCGGAGGTCGGTTAGCGTCGGGGCCGAGGAGGTTCCGATGACCCGAGCCAAGATTCTGCGATCCCTCTTCTGTGCCGGCCTGGCGTTCTCGGCCGCGACGGCGCGCGCCCAGGACGCTGCCGCGGTGCTCTCGGGCGAGCACGCGACCGAGCACTTCCGCGTGCGGTACCGTCCCGGCTCGCGCTCCGGGGCGAGCGTCGAGCGCACGGGAGCCGTGGCCGAGCGCGACCTCGCGGGCATCTGCTCCTTCCTCGAAGTGAAGAACGACGTGAAGTACTCGCTCTTCCTCTTCGACGACGTCCCGGAGCTCTCGGCGGTGACGCGGACCGCCGGCAACGGAGGGTTCTCGGCGGGCGATGCGTCGTACGTGCCCTTCGACGACGACCAGACGCGCGCGCACGAACTCGTTCACATCGTGGCGAAGGCGAAGCTCCCGAAAACGGGCGAGGAGCCGCGCAGCCTCTTCTTCGCCGAGGGACTCGCGAACGCCCTGCTCGAGTACGTCCACGGCGTCCACGTCCACGGGGTCGCGAAGTACTACAAGCAGTCCGGGAAGCTGCCGCGGCTCACCGAGATGCTCGGCGCGCCGGACTTCTACGCGTGGCTCGGGAAGCATCCGGGCTTCAACGCGTACGACGTCGCCGCGAGCTGGATGCGGTTCCTCGTCGACGCGCACGGCGTCGCGAAGGTGAAGCAGTACTACGGCGGGAAGTCCGCGAAGGCGGCGTTCGGCTCGGAGCTCGAGACGCTCGAGAAGGCGTGGCTCGCGGCGCTCGACAAGTACGTGCTCCGTCCCGAGGTCGAGGCGCTGCTGAAGCTGCGGAGCGGCGAGGGCGAGTCGGGCGTGACCGCCGAGACGTTCACGGCGAAGGACGGCTGGACCGACGTCATCCCGGTCGGAACCTCGCGGTCGTGGACGTCGAAGGACGACGTCCTGACGGGGACATGCGACAGCGACCGCTGGTCGGTGTGGGAGTTCACGCACGATCTCGTGAAGGACTGCGCCGTCACGGCGCGGGTCCGGCTCTCCGGCGCGGGGCGGCGTGCAGATGCGCCTCGGCGCCGGCAACCAGGCGATGGTGCTGCCGTCGGGCACGTTCATCTACCAGGACGAGAAGGGCGTCGCGATGACCGCGGACGTGAAGCTCCCCGAGGTCGGCAAGCCGTTCGACCTCTCGATCGCGCGCCGCAAGGGGATCTTCGAGGTGTGGGTGGACGGGAAGAAGGCGCTCGCGGCCCCAGCGTCGCCCGGCGACGCGCGCGTCGGCGTGGGCGTGGTCGGCGGTCCCGCGACGTTCGAGCTCGTGCGCGTACGTCCCCTGAATTGACGTGAGAGGGTGTGAAGAAACCCCACGCGAGCGACGGTTGAGCCCTGGCGAGCCTGCTGCAAGGCGCTCGCGTGAAGGCAACTCCGCTGAGTTTCCGAGCGCGAGCTACGCAGCAGCGGGCCGCCCGGGCTCAAACTCCCGTC
>JANNHP010000437.1:0-4148 GCA_031404455.1 Planctomycetia bacterium | reverse complement strand
GGTCCGTCGCCGTGTCGGGTTGCAGCTCGGCTCGCATCAGCAGGAAGAGCGCTGCCGCCGCGCCCGCCACGAGCAACGCGGCGACGGCGACCCGGAGCGCTCTCGGCTTTCCCACGCGCCCGAGCCTACGCCCGCTCACGGTTCGCGCAGGCGCAGGAACGTCACGTCGTCCTCGCGGACTTCGACTGTCTCCGCGGGGAAGCCGTCGGCCTCGACCGTGTAGACGCCCGGCCCGAGCGACGCCTCGAACCGTCCGCGCTCGTCGGCGCGGTCGCTCCCGACCGACATCGGCTCGCCGCCGGCGTCGCGGAAGACGACCGCGCCGCGCGGGCGCGGCGCGCCGCTGCGGTCGAGGAGCACCATCGAAAGGAGTCCCGGACGCGGCAATGCGAGCACGAGATCCTCGGTGAGGGGAAGCCCGACGCGGAACGCGGTCGCGGGGCCCCACGGTCCCGCGGGCGACTCGACGCGCACCGTGCCCGACGGCAGGCCGTCGATCTGGAACGCACCGCTCGCGTCCGTCTTCACGCTCCGCTTCGACGAACTCACGTCCGCGAGCACCTCGACGTTCGGCGCGGGCCGGCCGTCGTACGCGCGCAGCACCCCGGCGAGCGTCGCGCCGCGGCGCAGGCGCACGTCGCCGAGATCCACGTTCGCGCCGGACGACGCGACCACGCGGCGGCGCACGGACTCGAAGCCGCGGACGCCGATCGACACGTCGCCCGCGACGTCGGAGGGGAGGCCGACATCCACCTTGCCGTCGGCGCGGAGCGGCGCGCCGGTGTTCCAGCGCGCCTCGCCCGCGGGCCCGTTGATTTCGACCATCCCGCCGGACGGACGCGCCGCTTCGTCGAAGAGGATGCGCAACGTCAAACGCCCGCGCGACGGCAGCACGATGCGGAGCGAGTCGGTCGGGGCCGCGACGCCGGGGAGCACGAGCGATTCGAACGCTTCGCCGCGTCCGAACTTCGCGTCGAAGACGACGTCGTGCGCGCCCTTCGAGAGCGGGCCGATCTCGAAGCGCCCCTCCGCGTTCGTGTAGGCCATCGGCTGGTCCTGGCGCGAACTGCCGACGATCAGGGGAAGACCGACGCGGACCTGCTCGATCGGTTCGCCCTCCGCGTCGACGACGACGCCCGCGATCGCGACGGCGCGCCCGATGCGGAGTTTCACCGTGCGCTCCTCGCCCTCGGCGAGATCGATCTCCGCGGTCGCGCCGAGTCCGCCGGAGACCCAGGCGTGCACGACGTAGTGGCCCGGATCGACGGCGTCCCGCTCCCCGGCGATGCCGCGCCGCCGCAAGTACGCGATGGGGACCATGCGGCGTACGAACTCGGTGAAGGCAGTGACGGATTGCCCGTCCTCGTCGGCGACCTCGATCGTGAGCGAGGCGGGGCGGCGAAGGCGCAGATCCGCCTGGAGGTCCGGCCGGTCCGCGGTCGGCGCGAGCCCCGTCGTCTCGACGGACGACGCGAACTGATGGTGAGTCACCCGCGCCGCGTACCGCGCGCCCGGGACGAGGTCGTCGACGCGGTACGAACCGTCCTCGTCGCTCTCGACTCCGAGCGGCGGTTCGCGGGCGGCTTCGCGGCGCACCCGGACGTCGGCGCCTTCGACCGGATTGCCGTCGGGATCGCGGACGACGCCGCTCACGCTCCCCGCGCGCGCGAGTTCGACGCGGAGTGTCGCTGGCGCGGCGCCGTCCGGACCCGCGCGGACGAAGTCGACGGACTCGAAGTAGCCGAGCGCCGTCGTCGTCACGATCGCGCCGGCGTCGGCCGGAAGACATGCCGTGGCGCGCCCGCGGGAGTCGGTCGAGACCTCGTCGCGGTCCGGGCCGACGCGCCGATCGAGCACGACGAGAGCCCCGGCCACGGGACGGTCGCTGCGCGCGTCGCGGACCTCGATCTCGACCGCGACGCCCGCCCGGAGCGTCACGTCCACGCGCAGCGGCGCGTCGCCCGCCTCGGACCGCACGTGATCGCGCAGACGTCCGGGCGCGCGTGCCACGATCTCCGCGCGGCCCTGTGCGATGTCCGTGACGCGCGCGTCGCCGTCGGCGCCGGTCGTCCACTCGGTCACGCGGTTGTACGAGTCGGTGACGGACACGCTCGCCCCGGCGATCGCGGCGCCGTCCTCCGCGGACGTCACGTGGATGATGAACACCCCGTCGCGCGGCGGGGGAGTTTCGTCCGTCGTCTCGGAAACGGCCGCGACGCGCTGACGGACGCGCGGCGGTTCGCCGCGGGGGACGGTGACGGACCGGGACGTCTCCGCCGGTCGCGGAGCCGTTTCGGGCGCGGCGGGGTCGTCGACGCCGACGTCCGTCGACGTCAGCAGCCAGACGCAGAGCGCCGCGACGGCCGCGACGACGACCGCGAGCCACCGCGCGGCTCGGCTCATCGGACGACGACCTCGACGAGCGTGATCTCGCCCGCGCGGACGGTCTCGGTCGTCGTCCCCGCCTTCGTCTCGACGGTCCACGCGCCGGGCGCCACGACCCAGTCCGCGCCGCCGCGCTCGTCGGTCCGCGGATCGTCCTCGTTCGTCCACCGGCCGCGGGCGTCGCGCACGGTGACGGCGACGTACGCGACGGGATAGCCGCGGGCGTCGGTCGACTGCACGCGCAGGAGTCCGGCGGGAGGCAGGTCGAATTCGAGTTGCGCGGCGATCCCGGCGGGGACGGGGAACTCCGTCCGCGGGGCGCGTGCGTGCGCGATCACCAGCGTGCAGGCGTCCGCGGATACGCCGTGGAGCACGAATCCGCCCGACGGGTCGGCGGTCGTGTCGAGTGCATCAGTACTCGACCCGGGCCGCAGGAGACGGACTTGCGCCCCCGCCGCCGGAGTGCCGTCGGAGAGGCGCACCACGCCCACGATCCCGCGGAGCGCGACGCGACGCATCCGTACTTCTCCCAAGTCGAAGTCGCCGCCGATCGTCGTAGCGGCGGTCGCTGCGACGAGTTCGTACCCGGCGCTCGCCACCTGCACCTCGGGCGATGCGTCCCGGGGCCACGCGATATCCACGAAGTCGCCGTGGTCCCGTAACGCCGACCAGTCGATCTCCGCTCCGTTCGCGCGGCGGCCGTGGACGGAGATGCCCGCCTCGTGCAAGCCCGGGTCGTCCCACACCAACCGGAACCGCAGACGGGCCGACCGCCGCAGCACGAGTCGCGCGTCCTGCGACGGCGCCGCGAGGCGCTCCGCGGACACCGGATCGAAGTCCGGGTGCCACGCCTGGACGTCGTGAGGCCTGCGGCGGAGCGCTCCGAGGTCGAACCTGCCGTCGTCGCCCGTCAGCGCGGACTGCAAATCGCCGACGCCCGGCGGGCAGGAGTCCGCGTCGAAGGGCCGCATCGTCACGGTCGCGCCGTCGACGGGACGATCATCCTCGTCCACGACCACGCCCTCGATCTCGGCGCCGCGTTCGAGGACGAACGGGATCTCCACGGCCTCGGGACTCAAGGGACCCTCGATCTCGAACTCACGCCACGCCGGGGCGAAGCCCGGTGCCTTGACGACCACGGTGCAATGTCCGGGCTCGACGACGAAGTCGCGGCTTGGCTCGCCGCCAGACCACGTCGACGACGCCCCCTCCGATTCGAGTTGCATCCAATACGTCCCGGCCGGTTCGTCGTTCGCGGCGGACACCGTGACCGTCACGCGGATCAGCGAGCGCAGCGTGAGGTCGCACGTCCCTTCGTTGGTCGCGGGGTCGATGACGACGCGGACGGGCGCCGAACGCGCGAAGCCCACTCGCTCGGCTTGGCACGAGTAGACGCGGCCGGGGACGAGGTCCTCGATCGTGAACGTGCCGTCCTTCTCGACTCCCCATTCGAGACGGTACGGATCGTCGTCGTCCGGGCCGGCGGTCCCGTCCGTCAGCACGACCTCCGCTTCCGCCACGGGCAGTCCCGCTGGATCGCGCACGCAGCCCCGCAGCGTCCCCGCGCGCAGCAGGCGAAACGTCACTGCGACCGGCGGATCGCCGACGAGCCCCGTCCGCGCGGCGGTCGTCGCGTCGATGTAACCGTCGCGTTCCGCGTTGACGACGAACGACTGCGACGGCACGAGCCACACCGTCGCGCGGCCGTCGGTCCGTTCAAACCGGAAGCTCTTTCTTGAATCTCTCGTTTCATTGACATCACG
>JANNHP010000436.1:0-1563 GCA_031404455.1 Planctomycetia bacterium | reverse complement strand
TCGTAGCCATCGCTCCAACTCCTCGCGCTGCGCGGGGCTGACCGTGATCGGACGCGACGGACGCGACATCGTGCACCTCCTGATGTACAGGAGACGAACGACGGGGACTTCACGTTGCGTATTTCTGACTCACGACACTAGCAGCCCGTCGCGGTAGCGCATCGCCGTTCGAGCGGTCGTCGACCCCACGATCCTGCGCCGGACGAGAACGATGCACGCGGCGACGGCCGCGCTCCCGGCGGCGGTCGATGCCGCGATGACTAGGAGCGTGTCCGGCGGCGACCGTGGAAAGTGCGGAGGGCCATCTCGGACACGCTCCTAGCGCGCGAACCAGTTCTTCACGTCGAGCACGTCGAGGACGGGCTCGATGCGGAAGAGCTGCGCGATCGTGGCGACGACGAGGATCGCCGCCCACGCCCAGAAGGCGACGAGGAGCACGCGGTCGCGCGAGGACGTCGCGGCGGGCGGCGAGGCAGGCGACCCGACTGGCGACGAGGCGGGCTGCGAGGCGGGTTCGGTCGGGTCGGACATCGGGGACGAAGACTAGAACGCCGCGACTACTCCGCAGCGGCTTTCTTCAGGTCCTCGGCGGAGATGACGCCCTTGTCGAGAAGAGCCTGCGTGACGCGCTTCAGGCGCCGCAGCTCTTCGACGAGCCGCATGGGCGAGAGCTCCTCTTCGAGCTCCTCGGGGCTCGGGCGGTCGTCCCTGAAGGAGGCCGCGGAGACGAACTCGTCGGCGGCGCCCGCGGCCGGGGCGGCCTGGGCGGCCGGCTTCGCGCCGATCTCCGCGTCGCCGATGACGTTGCCCTGGCGCAGCGCCTTCAGCACCGGCTGGAACTTCTTCACCTCGTCGCTCGCCTTGCGAAGGAGGTAGCCGCGAGCGCCGCCGGAGGACGCGCCACCCGAAGCGGACGCCTTCGCCGCGGACTGCACCTCGTGCGTCACCGTGTGCGGCGCGCCTTCCGGCGCAATGGGCTCGTCAGGAGTGTCGAGGAGCCACGCGCCCTTCGGCTTCGCGGCGGACTTGACCTTCCAGTCGTAGGCCGCGGCGGGCGCCTCCTCGGACGCCTCCTCCTCCTCGTCCTCCTGGGGACGCGCGAACTGCTTCTGGACGCTCTGCGAGACGGCCTCGGAGATCGGCCCGGACGTCGGCTCGGCGGTCGGGACCGCGACCGACGCGAAGTCCGACTCCGACTCGCGCGCCGCGGCGAACGTCTCGTTGACCGACACCTTCAGCGTGTCGAGGACGATGCCCTGCACCTCGTCGAAGATGGAGTCGAACTTCTCGCCCGGATCGGGACCGGCGGGCGCCGGCGCGGTCGAGCGGCGCGGCGGCTCGGCGCTCTGGCGCGGCGACGGGGTGACGTCCTTCGGAGCGCCGCGGGGCGCGCGCAGCACGGCCTCGACCGCGGGGAGCGACTGGATCTCGTCGGTCGTGAGCGGCGGGAGCTGCGAGAGCTGACGGAGCCGCTGGCTCGACGTCGCCGATCGCATGGCTGTCGGCGCGCCTGACACGGCTGCAGGCGGCTGCGCGGGCGGGTCCCGGCGCGCGCGGTCGGCG
>JANNHP010000435.1:0-4226 GCA_031404455.1 Planctomycetia bacterium | reverse complement strand
GCTCCTCGAGGACCTCGCCGTGGGATGGAGCGACGGCCGTCCGTTCGCGGCGGCCGCGGCCGAACTGCTCTCGCGCACCGACGGCATCGCCGAGGTCGGACGCGACCGTGAGCTCGCGGGCCGCGCCGCGCTGACGCTCGCGGCGCGGCGCGGCGCGGCGCTGCGCGTCGTCGTCCCGGCGGAGAACGTCTTCCTGATCGGCGATCCCGAGGGCGACGAGGGCGACCCCGAGGCCGAGCGCGCGTTCGACCGCCGCCGCCGCGAGTACGAGGAGCTTTCGCGCTACGCCGTGCAGATGACGCCCGAGGAGTTCGCGTTCGCCGCGGGCCGCGCGTTCAGGGCGGCGAAAGGGCCCGCCGCGGACATCCCGCCCGACACGATCGCGACGTCGTACCCGCTCGCGCTCCTCGGTCTCGCGCTCCCGAAGGGCCTGCGCGCGTGGTTCCACTCGCGCCACGAAATCGAGCGCGCCGATCCGCTGGCGTGGAAGTTCGTGCTCGTCTCCCGCGCCCTCGCGCGTCACCGCGGCGCGATGGCGGAGACGGGTGTGCTGCCCGAGGGCTCGGACGCCACCGTCCCCGCGACGCTGCTCGGGGCGCTCTTGGCACTCGATCTCGGGGAGTTGTCGCGGACGGCCGTCATCGAGCCGTAGGGCGCGGCCCAGCCGCAGCAGCGGTCGGAGGTTGGGTGCGGTCGCCCGTAGGCAACGAACGGCGCCGCACGGCTCACCTCTGCGGCGAGGTCTCAGTGCCTTTCGACGACTCCAAGATGCGGACGTACGGACGACAATCCGGCACGACGACGTCGATCAGTTTCACTTCCTCCGCCCACGGCCCGACGTCGAACGCGCAACCCACCATGTGCACGGCAGACGGGAGGGACGACCTCGTACCCGCGGGGAACACCAAACGCACCTCCCGCTGCCAGTCGTACGAACTGTCCTTGGTCAGCACGCGAGGTATGCGCTTGACGCGCCGATCGCTCAGCGGGTCCACCCATTGGGTGGATCCGTCATACACGCATCGTCCGAGGTACGGGTTGACGGTCAGTCCGAGTTCGACCAGTCGGCGGGCGACACGGATGAAGAATCCGACCACGCTCCGGATCTCAACGACCGTGTCGTATCGGGGGTCCATCCGGCGTCCGACTTCCGGCATGCCGGACTCGCTGAGGCTCAATATCCGTTGCGCCTCGGCACCGCGATCCACGAACACGTTGGACGCCCAGATCGCTCCGGTCTCGCGATTCACCATCGTGTGCGGATCGAACGCCTCAAATCCGGCGAACTGAACGGGGCGCTCGTACACCAGGTCGGCCTCCGTAGTCTCCAGCCGGTGACGACCTTCTTGCGGGTCGAGGACGGGGTACGAATTGCGCGAGGGATCTCGATAGTCCGAGGCGGTCTTGATTCGCAACTGACCGTCGTTCACGAGCCGCTCGGCATACACCCGCTCCATGTGCCTGTAGCAGACAGGAGGAAGGTACGGACTGCGTCCATCCTCGTAGTCGCCCAGGAACCCGAACGGGCCGTTGACTGAGAGATCAGGCGTGCGATCGGTCACGGCGAGAAGCTATCGCTACTTGCGCGCCGGCACCCCGATCTCCGACCGACCCGATTCGCCCCGCTCGCGGAGCGAACGGCGCGACGAAGGACCGGTGAACGCACGAAGCCGGGTACGTGCCAGCGTGGGCGGACACGGAGGTCCGCCCCGACCGAGAGGGGGACTCGGCGTGTCGCGGCGCGAGGGCGCCAGGGATCACTTCTTCGGCGCCTCGAGGTCGTACCCCGCGATCCGGACCTCGGGCCCCCACGTCGCGAAGCCGATGCGGTTCTTCCCAGGGATCGGGTTGATGGGCACGTCGACGAGGAGGGGAGCGTTCGCGAGGCGCACGCGCAGGCGGCGGTTCTCGTACGTCACGCCTAGGGGCAGAGTCTCCGCCCACGCGAAGTCGGCGGGCGCGCTCTCGTACACCTGACGGTCGTAGCGCTCGAGACTCGCCTGCGCCTTGCCGTCGCCCGCGGGACGCAGGATCAGCGTCCATCCCGCGAGGCCGTCGCTCTCGCCGTCGCCCTGGAACGTCACGGTCATCTTCGGCGCCTGGTTCTTCGCCGTCGCGACGTCGAGCGTCAGACGGAAGGCGTCGAGGCCCTCGGTGATCTTCGGCACGAACCACGCGAGGTTCGACGGCGCGTCCTTCGGGAAGCCGGGCCGCACCGTGTACTTGCGCCAGCCGACGCCCTTGTCGGTCGCCGTGCCGACGAGCATCTTGTTCGCCACGTCGAACTTCCCCGCGGCGACCGCGATCTTCGACGAGAACGACTTCGCCACGAAGTCGCCCTTCGACACGCGCTTCCAGTGGTCCTCGGGCGGCGGCGGGTTGCGCCAGACCGGCGGCGACGGCGCGTCGCGGTCGGTCGTCATCCCCTCGATCGGTTTCCCGTCGCGTCGCGACAGCGCGAGCACGAAGCCCGACGGACCCTGGTGGTTGCGCACCTTCACGAGCACGCGGTTGCGTCCCTTCTTCAGCGTGACGGCGAACCGCATCGCGTCCGGCACGCGCGCCACGGGGCCGCGCCACCACACCTGCGTCGAGTCGATGCCGCGTGATTCGTAGCCGTCGACGAGGTCTCCGTTGACGAACAGCGTCAGGTCGTCGTCGGCGCGGAAGTACGCCCACGCTTCGGTGTCGGCGGGAACGGTCGCGTGCGTCAGGGCAAAGCTCGCGGTGTCGTCCTGGTAGCTGAAGTCGAACGTCACCCACCCGGTCGGGTCGATCTTCACCGCGCCCTCGGCGCGCGCCTCCGTCCACTTGCAGATGTTCCCCTTGCCCGGGTAGTCGCGCGCGAAGTCGATCTCGTACTCGGGCGGGAACGGGAACGATCCCGCGTCGGCACCGTCCTGTTCGAACGGGCCGATGCCGCGCCAGTCGTACACGATGCCCATTTCGCGGCCGATCGTGCGGACGCCGTTCGGATCGTTCTCCTCCTTGAGTCTTTCGATCATGCGATACGCCACGAGATCGCGCGGGAACGGCGAGTTCGGAGAGTCCGCGAGACGCTGCGCCTCGTCGACGACCTCGCTCTCGCCCTGCGCGAAAGCCTCGACCTCGCGCGCGATGACGTCGCGGTCCGCGGCGACGAGCGGGAAGCGGAAGGTGACGAGGTCGTCGAACGCGGCGGGCCCGAACGCGAGGACGAGGAAGTGCGCGAACGGGCGGACGAGGAAGGCCTCGCGGCCGTCGCGGACGGGCGCCGTGCGGTAGTCGCGGAAGAAGCGCCGCATGCCCGCCCAGTCGTGGCCGGTCTTCGTCTTCGCGAACTTGTCGACGAAGTGCAGGAAGAAGCCCGCCGACGGGCCGTAGTTCTGGATGCGCCACCACTCGAGGTCGCGCGCGAGGTAGTCCTTCCGGAAGGCGTCGAGGTTCGACTCGAAGGCGTGGAGGAGGTCGCCCGTCTGGCCGAGCGCCTCGAACGTGTACGCCGCGCCGAAGTTCGCGAGGCCCTCGCGGAAGCCCTCGCAGATCGGCTCCGTGTCGTCGATGCAGTGCGTCAGTTCGTGGTAGAGGAGCCCGTTGTCGACGCGCGTCTCCTTCGCGTTCGGGTCGGCCTTGCCGATGTCGATGATCTTCCCGCCGCCGATGCCGCCGCCGAAGTCGAAGAGTTCTTTGAAGTACACGGTCACGCGGTCGCCGCCGGGGTTCGGCCGGCGGCCGAAGAGATCCGTCTGGAACACGTAAGCGAGGTCGAAGCGCATCTTCGACTGCGCCGGGATCCCCTCGACGAGCGTCTTCGGTCCGATGAAGACGAACTCGCGGGAGGCGACCCACTTCGTCCGCGCGAACGACGGATGGTTCAGCGCGGCGTCCACGAGCGCCTGCTGGTCGGGGGGCGTCCACGCGATCCACTGCTTCTCGACGTCCTTCAGCCGCCCGTACGCCTCCTGCCCGAGCGGGCCGTCGTCGCCGCGGTAGAGCTTGTTCAGTGCGAACCGCGCGACGGCGAACCGCTTCGCCTTCACCCACTCGTCCACGCGCTTCAGCAGATCGCGCGTGAGGCCCGACGCCTTGATGCCCGCCTCCGCGTCGGCCTGCTCTTCCGGCGTCGCCGACTCGACGAGCTTCTCGCGGATGTCCGCGGCGTCTTTCTCGATGCGCTTCGCCGCGCTGAGAGCGCCGAGCACCGCCTGGTTCCCCTGCTCGGTCAGCTTCCCGCCGATCGCCTCGAG
>JANNHP010000434.1:0-13620 GCA_031404455.1 Planctomycetia bacterium | reverse complement strand
GGCGGCCCGGCGGCTTCGGCGGCGGCGGTCGGCGCGGCGGAGGCGGCGGCGTCGACGGCATGGGCAACGCGCAGCAGTGGTACCAGAAGCAGCCCGAGTACCAGCCCGGCGGCGAGGTCGCGACGACGTGCGACGGCATCGCCGAGGTGATGTCCGACGGCTACGCGTTCCTGCGCCTCATCAAGAACAACATGCTCGCGCAGCACGACGACGTGTGGGTCCAGATCCACCACGTGCGCCAGTACAACCTCGCCACGGGATCGCGCATCGTCGGCACGGTGATGCCGCCGCAACGTCCCGGCCAGCGGCCGTCGGTCGCCGAGATCCAGACGATCGACGGCGTGCCGCCCGAGGAGTACCGGGTGCGCGTGCCCTTCAAGCACCTCACCACCATCGACCCCGAACGCTGGATGCGCCTCGAGGGCGACGGCAAGGAGATGACGACGCGCGTCATCGACCTGCTCGCGCCGATCGGCTTCGGCCAGCGCTACCTCATCGTCGCGCCGCCGCGCACGGGCAAGACCGTCGTGCTGCAGAAGATCGGCGCCGCGCTGAACACGTACTACCCCGACGTCCACGTGATGGTGCTGCTCATCAACGAACGCCCCGAGGAGGTGACGGACATCCGCCGCTCCATCAAGGGCGAGGTGATCGCGAGCTCGCTCGACGATCTCGCGCCGTCGCACGTGGCCGTGGCTGAGATGACGTTCGCGCGCGCGCAGCGCATGGTCGAGGAGGGCGCCCACGTCGTGCTGCTCGTCGACTCGCTCACGCGCATGGCCCGCGCCTACAACATGGAGATCGGCTCCAGCCAGCGCACGCTCTCCGGCGGTCTCGACAGCCGCGCGATGGAGCACCCGAAGCGCCACTTCGGCTCCGCGCGCAACGTGGAGGGCGGCGGCTCGCTCACCGTCATCGCGACCGCACTCGTGGACACCGGCAGCCGCATGGACCAGGTGATCTTCGAGGAGTTCAAGGGCACGGGCAACGCCGAGCTCGTCCTCTCCCGCGCGCTCGCCGACCTGCGCATCTTCCCCGCCATGGACATCAGCAAGTCCGGCACGCGCAAGGAGGAGAAGATCATCCCTCCCGACCTGCTCCAGCAGACGTGGACGCTCCGCCGCGTGCTCAACAAGCTGAAGCCCGTCGAGGCGATGGAACTCCTCGTGGACAAGCTCCTCGCGACGGGCACGAACAAGAAGTTCCTGGATCACTTCAAGATCTTGTGAACTTCGAGGCTAGAACTCGCATCTTGATCCTTCCCTGATACCTTTCTCTTCGGCCTATCCGAGGAGAGAGACGATGAGCGACGAGAGAGCGGCGCGCGGAACGAAGATGATCTTCCGGCGCAAGCGGCCGGACGGAACGCTGTACGAGGGCTGGTACGTGCGCTGGACCGACGGCGTCGGGAAGCGGTGCCTCGCGTTCGGCGGACGCACCAGGACCGCCGCAGAGGCGTTCCTGCGCAAGAAGCACGACGAACGCGACAACGTTCGCATCCGCGGCGAGCGGCCCGTGCAGAAGCAATCGCTCGAAGACTTCCTGCCGACTCTCGAGAACCGCTGGCAGGCGACCGCCTCGCGGAACACGTTCCGGAGCCGGATCGGCTTCGTCCGCAAGACCGCGAAGCAATTCGGCACGAAGCCGATGTCTCAGGTCACCCAGGCCGACCTCCACGTCTGGCTCACGGACCTGAAGCACCGCGAGAACCTCCAGGCATCGACGATCCGCCACGCGGCGACGACGCTGACCGCGGTGTTCCGCCTCGCGCTGGAGATGGGCCGCGCCCACACGAACCCGGCGCGCGGCATGAGGCTCCCGAAGGCGGACGAGAAGCCGATCCCCCGCCTTACGAGCGACGACGTCGCGCGCCTGTACGCCGCCATGCCCCCGGAGATCAAGCCGTACGTGATCCTGCTCGGCGAGACCGGCACGAGACGGAACGAGGCGCTGAACCTGACGTGGGGCGATGTCGAGGACTTCCAGCGGATCGTCATCCGAAACGCAAAGCACCATCGCACGCGCGTCGTCTCGCTGACTCCGCGCGCGCAGCAGGTCGTTCGCGACCTGTGGGACTCGCGCCCTGCGACGCCGCTCAACGAACCGGCACGGCTGTTCCAACTGTCCTCGACGAGCGTGAACCGCGAGTTCCGCAAGGCGGCGGACAAGGCCGGGTTCCCAAACGTCACGCCGCACACGATGCGGCATGCGGTCGGGACCGCGCTCGCGGAAGCGGGCGTCCCGACGCGCGACATCCGGGACGTCCTCGGCCACTCGTCGATCAAGATCACCGAGCGGTACATGAACCGCGCGCCGCAGACGGCGCTCGACCGCGCGATGCAGCAACTCGCGGACGCGCGGCGGCAGGAGCCGCCCAAGGTCGCCGAGTCGGCGGGCTGACCACATCATCGGGCACACGCGGGCGGCTGGTTGTCCTTCGCTTGCGCCGCGAGCTGATCGAGCCACACGCGCGCCAGGACAACGCGCTGCCGCCCAGCCCACGCCCACGGGATCTCGCCGCGGTCCATCATCTTGCGGACCGCGCGCTCGCCGACGCCGACGCCGAGCCGCTCCGCGACTTCATCGACTCGCAGCAGCGGCACCAGGAGAGCGGCGCTCTGAGCGACCACCGCAGCGAGTTGAGCGACGACGCCGACGACCTTCGACAGCGACTCATCCAGGGCGCGCAGATCGCGCGCAGCCGGGTCCTGGCACCCGAGTTCGAGCCCATCCACGGAGACACCTCGCAGGCACGGAACCGCCGGACGCCTCAGGGCGTACGGCAACTCTTGTCCCGCGGCGGGGGTGTCTCAGGTCAGGCTTGTCTAGTCACGCCCCTGCTCCCTGCACTCGCCGGGGTGGTTCCGGGCGAGTCGGGCACGACTCTGCCACGCGAAGAACGGCGGACATGTCTCCCCCCAACGCGCTCCAGCCCCCACACCTGGCGGCTTGGGCGTCGTAAACCGGGGAAGCTCCCTCCCGTCGTCTCAGTCGCGTCGTGCTACCTCGTGGGCGTGTGTCTCCTGGTACCTGTGCAACCGACGCTGTGCGAACCTCTCGCACGCGTGATATTTTACACCATCCTCCAAAGATTTTCGTTGCGTGCGACCCATGGGAGTGCTTACGGCGAGGTTCGATAGCGAGACGTGTAACCGCCGCATCAGGCGCGCTGACTACCGGTACCCCCCTGTTAGTGGTAGGGGGTACCGGCGCGCCCGACCAGCCGGCCGCAACAGGACGCGTGGACTGGGGACCGCTGAACGCCGTCGCGCCCGACCGCGCGGCGTCGGCGCTGCGCTTGCTCGCGCGCCGCGCGGTCGCGATTCCGCCTGTGCCCTTTCCCGGAATCTCGCGCGCAGTTTGGCGAGAGATTGGGCAAAGCCATGTCGGCGGGCCGCACGGGCAGGCGCTACGCTGCAAGAGGGCAAACGCCACGCGCAGTGCACCGAGCGGAGCCCTGACTCCTTTCCCTACCTTCAAGCGTGGCACACGAACACTGTTTATCGCCGCAGCCTTCGGGAAAGGACCGCACCCAAGACGACAACTCCAATGCCGCTTAGAAACATCCACTGATATGCATCCTGACTCAAGGTTAGCTTCGCGCACCAAAACCCGCCGCACCCTGCCGCAATCATTATTGCGGCGACGAGCCACGCCGAAACATGGTCGAACTTCCGATCACCTGAGTCCGTCATCGGAACTCCGCCGTGCCCTAGGTCGTGTTACCCGAGTCGAACGAGAATGCTTCAAGCGGAATCCATGGCTTGTTGAGAGTGACTCCGCTACAGGTCTCATGCCGATCGAGAGATTGGATCATCAGCGTGAGCACACCCGACGAAATCGTGGCCACGATTGCTACCACGAGCCCGACACCTGTCCCGGAAGTCAACGCTCCAACTCCCGCGGCCGTCAGGGTACCTGCAAGCAGCCCAGCGAGCACGTACCTGAGCAGTGCTGTGGCACCCTTATCGAAGTAGATTTCGACTCCCCACCACTCGGTATCCCATTGAACATTGCAGAGCTTCCCCGTGTCATCAACGAACCAGATACTCCCCGAGAGAACAGAAGCGAGCGTCCCGGCCCCGTACGCCTGCTGTGCCAACACGCTCGGCAATCCGGTTCGAGCAAGAATGCCACGCACAGTCGTTCCGGCTTGGCTCGCGTCGAGCAAGGCCAGCGTCTCGAATAACTCGACTGCCGCCGTAGGCATTCCGAGCGCGAGCGCTGTGAGGCGGTCGAACCCAAGAAAACACCCCGGCTGCCTATACGCTGCTCGGAGTATGTCCTTGAACCGCACACCGAATGGATCGAACTCGTCACCCACCGGACCGTACAGTGAGGGCGCCGACTCCACGAATGCGGCCGTTGCGCGGAAAGGGCTGCCGAGCTGACGCGACAGCCCGGAGAAACCACCCGGGAGCCGAGGGTCTTTCGGCGACTCGGAAGTTCCCAGCGCCGGTTCTGCGGCAGTCGCCGCTCGCCAGAGCCCCGACTGCCCCGGGAGCGCGCCTACCGTGACACGCCCCCAATCCTGAGTAGCCTCACCAACAATGCGCAGTGTCACGGATTCAATCACGGGTCGCCCTCCGTCCCTCGCGGCATGCGGAACCGCCGCCTAGTATGGCCGCCAGCTTGGAGCTTGCATCAGAAAGTGAACGCCATCGTATGCGTTCGCACCGGTCACCTTGTATCGGAAGCGAACCTGCTCCTTGATCCCCGATCCTTCTAGCGTTGTTACGCCGATCGCGGCCATCGCGCCGAATGCGCCCAGCAGCATCCATGCGGTGTCGCTGGAATTCTTGTGCTGGACCTCGACGTTGAGCGCTATCCCCACTCCGAGCACCATTCGCTGCACCTCGCAGGCGAAGGTAGCCGCCAAGCCTCCGCGATTGAACTGGGGACTGAGGTACCAGTCTCCGTCGAGCTTCATGATCGTCGTGCCGATCAACATTAGACACCCCTTTCGCATTCCGAGCACTTTCGCTCGGGAAATGAACCCGTCAGTCCGGAATTGACTCGGAAAACGCCCCAGTACGCGCCTCATCTTTGACCGTCGGGCAACACGCCCGAATTGAGCTATGTCGTTCGAGTCCTCCAGAACCGCCTTCTCAGCGAAGAGTATCGACCGCTTGCGGGTCGGTCAAGCGAAATTCCAACTCGTGGCCTGAATGCGAATTCTCTGCAACGAGATCCAACGCCACCACACCTCGAGCCTAACGGCCCATCGCTCCACGGCGGAACGCTCCGCGCGTTTCGCCAGGGTGCGCGAGCAGCATCTCGTGCTTCGCCGAGAGCTTCTCGCCGCCGTAGCGGATGAGTTCCCGCACTGCGTCGAACCCGCCGAGCTTCCACGCGACGTGGATGGCAGACGACACGGAGCGCCGCGCCCACTCGCCGAGGGCCTTGGCCTGGTCGGCAGGAGACCGTTCGTCGATCCCCGGCGCGAGATTGGTGTCTCGTGCCCGCCGGAGGAACGCGAGCCAATCGACGTTCGGCCTCGCGCGTTGCTGGTTCTTGTTCTCACGATCGATCCGTTCGTCGGTCAGGACGAGGCGCGATCGAAGCCAGCCCGCGTGGACAGGTCCGAGAGGCCAAGCCCACTCGCCGGTTTCCTCGTCCTCGCAACCCGAGAGCTCCGAGAGTTGCCTGAACGCCTTCGCGGCGCGTGCGCCCTTGAGCTCGAACTCCCAGCGCGAGAGACGCGGCAACGCGCACGCCTCACCGCGCGAGGCCATCTCGGCCCGCTTGTCGTACACACGCAGGAACACCTCCGAGGATCGGCTACCGCAGGCGACTGTGAGGGCCTCGCCGCCCTGTCCGCAGTGGTACTTGAAGCCGCGCCACTGCGAGACGTAGCGCTCGCGCTCGATGTGCTCGCGGAGCCTATACGGAGTCCAGGGTCCGGCTGTGTCTCGTGCGAGATCGAGGCGCGTGCAGTGGACCCCGTCGAACGCGAGCCGGAAGACGAGGTCCTGGTCCGTGTGGCGAGCGCGCCACTGCGCCATGGCCTTGCCGGGAAGCGTCAGCAGCGCCGGACGTTCCTCCGGTCCGTCCCACGCGAGGACAGCGCCGAACCCGTCGCGGAGCGCCGAGCGGTACACGTTGAAGCCGCGCGGCATACTCTCTGTCGGGCCTTCGAGGAAGTCAGAGAGCGGGTCGCGCTTGTCGTGCGTTACCGTGAGCCAGTCGATGTGAGTCCTGTCGTGGACGAGAGCCGGGTCGAGGCCGCTCACGAGCGCACCTCAGCGCGCGGAGTCGTGATACCTAGTTTGTGCCTACGCGGGGTTCCGAGTGGTTCCCCGAGGGACCGGACATGGAGGCTGGATGAGGCGTTTCGATACCTCTGGCGGTCCCTCGCGGAACCTCCCCCGCTACAAGATCCTGTGAACTTCGCACGGCGAGGCGCCGTACGAAGTTCAGTGAGAGGCTCATCTCGAGCGGGGCGTTTCGCCGACGCCCGCGGTCTCGCGCGGGAACACGGTCGGCGGAGGATCTCCTGACCACTGCGATCTGCATCGGCTGCGGCGCCGACAAGATCGGCGCCTTCACGCCGTGCTTCGAGTGCCGTTTCGACCCGTCGAAGCCCTTCGACAAGATCGCGATGGCGAAGTCGCTCGTCCTCTCGGACCACCACCAGGACCGAGCCGGCCTCGACACCGCGAGCGCCGTCCTGCGCAGCGGCCGCGCGCTCACTTGGCCCGACGACGAGGTCGCGCGGATCGCCGAAACGATCGAGACCAAGTACCCCGAGATCGAGCGCGACGTCGCGCAGACCGCGCCGCGCCGCTCGCCCAGCGCGCCGTGGATCATGCTGGTGATCGCCGTACTCTTGCTCGTGGGGCTGGTGGCGTTCCTCGCGCGCTGAGCGGGCGCCTACGGATCCGAGTACGACGACGAAGCCCGCGCGGCGCTCGCCCACTGGCGGCGGCCGTCGCCGACGAGTTCGACGGCGTCGATCTCGTTCCAGCCCTGGACGCGGTTCGTGTCGAGGAGGATCCGGATCGTGCGGACGCGAGCGCTCGCGGAGCGGAGCGACGGCTCGAACCAGCGGGGTGCTGGTGACTTGTCGGCGGTGCCGTCCCACAGCAACTCGCGCGTGCCGTCCGCGGACACGGCTTCGATGCGAGAGACGGCGCCGGGGTTGTACGTCTCGCGGATGCGGACGGACTCGGGTTGCACGGCGACGTCGAAGTCGAGGTCGATCCACACCTCGCCCATGTCGGCCGTCTTGCTCGCCCACGCCGCGCCGATGTCGCCGTCCACCGGCGTGTCGGGTTCGCCGGTCGCCTGGAGGGCGCTCCAGCGTCGGTCGCGGATCTGCGCGATCGTGTCCGCGAGAGCCGTGGCCGCGGCGGGCGCGCCCGGCCGCATCGTCTCCTCGCGCAGCATGGGGAGGAACGCGCGGTCGCGCGCGCCTGCGAGTCCGGCGAGCGCGGTCGCGCGGTCGGCCGGCGCGGACGACCAGAGCATGCGCTGGACGACGGCGACCGCCGCCTCGGGATCGGCGCCCACCGCGGCGCGCAGCGCGGTCGCGCGTCGCTCGGGCGTCAGCGCGGGGTCGTCGCGGTTCGAGAGGTAGAGGTTCTCGACGAGCGCAGCGAGGCCCGGCGCCGAGAGCACGCCGAGCGCGCGCAGCGCGGCGTCGCGCATCTCCTGCGACTCCGATCCGTTGCGGACGATCGCCATCAGCGCGTCCACCGACTCGGCGCCGCGGCGCACGAGCGCGTTCTCGACCGCGCGCATCTCGGCGTCACTCTTCGCGGCGGCCTTCTCGCGCAACTTCGCGATCAGGTCGGGGACGGGCGCGTCCGGCTCGGGGTGCGTGATGACGACTTGCCCGCCGACGAGGCGCAGTCCGTTCGGCACGACGACCTCCGCGGGCGGCCCGTCGCCGAGCGCCTGCGGCGCGGGCACGGACGGCGCGACCGGCTCGGCGCGCGCTCGCGGGCGCCGCTCGAGCTTCTCGCGCAGTTCGGCGTTCTCGCGGCGCAGACGGACGAGTTCGTCGCGCAGCGCGGGATCGACCTCCGCAGGCGCCGGCGCGCCGTCCCCGGCCTGGCCGAGGAGCCACAGGACCGCGATCAACGCCGCGAGCAGCGCTCCGAAGAGCACGATCCGCCGCCCGGTCGATCCGCTGGCCACGGCGCCACGATACACGCCCCGTCGCGAACGCTCCCTGTGCGCCCGTCGCGCCGCACGCGCCGCCGCGCTACCCTCCGCCCCACCGTGCAACCGCTCTCCGCCTGGCTCGATGAACTCCTCGCCTGCGAGGACGACGTCCTCCCCGACGATCTCTTCGACCGCATCGTGGCGCGTGGCGAGTCGGCGCGCGCGAAGCTCCTCGACGTCGCGACGAGCGACGAGTACCGCGGCCTCGGCGCCGAGGGAGGCGGGCTGGCCCCCTTCCACGCGCTCGACGTCCTCGCGGAACTCCCGCCCGACGCGGCGACGGCCGCGCGCCTCGTCGACTCGCTCGTCGCCGACGTCGCGAGCGACGTCGCCCCGGACATCGCCGAGATCCTCGCGGGGATGGGAGAGGTCGCCGCCGCGCCCGCGCTCGCGGCGCTCGCCGCCACGGACGAACCCGGACTCGCGGGGTGGCTCGCGTGGATCGTCGCGGAGGCCGCGCCGCAGAGCGACGACGTGTTCGCAGCGCTCGTCGCCGCGTACGAGCGGTTCCCTGCGGACGTCGCCGACGCGCTCTCGCACTACGGCGACGAGCGCGCGCTGCCCGTGCTCCTCCGCGTCTTCGACGCGCACGTCATCCGCCTCGGGAGCACGACCCTTGACGAGGACCGGTGCATCGAGACGGCGAAGGCGATCGAGGCGCTCGGCGGCGAACTGGACGTGGACCGCGCGGCGAAGCTGTCGCGCAGCAAGCTGCGGCAGGACAAGCTCCTCCGGAAGGAGCGCCCTCGCGCCGAAGCCGGACGCGAACACGCGCTCGAGGAACTCGGGTCGCTGCGCCCCACCGGAAGGAACGACCCGTGCCCCTGCGGCAGCGGCCGCAAGTTCAAGCAGTGCCACGAGGGCGACGGGACGTACCTCTGATCGGTCGGCGAGATCGCGGTCGCGCCGTCAGCGCGTCCACTTCCCGATGAGCGGCAGCGACGCGTCGTAGCGGTAGCTGATGCCCATGTGGCCGTCGTCGAACTCCTCGTGGACGGGCGAGAGTCCGAGCGCGCGCAGGCGCTTCACGAGGATGCGCGCCCCGGCGTGGAGCGCGAACTCGTCCCGGAGTCCGCAGTCGACGAAGATCCCGCGCAGCTTCCGGAGGTTCTTCGCGTAGCGCTTGCAGGCGACGACCGGATCGACGCGCCGCCAGCGCGCCATCACGTCGGCCCGCTCTTCGCCCGTCTCCATGTCGAACGGAAGGTCGAAGCCGCGGCCGTCCGCGTGCGGCGAGTAGCACGCGGACATCGCGACGATGTTCAGCACGAGCACGTCGTCGTGCTTCGGACGCGCCTGCGCACGGAACCTCGAGAGCCACTTCGCGAGGCCGCCCGCGTCGCGCAGGCCGTTCCAGCACTTCACGAAGTCGTATCGGTAGACGTAGTCGAAGTACGCGTCGCCCGAGTGCGACGCGAGCGAGCCGAACACGTCCGGGTGCTTCATCCCGAGCATCAGCGCGCCGTAGCCGCCCGAGGACTTGCCGGCGACCGCGCGGTGGCGCGCCGCGGGCTTCGTCCGGAATCGCGCGTCGAGGAAAGGCACGATCTCGCGGACGACGTGCGTCTCGTAGTCCCCCACCGCGGCGGAGTCCACGTACTGGCTGCCGCCGAGCGCCGTGAAGCAGTCCGGCGACGCGAGGATCATCGGCGGCGCCTTGCCCGCGGCGACGAGACGGTCCATGCGCTCGGCGAGCGACGGCACGAACGCCTGCCGCTGGAACATGTAGTCCCCGAAGCCGGTGAACCCGGTGAGCACGAGGACGAGCGGGTAGCGGCGCGCGCCGGCGGGGTCGTATCCGGGAGGCAGATAGACGACGAGGTCGCGCTCCGACGGATCGCCGAGAGGGTTGCCGAGGAGCGCCTCGCTCGCGATGCGTGCTCGGACGACGGTTCCGGGTCGGGGCGCCATGCGGGGATCTCCTTCGGTGCGCCGCGGATCATCGCAGCGAGGCGGAGGAATCCGCCGCGCCTACTGCTGTAGAGTTCCCTTCGCCGTCATCTTCGAGAGGACGAAGCCCTGCGGCGCCGGGCCGAGGCGGTTCGGGATCGCCGCGACGATCTTCGCCGTGAACTTCCTCCGGTCCTTCGAGACCTTGCCCTCGATGACCGCGGAGCCCTGGATCTGCCCCGACGTCGTCGCCGCGGGCGCGGTCTCCTAGCCCGGCCACGGGCCATCAAGGCGTGACAGGTAAGGGGACGGCGCATCTGCCACTGTAGGGGCGACACATGCGTCGCCCGCCGTGGCAATCACAAGTCCGGTCGGTCGCCGTCCGGCAGCGGCGGGCGAGGCATGCCTCGCCCCTACAACGGCAAGGCGTACCTGTCGCGCCTTGATGGCCCCAGCCCGGCCTATTCGCGGGGGATGGCCGCGCATCGGCGAGAAACACATGCGCCGCCTGTGACGTGGATCGGTGCGACGGACCGCCCGAGCGCACAGTTGGGGTCCTGGGTGCATCCTGCGACTTGAGGGCAAGGCAATGGCGCCGGGTGGTACGAAACCGTCCGGGGGACGGGTTCGCGGCGGCCCCGCCGCCTCGACCTCGGCAGGTCGTGGCGCGGGTTCCAACGCAGCCATCGAGTCGCAGGTGCATCCAGGCGGTCATCTCTCGTGAATAGTCCGGGCACGGGCCATCAAGGCACGACAGGCAACGCGATCGACATGTCCTTGTAGGGGCGACCCATGGGTCGCCCGCGAACGGCGCAAGACGCTCGTTTCGGCCTTCGCAAACCATCGACGTCTCGAACGACGGGCGACCCATGGGTCGCCCCTACATGGGCAAGACGAACCTGTCGTGCCTTGATGGCCCGTGCCGGGACTACGAACCAGGGCAGGATCACGCGCGTGGCCACGACCACGCGCCGCGGTCTCCGCGAGATCGGCGAGTGCCTCCGTGTCGACGCCGCGGACGTCGCCACGCTCTGCGGCGCGCTCGGCGTCGCGTCGCTCGACGGCGCGCCGAGTATCGACTCGCTCGACGGCGCCCTGTTCCTCGACACCGAGACGACCGGCCTTTCGGGCGGCGCCGGGACGTTCGTCTTCCTGATCGGCGTCGCGTCCTTCGTGGGGGACTCCTTCGAAGTCCGCCAGTACGTGCTTCCCGACCCCGACCGCGAAACGGCGTTCCTCGACGCCCTCGACGCCGAGGTCGCCGCGGCGAAGCTCGTCGTCACTTTCCACGGCCGCGGATTCGACCTTCCGCGTCTCGAGGAGCGGTATCTCCTCTCGCGGCGCCCGTTCCCGCTCGCCGATCTGCCGCACCTCGACCTCCTCGTCGGCGCGCGCCGCGTGTTCCGTCTGCGGATGGGCCGCGTGGGGCTCCAGCACTTGGAGCGCGATCTCCTCGGCGTGACGCGACTCCACGACCTCCCGGGCTCCGAGTGTCCGGCCGCGTGGTACGCGTACCTCCGGGGCGACACCGCGCCGATGGACGCCGTCCTCGAGCACAACCTCCTCGACCTTCTCTCACTTCCGCCGCTCGTCGCGGCCCTCTCCGACGCCGCAAGCGGCCGCGCGCCCGCACACGACGTCCACTGCGCCGGGCTCGCGTTCGCGCGCTCGTCGATGGAGGACCGCGCGCTGCCGCTGCAACTCGCCGCGGCCGAGCGCGCGGAAGGCGGCGATATCAGAGGGCGCGCCCACGCCGAGGCGTCGCGACTCCTCCGGCGGCGAGGCGAGACGGACCGCTCGGTGGAGCAGGCGCTCGCCGCCACGCGTTCCGATCCGGGGCTCCCGGGCCCTTGGATCGCGCTCGCGAAGCACGCGGAGCACGCCCAGAGGGACCCCGATCTCGCGCTGCGCTACGCGCTCGAAGCCGAGCGGACGCTCTTCCTGCGGAGCCGCGCGCGATCGCTGAAGGAGGACGTCGCCGCGCGCATCGCGCGCCTCTCCCGGAAGGTGGCAGGCGGGGCCTGAATCGCTATCCTCGGCGCCTCTTCCAGGAGGACGGCATGGGCTACCAGATGCGCGGCTTGCACTTCGAGGACTTCGAGCCGGGCCGCGCCTTCCACTCGGCGTCGCGCACGATCACCGAGGCCGACGTCGTCAACTTCGCGGGCGTCTCGGGCGACTTCAACCCGCTCCACACCGACGAGACGTTCGCCGCCGCCTCGCCTCTGAAGACCCGCATTGCCCACGGCATGCTCACGATGGCGGTCGCGACCGGCCTCGCGAACCAGATGGGCATCTTCGAGGGGACCACGGTCGCCCTCATGCAGCAGACCATCCAGTACAAGGGCGCCGTGAAGTTCGGCGAGACCGTCCATCTCGTGATGACCGTCAAGGAGCGCAAGGAGACCAAGCACCCGTCCCGCGGCGTGGTCACGTTCGACGTGCCGATCCTCAATCAGAACGGCGACGTCGTCGTCCAGTCGGAGTGGGTGCTGATGATGGCCCGCCGTGCCAGCCCATCGGCGTAGCCCCTCGTGATTGCGACGTCGCTGCCCGACGGGCTGGCACACAGCTCGGCCACGTTTGTCGCAGAAACCGAGTCGCCGGCCGCGCCACTTTGCTAAAAGCTCACTAAGTCGTTCTCCTGGCAGCCTGGAGGAGACGGCGACCTATCTCTGGCAGACGCCATGTCGACAGGCTGGCAGGAGAACGACAGTGAGATTCTCGAACAAGGTGGCGCTCGTCACGGGCGCGGGCAACGGAATCGGTGCCGCGACGGCGAAGCGCTTCGCTTCGGAGGGCGCCGCGGTCGCCTGCCTCGACGTCAACGAGGACGGCCTGCGCAAGGTCGTCGACGAGATCACGGCGGGCGGCGGACGCGCGATCCACGCGGTCTGCAACGTCGCGAAGAAGTCCGACGTCGACGCCGCCGTCGCGAAGGCGGTCTCGGAACTGGGCGGGCTGCACTGCGTCGTCAACAACGCGGGAATCACGCGCGACAAGATGGCGAAGAAGATGACCGAGGAGGACTGGGACCTCGTGATCGACGTGAACCTGAAGGGCACGTTCCTCGTCTGCCAGGCTGCGATCAACGTGATGTCCGACAAGAAGTACGGACGCATCAGCAATACGGCGTCGGTCGCGATCCGCGGCAACATCGGCCAGCCGAACTACTCGGCGTCGAAGGCCGGGATCGTGGGCCTCACGCGCACGCTGGCGCTCGAGTGCGCGCGCGCGAACATCACCGTCAACTGCGTGGCGCCCGGCGCGACCGACACGGCAATGTTCGCGAACGTTCCCGAGGACATCAAGCAGGCCATCGTGAAGTCGATCCCGCTCCAGCGCATGGCGGCACCCGCCGACATCGCTGCGGTGCACGCCTTCCTCTGCTCGGACGAGGCCAACTACGTGACGGGACAGCTCATCTACGTGGACGGCGGCGCGACGCTCGGCGTTTGACGGCGACGGCTCTCTCGTACCGCTGGCTCGGTCACTCCACGGTCCTCGTGACGGGCCGGAACACGAGCGTCGCGGTCGATCCGTGGCGGTGGCGCGACGAGA
>JANNHP010000433.1:0-1530 GCA_031404455.1 Planctomycetia bacterium | reverse complement strand
CGTGCGCCGGCTGATGACGTACGGAGAGACGGGCTTCCACTGCCTCGCCGCGGCGGTCGTGAAGGACCGCTACCCGCGCGAGGCCGTCGTCTCGGGCTTCCGCATCCTGGGAGAGGGTCAGCTCTCGCTGCAGAAGTTCGTGATCCTCACGGACCGCGAAGTCGAGCTCACCGACTTCCGCGCGCTCCTCGAGACGGTGCTCGCGCGCATCCTCTGGTCGCGCGACCTCATCGTCGTGTCGCAGACCTCGCAGGACTCGCTCGACTACACGGGCCCGAAGGCGCACCACGGCAGCAAGGGCATGCTGCTCGGCCTCGGCGACGCGATTCGTTCGCTGCCGGAGCGATGGATCGACGGATCGCCGCTGCCGGAGGGCGTCTCGCGCGCGAAGGAGTTCTGCCGCGGTTGCCTCGTCGTCGAGGGCGCACCGTACGTGCGGGAGAAGGACCAGGCGACGCGGATCGCGCGCTTCGACGGTTTCCGCGACTGGCCGCTCGTCGTCCTCGTGGACGACGCCGACGAGGCGACGGCGTCGTCCGCGCTCTTCCTCTGGACCACCTTCACGCGCATGGAACCCGCTGCCGACATCCACGGCCGCGAGCAGAGAGTCGCGCGGTTCCACGTCGGTCTCGAACCGCCCGTCGTCTTCGACTGCCGCATGAAGCCGTGGTACCCGGAGGTGATGGAGGTCGATCCGGCGACCCGCGAACTCGTCGATCGCCGCTGGGCGGAGTATGGGATCTGAGCGCGTCGATGACGCGCGGCGGGTCCCCTGCCCGAATCGTCCGCACTCGCGTAGCCTTCGTCGCGTCCAGGAGGTCCCGATGAACCGCACCGCATCGCTCGCCGCCGTCGTCGTCTCGCTCGCGTTGTCGGGCTGCGGCCCCGCGCAGGAGAAGGCGGGGCCGGGGACGACCCCGCCCGCGCCGAACTCGGATGCCGGCGGGCCCAAGGACTCCGCGAAGCCCGCCCCCGCGGCCGCGGAATGGTCGTCGAAGGACGCGAAGGGTTTCGACTGGGCCGCGCAGATGGGCGCGGTCCGGTTCGACACGAACTGGCAGCGCGCCATGGCGGAGGCGAAGAAGTCGGGCAGGCCGGTGCTCCTCCTCTTCACCGAGAAGACGAACGCCGACGCCGCGAAGATGGCGGCGGTGCTCAAGGACCCGCGCGTCGTCGCGGCGATGGCGGCGTTCGTCGCGGCGCTCGTGGACAACGACGAGAACGAACCGCTCGCGGAGCGCTACGGCGTGCGCGCGGTGCCGATGCTCGTGTTCGCGTCGCCGGCGGGCGAGGCGATCGGATCGTCGGTCGGCGTGACGAACGCCGACGAGGTCCTCGGCGACATCAAGGGCTCCCTCACGACGATGAAGGAAGACGCGGACGAGGCGAAGTAGCCGCGCGGGCCATCAAGGCACGACAAGTTCGTCTTGCCCATGTAGGGGCGACCCATGGGTCGCCCGTCGTTCGAGACGTCGATGGTTTGCGAAGGCCGAAACGAGCGTCTTGCGCCGTTCGCGGGCGACCCATGGG
>JANNHP010000432.1:0-5625 GCA_031404455.1 Planctomycetia bacterium | reverse complement strand
CTCAAGCTGCGCCGAGTGAAGGGCGTCGTCCCCGCGCAGGACGCGCGACTCACGGTGACGATCTCGCGGTCGGCGCTCGCGGCGTCCTTCGCCGACGAGGGCCTCACGAACGCGACGTCCGGGGCGTCGCCGGTGTCGCTGCCGGTGATCGTGCTCTTCGAGGGCGTGAGCTACGCGGCGACGAAACCGCTCGCGTGGCGGGCGCGGACGGGCGCGCGCGGTTCGGCGCGCTGAGCGGTCATACCGTTCCAGGTTTCGGTCGTCGGGTTCATGTCACCTCGATCGTTGCGACAGGGCCCATAACCTCTTCAGCCCGGGTCCGCGGCGAGTCTCCGATCCCCGGCATGGCCGCTACGACGAGAGGCTCGTGCGAGCGTTTCATCGCTGGGCGAATCCGACGACGGAATCCTGGAACGGTATGTCGCGACTTCTTGGAGCAGTGCATTCGAGCCGGGGCGAGCTATCCGACGCTCCTTCCGCGCGCAGGGTGACGCCGAGCGGAGGAGGGCTGGTTGCCCGGATGGGGATCATGGATATGCACCTAGCTCAGACTGAAGGTTGCTGAGAGCCACGCACCGAGTCCGCAGCGCAGCGCCGATCCGGCGCATGACCTTGCGCGCGTCCTCGTCGCACCGCGCCTCGAACGGCGCGTACGCCTCGCCCGGGCCAATTCGGCAGTGGAGCTCCAAGTTCCAGCCGAACCCCCGACCGGTCTGCGCGTCCAGGTGCGTCGCGTCCACCAGAACCAGCGGGTAGCTCCCGAGCTTGCCCTCGGCGATCTTCCACGTCCCTTGAGGAGAACTCACCGTCTGGATTGTGAGGGGGCCATCCGGACGGATCGCCGCGTTGATCCCCGCCGCAACGCGCTCGATCGCCTCGTGCGAGTCGATCAGGATGTCACGCGTGTTGCTCATCGCCGCTCCTGCTCTGGCATCACGGGAAGCTCCGTGTCACTTCGAACCCATCACCGACGATCGTGACGTTGTCCAGCATGCCGCGATGGACGTCAGGATGTCCAAGCCGCGCCAAGCCGCGCTGTGCTTCAGCCGCGGACAAGCCAGAGCCTCGCGCGTCGATGTGGACATCGCGCGCCTGCCCGCCCCGCTTGATGGACTCGGTCACCGAGTTCTTGACGGTAGCGCTGGAGGCACCGGGATCGAGCTTCTTGAACTCTGAAGGGACGCCATCGACGAGCGTGTCAGCTCCGCGCCCGCTCGCCGGCTGCGGGAGCCGTTCCACCGTCTTCCCCTTCCCGGCAAGGTGGTCGGCCATCGGGCGCTCGCGGACCGGGTCGAGTGGATTGCGCGGATGCTCTACGACACGACCTGACCCACCACCCCCTGAACGCGTACTTCGAAGCCCACTTCGAATGGAACTCAGCCCTCGCGCCGAGGCACGCCGCGCGGCAGGACCAATGCCGCTCGCCACTGAGACGAAGGATCGCCTGATCAACGTAGGAGAACGGAGAATCGCTGCCGGATTGATAGAGCCGCCTGTCAGTATGGTCTCGACCACATCGCCAATTCGGTCGCCGAGCCAATCTTCGAATCTATTGACCCGCGGAGCGATGTCGCTGAGCAAGTTCGCCGCCGTCGTCACGCGCTCGAGATAGTAATCGCGCTCACGCCCGTCGAGTTCAGACCAAAGTCCGACGAAGAGACTGTCCGCGTCCGGCTGCGCCTTTCGCAGCAGCGTTCGAACCGTCGGATCGAAGGCGATTCTCGCAACACGGCTAACGCGGCGGTCGAGCGCGTCCGCACTCGCGGAGTCGATTCCGTTCAGGTCATCGACGCGTTGCGCAAGGTCGACCACATCGATGAGCGTTTGAAGGTCTTCCCTCGTATAGGTGATGTTGGACTTCGCCGCATTCGCGATCTTCATGCGCGCCGAGTCTGGGATGGCATCAACGAGCTTGACGGCGATCCACCCGAGCGTGAATTCGAGGTGCGCGACCATTACAGTTGCCGCGACTTCGCCATTGGATCGGTCCATCTCGATGCGCGCAACCTCGAGGTCCTTCAGAGCCCTGAACTCGTCCGCCAAGAGAGGCTCGAGCGCCCGCATGAAACTCCGCCAGTACTTGCTGACGGCGCGCTTTCCGGCCTTGCCGCGATAGCGCGCAGCGAGCTCCGCTCGAATATCGGCGCGCCGCCTCCTCACGTGCGCTCTGAGCTCGCTCATCGAGTAGCGCTTCGGCACAGTGCCGGAATCGAGATCTACCGGCTGGACCGGTGCCGGTCCGGGTGGAGCGCCCGCACCACCTCCCTGACCGGCGTCTTGGGCGTAATACTCGGTTCCCGACGGTCCCGCACTACCCCCGAAGGGGCTCACCTCGGAGAGGCCACCAGCGCCTCCCCCGCCCGACGCCTCTTCGATCTCCCAGTGACACCTGCAGTACGAGCCCCATCCCGAACACGGGTTCGCGCACTTGCCGCACGGAAGCGGGCCGCACTCCGGATGCTGGTTCTCGGGCTGGGGGACAGGAGTTCCGGGCGCAGGCGGATCGCCGGGCTGCTTCGGTGGATCGCCGCCGGGCGCCGCGCCCGGCACGGGACCAGGAGGCGCTCGCTTGGGGTCCTTCTCCTTCGCGTCAGCCGCCGCTTTGGCATCGGCGATGGCCTTGGCGGCCGCCGCGGCCGCCTTCTTCAGGGTTTCTGCGGCCGAGTTCGACTCCTTGAGCTTCGCTGCCGCGTCGGCAGCGGAACCGTACTTCGCAGCGCGTTCCGCGGCCTTCGCTGCATCAGCGGCTTTCCGGGCCGCCTTTTTCCAGTCGGCCACCGCCTTCGACGCCGCCCTGTTCGCCTTCGGACTACCCTGACCGTGGAGATTCGCGAGTGCGCGCTTGGCAGCGGTGGCGGCGTCGCGTGCGGCGCGGGCGCCGGCCTTGGCCTTACGAGCTTCGTTCGCCTGTTCCGAGTTGCGGCAGCCCTTGTCGACCGTTTCCTGCCGCTTCTGTTCCCGATCAAGCCGGGCGACGGCTTCCTTGAGTCGCTTCTCCCCGGTCGCACTCTTGCTGAACGCGGGCCTCTCGCCCTCAAGGAGGGTGGCTCTGTCCCTGTCGGCCGCTTGCTCCGCAGCCTTCATCCGATCGAACGCCTGCTTGTGTCCTTCCTTGCCAGCGGCTTTCATGAACGCTGCCGACGCCAGTTGCGACGCATAGGCCGAAGCTGCTGCCTTCGCAAAGTCGCCGCCGCCCCGCCTGCCGCCCCTGTCCGCGATGGATGCGGCTTCGAGTCCGGTCGCAGCCTGCGGCCCGATGGTTCCGAACATCGATCGCCCGGCCTGAGCGACGACGGCCGGTCCGCTCGCACCTCCGAATCCGGGCGACCTCGTCGCCTTCGGTCCAGGCGTTCTCTGCGCCGCCGCGATGCCCGGGCCGGGGCTCCCCTGCGGCGGATGGACGGCGGCACCTGCGGCCGAGTCCCCTGGCTGGTGCGTCGGAGGGGAGATGGCGTCGAAGTCAGAAGCGGCGGTCCGAACGCCGGTCGCAGGTTCACTCGTCTCCGAGTCGCGCGTCGTGTCGGCGGTGTCGGAGATCGAGTCCTCGGGCACGCCGTTGGTCGCGAATCCGCTTCCTTCCTCGACGTCCGAGGGCAGCGAGACGAGATCGGGCACCGCCGGCCCGCGGGGGTCCGCGACGAGCGCCCTCGGGCGGCCGTCTCCGTTCGCCGAGACCGCGATCGTCTCCGAAACGCGGCGGAGCGAGACCGGGTCGGGGTCGGTCTCGTCAAAGGGATCCCAGAGCGCGCGAGCGATCGGACTCGCAGCCGGCCCGTTGCGTCGCGCGATTCCCGTCCATCGCGGCGAGAGCACCTCGCGCCGTGGGAAGCTCGGCCCCACGCCGTCGCGCAAGCCGTCGGCCGGGACGATGTACCCGGGCGGCGGGGCGACCGAGAGCCGCCCCCGGATCGCGGCCCGTCCTGGCGCGCTGGAGGCGTCGATCGTCGGCAGCGGCTGCTCGCTGGCAACCTGCGTCGGTACGCCGGTCGTCGGCAGGGAGGGAGCACGGGGCGGCTCGGCGATCCCGAACGGAGCCGACGATCGAACGCGCGCGATCGGGATCGCCGCGGGAACTGCGGCGAAGGAAGCAACGAACCGGCGCGAGGACGACTGGAACTGGAACCCGCCGACGACGTGGGACGCCGAGCCGCCGGCACCCGGCACATTGCCGGGCGCTACGCCCGACGCCGCGCGCGCCCGGAACCACGCAGTGAGATCGTCGGGTCCGCTGACCTGAGCGGACCAGGCCTCGACGGCAGCGGGGCGGGGCGCGGGAGGCGCCGGGGGACCCGCACTCTCCCAGCGGCGGCCCGTGAACGTGGGGACGGGCGTCTGCCCCTTCGGCCACACGCACTCGCAAACGCACTTGCACCCCGGCGGCGCATCGATCACGTCGATGGCATCGTGCTGCGTCGCTGTGGCGCTGCCGCCGCAGGTCCCGCTGCATCCACAGCCGCCGCTACAGGCCATGCCGCTCCTTCGAGATCCGGCCGACGCGCGCCGCACCGCAAGTCCGCGGCGAAGCGCGCGAGCCGAGACTACCGCAACCAAGGCGTCGCGGGCGGCCGGCTAGCTCTCGCGCTCCTCGAGGAACCCGACGATCCAGCACGTCACCACGGTGGCGACTCCCGTCAGGACGATCTTCGCCCGGAACCACCGTTTCTTGAGCGAGGCGGTGTACTGGATCTCGGTCTTGTCCGCCGGCGGGCTCGACGAGGGATCAGGGCTCGTGGCGCACGCACTCCAAGAGGTCTGGTCGGTCGATTCCTCGAACGTGAGGGTGAACGTCGCCGAGGCGCCGACCAGCTTCGAGCGCCACACGTTGAGGATCGCCGACGTGTACGGCGTCACGTCCATCGCGATCGTCATGAACTCCGTGCTCTCGGCGGCCGAGTAGCACGAGTACCTCGGGATGAGCACCAAGGGAACCAGGTTGCCGGCCATGTCCTCTTCTCCTTTCGATCAGTCCACTCGGAAATCGACGTTGCCCGCGCACCAGCACGAGACCGCGGGCTCCGTGCCTGCGAGTTCGATCCGCGCGCGGAACCACTTCCGCAGGAAGGGCACGCCGATGGTGAGCGCACCCGCGTCGCCTGACGCCGGGCTGTACCCCGCCTGACCCTCGGATGTGAGCGGGACCTTGATCCAGGTCTGCGCGTCGCTCGAGACCTCGAAGAACAGCGTGAACGTCGGGCTCGTGCCGATGAGCGGGCCGCGCCAGATCGTGATGTTGCCCCCGGTGTAGGGCGTGACATCGACGGGCACGGTTGCGAAATCCTGCGCTCCGACGAGTCCGGTGAAGCGCGGCACGAGGACGATGGGAACACGTTCGCCGGTCATCGGTCAGACCTTCCACTCGATGACGGCGACCCGCGACGCCGTGCCGATGGCGATCGCAGTCAGCACGTCCTCGCCCACGCTCTCGAAAGCGGCGTGCGCGCCGGGGGCGAGCGCGAAGTCGTCGCTCGTCGCGTCGTCGCCGAAGCGGAGGTGGACCAAGTTCGCGCCGACGTTCGAGACGTAGAGCGCCTGGCGGCCCGTCGTCGCCGGGCAGAGCTCGGTCACCGACGTTCCGACCAGTTCGCCGGTGTTGGCGGTGAGCGTCAGCTTCGCCTTCTTCGTCTC
>JANNHP010000431.1:0-3532 GCA_031404455.1 Planctomycetia bacterium | reverse complement strand
GGACCCCCGTGTCCGCCCCCCGCGGATCCGGCGACGGCGTTTGCACCGGCTGCGACGTTGGGCGGACACGGGGGTCCGCCCCTACCGAGAAGGGGGATGACGCCCGACTTGATCGCCGTCTCACAGGTACCCGAGCCCCTCGAGCGACTTGCGGAGATCGGCCTCCTCGTCGGCGGAGAGAGACTTCACCTCGGTGCCGGCCGACTCGACGGGATCGGGGATGCGCCGCACCGGACGCTGTTCGACGAACGCCTCGTCGATCACGCGGCCGTCGCAGCCCTCGGGAATGGCGAGACCGAGCGCGTGGAGGATCGTCGGGAGGCAGTCGGCGATGTGCGCCTCGACCTTCACGCCGCGGCGGAAGTCGGCGCCCGTCATCGACACGAAACCGCGCGGGCTGTGGTGTCCCTCGGGACGCTTGTGCGCGCGCATCGACTCCTTCGCGTCGAGGTCGATGCCCATCGACACCGAGTCGTCGGGTTCGGCGATCACGTCGGGCGCGGTCGCGGCGTAGGCACCGCTGTAGACCTGCTCGCGGCGGCGCACGGCGCGGAACGCCGGACGGCCGTCGGGAGTCTTCAGCGCGGAGATCGCGGCGATGATCTCGTCGCGCACCTTCTCGTAGTCCGCGTCGGCGACGATCCCGTGCGGATAGCGGCTCTTCAGGTTGACGGCGACGCCGCCCGAGTCGAGCGACCACATGAACGCGCGCGTCTTCGGCCAGTCCATCGCCGCCTCGCCGCCGCGTCCGACGAGCGACTTCAGCCCCGAGAAGAGCCCCGCGCGCGGTTCCGCGGGCTTCTCGGAGCGGCCGCCCTGGAAGCCGATGAAGTAGTCCGCGCGGCGCCGGTCGTAATCCTCGTCGATCTTCTCGGCGCGCCGCGTGACGAGGAGGCCCGCGTCCTCGAGCGCCTTGTTCACGTACACCTTGAACGTCGAGCCCTGGAAGCCGTGGTCGGAGAGCAGCATCACGCCCGTCGTCGTCATGTCGAGCGACGCGACGATCTCGCCGATGTGCGCATCCACCTCGCGGAAGTGCTGGTCCACGACGCTCCGGTCGTGACGCCAGAAGCTGTGCTGCACGCGGTCGGTGTTCGTGAAGATGCCGACGAAGAGGCGCGACTCCTTCGTGGCGAGCAGGTGCAGGAAGAGGTCTTTCCGCCGGCTCTCCATCTCGCTCATGCGCGGGTAGAGCGTGGCGCGGTCCTCGAGCAGCGCGCGGTCGATGTCGATCCGGTAGCCCGGCACCTTCGACTCGATCTCGGCGGCGAGCTCCGCAGGGTGGGTGTAGACGACGCCCTGCGACTCGGGCGTGAGCATGCCGGTGACCATCAGCCCGTCGAACGTCGGCGCGGGCCACGTGACGGGCACGTTGACGACGATGGGCTTCGCACCCTGCATGCCGGCGACGTCCCAGAGCTTCGGACCGTGGATGTCGGTGACGTTCGCGAGTTGCATCCGCCCGCCGCCGCGCTCGACGACGAACGAGTAGAGCCCGTGACGTCCCGGGCTGCGGCCCGTGAGGAACGTCGCCCACGCGGGTGCCGACACCGGCGGGATCGTGGAGTGCAGGACGCCCGAGGTGCCCTCCTCCATGAGGCGCTTGATGTGCGGCATCTCGCCGCGGTCCATGAGCGGGCGCATCACGTCGAGGTCGGCGGCGTCGAGGCCGAGCACCACGAGCTTCTTCGGCATCGGGCGGAAGGTAGCGGTTCCGGGCGGGGATGTCGCGTCCGCGGGAGGGTACCTCGGCTACTTCGGGACGGGCGGCGCGGGCATCTCGTCGGCGAGGCGCTTGCGCATCGAGGCGACCCAGGTCGCCGCAGCCACACCGCATTCCCGCTCGACGCGGTCGATCCAGTCGAGGAGCCGTTGTCGCGACGCAACGTCGCCGAGGTCCACGAGTCGGGCGATCGCGACACGCGCGTCGGGTTCGTCCGAGCCGTCGAGAACGCGCCGCCATGCGTCGCGGATCTCCGTGTCGCTCAGCGGCAGCGGCGTGAGCTTCGTTCCAGCGATCGCCAGCTGGATCCACGCGGCGGACGGCACCTCGGGCGCGCGGAGCCGAGCACGCAGATCCTTCGCGGAGACGACGCCGAGGCGCACGAGTTCATCGAGGGCGATCTGCCGTGACCACTCGGGATCCTCGCCCCGGCCGGTGGGGTGGGACTTGTCGTCCTCGGCCAGCGCAAGCAACTCCTTCAGGGCCGCGACGTCCCTCGCGTCGATCGCAAGGAGCGCCAGGCAGACGCGCGCCCGGACGAGCGGATCCCAACTGTCGAGGTGCTTACGGAGGGGAAACGCTGCGTCGCTCGGGTGGAGCGTCCGCAAGTCCGCCAGAGTGCTTGTCAGGTCGTAGGGCGCCAGGTCTGGGTTCTCGAGATCCTCGATCAGGACGACTGCGTACGTCTCCGGAGCCTCCTCCAGGAAACGAGCCCGGACCCATCTCAACGGGCCGCCCTGCCGCCCGCGGATGACCCGTGTCGCGATCTCGGAGTCCCAGCGCAGCCGAAGCCCGAGTTGCGTTCGCGCGCTCGTGATCATGTGGATGAGGTCGAAGTGGACCATCAAGGTCTCCGCGCGACGTTCGACCCGTCTCGCGAGCGCATCGAGCGCCGCGGCCGTGTCGACATCGCCGACCTCGCCTGCGACTCGGATCTGTAGCTCGATCGGCAACGATGCGTCGCCGGAGAGCCCCCCGTCAGGCGCGGTCGCAGCGTCACGGATCGTCTCGGTCACGTACGGTCGCCAGTCCGACACCGCCGAGTCGCGCGAGGGGCGATCGCCGCGGAGCGACTCGAACACCTCGAAGACAGCGCTGTCCCGGATGGCGTGCCAGCGATTCACGTGTTCCCGGTTCCAGCGCATTCCTCTGAATTCGCACACGTACAGCGGCGTCCGGGCGCCGGCGAGCCGGAGTCGAACCCAACTCCGCGATTGGTGCGATCCCGGCCACCATCCCCCGTTCGGGTCGTCGTCGCCCTCCGGCTCCGGGTCGATCCGCTCGTCGCGCGCGCCGAGCACGAGCCGGGCCGCCGCCCACGCTGTCGCGAACTCCACGGGGTCGACATCGAACTCGGACGCCAGCGCGCCCTCGCCCCCCGGGTTTTCGAACCCGAGCTTCGCCGCGGCGACGGAACGCGCCTCGACCTTCCCGCGCCGCCACACGAAGCGCGTCAGCACGTAGTCGAAGTAGCCCGTGATGACCACGACCTCCGCCCCCTCGGGCGGCGTCGTCTCGACGACCTCCGGCCAGACGATCCGCATCTTCTCGCGGTGCTCGTCGCCGCGGAGTCCCTCGACGACGGACTTCGCGAGCGCGAGTTCGGGCGGGTCCTCGGCGCGTGCGGGCGCGGCGAGCGCGAACGCCAGGATCGCAGCCGGGAGGAGGGTCCACCGCACAGGAGGATGGTAGCGCGTCGTGGCGGTCGGACGGTGGTGGGAGGGCGCGTAGCGGGTCCGTGTTTCGCGGTTGGGGCGCACCCCCGTGTCCGCCCCACGTCGATGTCGGCGCGGGCGCCGCTTCCGGAGA
>JANNHP010000430.1:0-16414 GCA_031404455.1 Planctomycetia bacterium | reverse complement strand
GGCCGAGGTGTTCCTGCTCGAACCGTCGGGCGAGGCGCCGGGCGCGTGGACGGCGCTCGTCCGCACGGGCGGTTCGCTGCGCGACGGCGAGGAACTCTCGGTGGACGGCGACACGGGACGCGTGCGACTCCTCTGCCGCGCCGGGCCGGGGACG
Organism: Planctomycetia bacterium; assembly: GCA_031404455.1. Classification (GTDB taxonomy): domain Bacteria; phylum Planctomycetota; class JAJSAM01; order JAJSAM01; family JAJVHW01; genus JANNHP01. The sequence goes on along the minus strand of JANNHP010000430.1, from coordinate 16,260 downwards.
TGGCTCGTCGTCGGCGCGGGCGACGACATCGCGCGGATCATGGACCGCGCGGGCCGCATGCCGCTGCCTCCGTACATCCGCCGCGAGACGGACGATCCGCGCTCCGGCGAGGACCGCGAGCGCTATCAGACCGTCTTTGCGCGCTCGCCGGGCGCCGTCGCCGCGCCGACCGCGGGGCTCCATCTCACCGACGAACTGCTCGCGCGACTCGACGAGCGCGGGATCGGACGCGCGTCCGTGACGCTCCACGTCGGTCTCGGCACGTTCAAGCCGATCGAGACGGACGACGTCGAGTCGCACGCGATGCACGAAGAGCGCTACCACGTCCCCGTTGAAACCGTCGACGCGGTGCGCCGGACGCGCGCCGCGGGCGGACGGATCGTCGCGGTGGGGACGACGTCGGTGCGGACGCTCGAGTCGTCGGTGGGTGACGACGGCCTTCCCGCGCCTGGCCCGGGATCGACGTCGCTCTTCATCACGCCGGGGTACCGCTTCCGCGTGGTCGACGTGCTGCTCACGAACTTCCACCTGCCGCGATCCACTCTGCTCGTCCTCGTCTCCGCGTTCGCAGGGCGCGAGCGCGTGCTGACGGCGTACCGCGAGGCGGTCGAGCGCCGGTACCGGTTCTTCAGCTACGGCGACGCGATGCTGATTTCGTGATTGCCACACGGGCGATGGAGCCGCGACACGCAATCGGGTCTCGGTAGAGAGAGTCTTGGATTCGATCAGGTCACCTTCATGGTTCGCGCCGTCCTCAGCGTCTCGCCACGGGGGGCGCCGCGAGTAGATTGGCGCCGATGTCGAAACCGGTCCCGCCTCCCGACACCGCGCGCCGCCGCGCCGAGGAGCTTCGCGCCGACCTGCGCGACGCCGACGAGCGCTATCACCAGAAGGACGACCCACACCTCTCCGACTTCGAGTACGACCAACTGAAGGACGAGCTCGTCACGCTGGAGGATCGCTGGCCGGAGCTCCGGACGCCCGACTCGCCCACGCAGGCCGTCGGCTTCCGCGCGTCGTCGCTCTTCGCGCCGGTCGTCCACCGCGAGCCGATGCTCTCGCTCGAGAAGGTCAACAGCCGCGACGACTTCCTCGCGTGGCGGAAGTCGATGGCGGACTTCGACGCCGGCGCCGACTTCGCGCCGCGCTTCACCGTCGAGCCGAAGGTGGACGGCGTCGCGGTCGAACTCGTCTACGAGCGCGGACGGCTGAAGGTCGCCTCGACGCGCGGCGACGGGACGACGGGCGAGGACATCACGGCGAACGTCGCTCGCGTGGCGGGCGTGCCGCACGCGCTCTCGATGCCGAGCGCTCCCGATGTGTTCGAGGTGCGCGGCGAGGTGTACGTCACGAAGGCCGACTTCCTCGAATGGAACGAGCGGCTCCTCGCCGAGGGCGGCGAGACGAAAGCGAATCCGCGCAACTTCGCGGCGGGGTCGCTGAAGCAGAAAGACCCCGAGGAGACCGCGCGGCGTCCGCTGCGGCTCCTCGTCTACGGACTCGGCGTCGCGAACTGGGCTTCGAGCGCCCCGGCGTCGTGGCACGAAGCGCGAGAGCGGCTCCGCGCCCTCGCGTTCCCGGTCGTGCCGGACGAACTCTTCACCCTCGCCGACGATGAGAACGCCGCGGCCGCAGCCGTCGCGAGTCTCGAGGCGCGCCGCGACGACCTCGCGTTCGAGATCGACGGCGCCGTCATCAAAGTCGACCAGTACGACCTGCAACGGCGCCTCGGCGCGCGCAGTCGCAGCCCGCGCTGGGCGGTGGCGTACAAGTTCCCGCCCCGCGAGGGACGCACCGTCGTCCGCGCGATCGAGGTCTCGGTAGGGCGCACGGGCGCGCTCACGCCGGTCGCCGTCGTCGAACCGCTCCCGCTCGGCGGCGTCACGATCACGAACATCAGCCTCCACAATCGCCAGGAGGTGGAGCGACTCGACCTCCGCGTCGGCGACACGGTGATGATCGTCCGCGCGGGCGACGTCATCCCGCACGTGACGAAGGTGCTGCACGAACTGCGAACGGGCGATCCGCCGAAGCTGGCGTGGCCGGAGCACTGCCCGGTCTGCGGTGCCACGGTCGACGCGCCCGCGGACGAACCGCTCAGCTACTGCACGAACCTCGCGTGTCCGAGCCAGGTGAAAGGCCGTCTCTTCCACTTCGGCTCGCGCCGCGCGATGGACATCGAGGGCCTCGGCGAGAAGCTGATCGCGCAACTCGTGGAGACGAAGGGCGTCGCCGACCCCGCGGCGCTCTACCGGCTCACCGCCGCCGAACTCGTCGAGCTCGAACGTATGGGCGAGAAGAGCGCAGCGACGCTCCTCGAGCAGATCGAGGCGTCGAAGCGCCGTCCGCTCGCGCGGTTCCTGAACGCTCTCGGCATCCCGAACGTCGGCGAATCGACGGCCCGCGATCTCGCGCGGCACTTCGGGACGTTCGCGCGAGTCCGCGCGGCCACCGTCGAGCAATTGCTGGAAGTGCCCGAGGTGGGGGACGTGACGGCGACGAGCGTCCGCCTCTTCTTCGACGAGGAGCGCAACGTTCGCGTCCTCGACGCGATGCTCGCGGCGGGCGTCGACCCCCTTCCCGAGGAGGCCGCGAAGACGGACGGCGTGTTCGCCGGCAAGACCGTCGTCTTCACCGGGAACCTCGAGACGATGACGCGCGACGAGGCCGAGGAGATCGTGCGGAAGCTCGGCGGCAAGGCGTCGGGGTCCGTCTCGAAGAAGACGAGCCTCGTCGTCGCGGGACCGGGTGCGGGCTCGAAGCTCGAGAAGGCGCGGGAGCTGAAGGTCGCCGTTGCCGACGAGGCGGAGTTCCGGCGGATGGCCCGGATCTAGCAGCCCGGCCGAGGTCGTTACTCGGACGGACTCTTGCTCGCGCTCGCAGGCCGGTGAGCCTTGACGTTGTGGTGCTTGCCGGCCTTGCGGCGCTTCGTGCGGTTGCGGATCCGCGCGGGCGCGTTCCGCTTCGAGCTCTTCCGGACGCGCATCGTGCTCTTCCTGGTCATCTCGTCTCCTCGCCGGCTCGCGGCCGGTTCCTCGATCGGTTCGGGGCGGAAGGGTAAGGCGTGCCCGCGGTTTCTCCCACTTGAGACGCCTGCGACCTCGACGGCGCCGCTCTGCGCCGCGAGCGGCGGCGTCACCGCAGGCACTCGACGAACGCGCGCGCCGCGGCCTTCGGATCGTCGGTCGCGAGGACGCCGGCGCAGACTGCGACGCGCCGGAAACCCGCGGCCGTCACCTCGCGGACGTTCTCGTTCGTGATGCCGCCGATCGCGAACGCCGGGACACCCGCCATCTCGGCGCGCGCGGCGAGCGGGGCGAGCGCCGCCGCGCCCGAGACGGGGACGTCGCGGCCCTTCGTCGAGGTCGCGAACACGCTGCCGACGCCGACGTAGTCCGCCCGGTCTGCGAGCGCCGCCGCGAGCTCCGCGGCGTCGTGGGTGGAGACGCCGACGAGGCCGTCCGGCCCGAGCGCGCGGCGGGCCTCTGCGACGGAGAGATCGTCCTGTCCGAGATGGACGCCGTGCGCGCCGACGAGTCGCGCCGCCTCCAGGCGGTCGTTGACGATGAAGACGACGTCGCGCGCGGCGCAGAGCAGGTTCAGGTCGTCGGCCAGTTCCAGGAACGGGCCGTCGGGCATCGTCTTCTCCCGGAGCTGCACGACGTCCACGCCGCCGTCGATCGCCGCCGCGACCGCCTCGACGAGCGGCAGCCTCGCGACCGAGGTCGTCGCGAGGAGGTAGAGCCGGGCGCGGGCGAGCCGTTCACGCAAGGGCGGGTACGATACCGGCGCCAGGTCGATCGGAGCACCGATGCTGAAGTTCGCGTCATTCGTGGCCGTCTGTGTCCTCGCGGGCGGCGCTCTCGCCGACGAGGTCCTGCTGGTCAACGGCGGCAAGCTCAGCGGCAAGGCGCGCCGCGAGGGCGACGAGGTCGTCGTCACCACGCCCCACGGCGAGTCGCGTCTCAAGTCCGCCGACGTGAAGTCGATCACGCCGGGACGGACCGTGTGGGACGACTACGCCGACAAGGCGAAGGCGCTCGACGCGAAGGACGCCGCGGCCGAAGTGGCACTCGGCGACTGGTGCCGCGAGAACGGTCTCGGCGGCGAATCGAGGAAGCACTGGAAGGCGGCGCTCGCGCTCGACCCCGACCAGGAGGACGCCCGCGCGCGTCTCGGTTTCATCCGCTACGACGAGCGCTGGCTCACGTCCGACGAGTACTACAGGGCCCGCGGGTTCGTGAAGATCGGCGACGAGTGGGTCCCCTCCGACGAGGCGCGCCGTCGCGACGCCGCGAAAAAGGAGAGCGAGACGCTCAAGAAGCACGTGAAGACGATCCGCGACTCGCTCGCCCGGATGCAGTCGATGAAGCGCAAGACCCGCCTCGCGGGCAAGCTCGAGCTCCAGGCGTACGCGGAGTCGATCGGCGACACGCGGCTCGGCGGGTTCGCCACGGACGTCGCCGCGTTCTACAACGCGCAGTGGGCCGAGATCCGCCGGGCGCTCGTCCTCGTCGAGGTGCGAGCCACGCTTTCGACCCTGAAGCGCCCGATCCCGACCTTCACGACGAGCCTCGGCGCGAACACGACGCCGGTGACGATCCAGCTCCCCGAGCTCTCGGTCGTCTCCGTGAAGACGACCGCGCTCGTGCCCGCGGACATCGAGCTCGACGAGGAGCCGTAGGGCGCCCGAACTCGCGAGGCGCGACTTCGGGGTGAACGACTTGGCGGGGAGCGCGGCGTCCGCGGAGTGCTGTCACTCTGGCAGCAGAGCCTCGATCGCGGGTGCCATCTGTCAAGCTGACACGACGGGGGAGCGCGTTGCGGCGAGCTCCTAACTCGATGCCCTGAAGTCGTTTGCGCTCGATACCACCGGCGCTTCGCCGGTGGTATCGAGCTTGCAACACGCTTCCCCGTCACCGAACTGGGAGGCAGCTCGACCTATGGCCAAGATCAAGCCGATCAACGACAAGGTTCTCGTCAAGCGTCTCGAAGCCGAGGGCAAGACCAAGGGCGGGATCATCCTGCCGGACAACGCCAAGGAGAAGCCCCGCGAGGGCAAGGTCGTCGCGGTCGGCAACGGCAAGCTGATGAAGAGCGGCGAGCGCTCGAAGTTCCAGGTCCAGAAGGGCGACCGGATCATCTTCTCGAGCTACGCCGGCACCGAGATCAAGCTCGACGGCGAGGAGTACCTGATCCTCGGCGAGGACGACGTCCTCGCGGTCGTCGAGGCGTAGCCCCTTCCTTTCCCCCGATCACGCGGACGAGTCACAACGGAAGCCGAGGACTGAGACATGAGCGCCAAGAGGATCTCCTACGACCAGGAAGCCCGTGAGGCGACGCGCCGCGGCGTGCGTCAGCTCGCCCGCGCAGTGAAGGTGACGCTCGGGCCGCGCGGCCGGAACGTGCTGATCGAGAAGTCGTTCGGCGCGCCGCAGGTCACCAAGGACGGCGCGACCGTCGCCAAGGAGATCGACCTCTCCGATCCCATGGAGAGGATCGGCGCGGTGATGGTCCGCGAGGTCGCGACGAAAACCGCCGACGCCGCGGGCGACGGCACGACGACCGCGGTCGTCCTCGCCGAGGCGATCTTCGAGGAGGGCCTCAAGAACGTCGCGGCCGGCGCCTCGCCGCTCGGGATCAAGCGCGGCATCGAGATGGCCGTCGCGCGCATCGTCGAGCAGCTCGCGAAGGACTCGATCACGATCTCCGCCTCGAACAAGGACGAGATCGCGCAGGTCGCCGCCATCGCCGCGAACAACGACATGGTCATCGGCAAGACGATCGCCGACGCCATGACGCGCGTGGGCAAGGACGGCGTCGTCACCGTCGAAGAGGGCAAGGGCCTCACGACCGAGATGGAGTGGAAGGAGGGCATGCAGTTCGACAAGGGCTGGCTCTCGCCCCACTTCGTCAACAAGCCCGAAGCGATGCAGTGCGTCTACGAGAACTGCTTCGTGCTCATCCACGAGAAGAAGATCGGTCAGGTCAAGGACCTGCTGCCGCTCCTCGAGCAGACCGCCAAGGCGGGCAAGCCGCTGCTCATCATCGCGGAGGACCTCGAGGGCGAGGCCCTCGCGACGCTCGTCGTCAACAAGCTCCGCGGCACGCTCGACGTCGTCGCCGTCAAGGCGCCCGGCTTCGGCGACCGCCGCAAGGCCATGCTCGAGGACATCGCGATCCTCACGGGCGGCAAGGCCATCTTCGAGGACCTCGGCACGCAGCTCGAGAACGTGCAGCTCGCCGACCTCGGCAAGGCGAAGAAGGTCATCGTCGCGAAGGACGACACCACGATCGTCGAGGGCGGCGGCAAGTCCGACGCCATCAAGGGCCGCGTGGCGCAGATCCGTCGCGAACTCGAGGACACGAAGTCCGACTACGACAAGGAGAAGCTCCAGGAGCGCCTCGCGAAGCTCGCGGGCGGCGTGGCGCAGATCAACGTCGGAGCCGCCACCGAAGTCGAGATGAAGGAGCGCAAGGGCCGCGTCGAGGACGCCCGCGACGCCACGCGCGCCGCGCTGGAGGAGGGAATCCTCGCCGGCGGCGGAGTCGCTCTCCTCAACTGCCAGAAGGCCCTCGACGGCCTCGCCGGCGACGACGACGACGCGCAGGTCGGCATCAACATCGTCAAGCGCGCGCTCGAGGCGCCCATCCGCCAGATCGCCGCCAACGCGGGCGTGGACGGTGCGATCGTCGTCGACACCATTCGCCGCCAGAAGTCGCCGAAATACGGCTTCAACGCGCAGACCGAGGTCTACGAGGACCTCATCAAGGCCGGCGTCATCGACCCCAGGAAGGTCGTCCGCGTCGCTCTCCAGAACGCCGCGTCCGTCGCGACCCTGCTGCTCACGACCGAAGCCGTCATCACCGAGATCCCCGAGAAGAAGAAGGCGGGTCCGGGCGGCGGTGGAGGCGGCGGCGGCGGCAGGGGTGATATGGGCGGTATGGGAGGGATGGGAGGGTTCTGAGGTAGCGCCGCAGGCGCGACGTAAGAACGGGCTCGGTGCGGACGAAGCACGCATCGAAACTCGCCAGTGGCGAGTTTCGAAGAGCCCCGGGTCTGGAAACGAATTCGAGCAGGGTGGCGGCGCATCGCCGCCGGGTCCCCTGTCGAGTTCGTCCAGACTCAGCCTGCACTCCCGGCTGACCTAGTTGTCGTCTACTGTCCTCGCGCCTTCGGGTGCCCGCGCCTCGACGCCGGGTCCCTTGCCGAGTTCGTCCGGACTCAGCTTGCACCCCCCGGCTGACCTAGTTGTCGTTGCCGTTGGCTCTGTCCGCCCCCTCCACCCACGCCACCGCCGCCACCATCAGCAACGGCTCCAGCGGATACCTGTTCCTCGTCGACGCCGCGAGCACGCACCACGTCGCCGCGTGCAGTCCGATCACCGCGATCCAGAACCGGGGCGCCTCGCGCCACCGCACGAGCCCCGCGATCCCGACGATCAGCAGACACAGCGCCTGAACCCACGCCGCGTGACGCAGCGACCCCGCGAGGACCCGATCGGTCCCGCCCTCGCGCCCCGCGCCGATGTGCCAGCCGAAGCCCTGCGGTTCGGCGAGCCACAGGTGAAAGAGCTTCTTCGGCGCGTTGCCGAGTGCCGCGAGCGGGTGCTCCTTCATCCAGGCGATCGCTTCATCGCGCGCGAGGCCGCCCGTCGGGTCCTTCGCGTAGAGATCGCGCACGTGCGCGACGACCGGCGGCGTCGCGTTGCCGTGGCCGTTGACCTCGATCGGGTTCTGGCCGAAGTAGAGGATCAGCCCGCCCTGGACGCTCGTGCGCAGGTGTCCGGGGTACCCGTCGCGCATCTCGTGGTTGACGGCGAACGGTACGAGCGCGAGGAACGCGCTCGCCGCCAAGGGAGCGATCGCCTGCCTCCCGCGCTCGCGCAGCAACCAGGCCGCGGCGAGGAACGGCATCCACGAGAACTCGGTCCGCGTGATGATCAGGAGGCCCTGGACGAGCCCGAAAACTGCTCCGGCAAGGACCGTCCCCGAATCGCCGCGGCGCAGTTTCTCGAACAGCAGCGCCGACGCGACGACGAGCAGCGTCGTCCACGTCTCCGTGTACGGGAGCAGCGAGAACATGATCGCGGGCAGGAACGTGGCGTAGACGAGCGCCGCGACGCGGCCGGCCGTCTCCCGCGACAGCGCCGCGCCGAGCAGCACGAGCAGCCACGCGACGCCGCACGCGGCGATGAGGTTGAACGCCTGCGCCGATCGCACGCGGCCCTCGGGCGTCTCGGGCATGCCAGTCACGCGGTACCAGCCCGCGAGCGGCAGCGAGTAGCCGAGTGAGCGGTAGAAGCGGCTTCCGTCGGCGCGCGTCTCCTGCGCGCGCGGGTGGCCGTCCTCGGCGATGGCCGCGGCCTTCTCGCAGTACTCGCGGACGTCGGTCTCGTACACGGGATGGACGGCAGACACGAGCGCGAGGCGCGTCGCGAGTGTGAGCACGACGGCGAGTAGCACCGCGCGGCCCCGCGTCATCGCCGCGACCTTCGCCCGGATGGGCGCGACGATCCGGACCGTCCACGCCCGGGCGGGTCCGAGGAGGACGACCACGAGCAGGGCGGCGACGGCCGCGTGTCCCGCGAACCGCGACAGCTCCGAGGGCCAGTCCATGTCCTGCTACGGGTTTCCGCGCACCGGAGCGCTTCCGAAGAGGCCGTAGCGCAGGATGCACCACACGGCCGCGACGCCGTCGGTCCAGTCGATCTTCTTCCCCTCGGCGTACGTGCGGCCGTGGTAGCCGACGCCGACCTCGTAGAACCGCCACCCGCCCTTCGCGAGCTTCTGCGTGATCTCCGGCTCGAACCCGAACCGGTCCTGCTCGAGGACGAGTCCCTGGAGGCACTCGCGGCGGAACGCCTTCGAGCAGCATTCCATGTCGGTGAGGTTGAGGTTGGACAGCATGTTCGAGAGCGTCGTGATCAGCCGGTTGCCGACCGAGTGCCAGTAGTAGAGGACGCGACCCGCCTCGCCGCCGCGGAAGCGCGAGCCGTACACGACGTCGGCGTGGCCCTCGAGGATCGGTGCCAGGATCCGCGGGATCTCGCGCGGGTCGTACTCGAGGTCGGCGTCGTGCACGAGGATCACGTCGCCGGTCGCGGCCGCGAACCCCGTCCGCATCGCGGCGCCCTTGCCGCGGTTGCCGTCGTGGAAGAGCGGGCGGTCCACGAGTGCGCCGAGCGACTCGATCTCGCGGCGCGTGCCGTCCCGCGAGCCGTCGTCGACGACGATCAGTTCGAGCGTCATGCCGAGAGCCGCGATCGGTGCTTCGCGGACGGCCAGGACGGCGCGTCGCACCGTGGCCTCCTCGTCGTACGCGGCCATCACCACGGACAGCTTCAACCGTGCGCTCCCTCGTCCGGCGCGTCGCCGGGTCCGGGCGGGGACTGTAGCGGCGGGGCGGGGAGGGCGACAGCATCCGCCGCCGCGATCGCGGGCGCGCCGGCAGCATCCTCTACGCGCGTCCCCCGGCCGGTGGTAATCAGGCTCGCATGTGCGGCATCGCCGGGATCCAGCAGCGCGACGGGGCCACGCGTCCCGATCCGGCGGTCCTCCGGGCGATGACGGACGCGATCCTCCACCGCGGCCCCGACGACGAGGGCCACGAGCACCTCGGCGCGACGGCACTCGGGTTCCGCAGGCTCTCGATCGTGGACCTCTCGGGCGGCCACCAGCCGATGCCGAACGAGGACCGCCGCGTCTGGGTCGTGATGAACGGGGAGATCTACAACCACCGCGCGCTCCGCAATGAGCTCGCGGCCCGCGGCCACACGTTCCGGACGCACGCCGACACCGAGGTGATCGTCCACGGGTGGGAGGAGTGGGGGGAGAAGCTCCCCGAGCGCCTCCTCGGCATGTTCGCGTTCGCCGTTCTCGACACGCGCGACGGCACGCTCTTCCTCGCGCGCGACCGCTTCGGCCAGAAGCCGCTCTTCTTTGCGGAGACGGGCGCCGCGTTCGTCTTCGGCAGCGAACTGCGCGCGCTCCGGCGGCACCCGTCGGTCAGCTCGCGGATCGACCGGGTCGCGCTGAGGAAGTACCTCGCCCACGAGATGGTGCCGTGCCCCCACGCGATCCTCGAGGGCGTGCGCAAGCTGCCGCCGGGCCACCGGATGACGGTGCGCGGCGGCCGCGTCGCGACGCTCGGCGCCTACCACACGCAGCGCTACTCGCCGAAGCCGCCGGTCTCGGACGCGGAGGCGAAGGAAGAGCTCTGGGCGCACTTGAAGCGGAGCGTTGCGAGCCAGCTCATGGCCGACGTTCCGCTCGGCGTCTTCCTCTCGGGCGGCGTGGACAGCTCGACGCTCGTCGCGGCGATCCGCGAGGTCGATCCCGGCCGCAAGCTGCTCACGTTCTCGATCGGAATGGAAGAGAGGTCCTTCGACGAGTCGCGATACGCGGCGGAGGTGGCGCGCCTCTTCGGCACGGACCACCGCACCCACGCGTTCACGTCGGCCGAGATGCGCGACACCGTGCGCGATCTGCCGCGACTCCTCGACGAGCCGTTCGCGGACGCGTCGCTCTTGCCGACGTACCTGCTCTCGCGGTTCACGCGCGAGACGGTGACCGTGGCGCTCGGCGGCGACGGCGGCGACGAACTCCTCGCCGGATACGACATGTTCGCCGCGCACCGCGTGGCGAAGTGGTACGGGCGGCTCGTGCCGCGCGCCCTCGAACGCGCCGTCGTGGCGCCGCTGGTGCGCGCGCTCCCCGTCTCTGCTGCCAACATGTCGCTCGGGTTCCGCGCCCGCCAGTTCCTGCGCGGCGCGCGATTGCCGGAGGAGCTGAGGACCTGGGGATGGATCTCGAGCTTCCACCCGCACGAGATCGCAGCCGCGCTGCGGCCGGAGGCTCTGGGCCCCGAGTCGGAATCGTATGCGTCGCTCTTCAGCGAGGTCGTCGCGCTCGACCGCGACGTCCGTGGCGAGGACCCGATCGACCGTCAGGTTCACGCGCTCGTCGGCACCTACCTCGCCGAGGACATCCTGACGAAGGTGGACCGCGCGAGCATGGCGGTGTCGCTCGAGGTGCGCGCGCCCTTCCTCGACCACGAGCTCTCGGACTGGGTCAACGCGCTGCCCGCGTCGATGAAGATGCGAGGCGGCGAGAAGAAGTGGCTCTTGCGCGAGACGATGCGAGGGCGCCTTCCCGACTCGATCCTCGACCGGCCGAAGAAGGGGTTCGGCATCCCGCTCGCGAAGTGGCTGCGCGAGGACATGCACGACTGGGCCCGCTCGACCCTCGACGATCTCGGCGCCGACCTCGGGCACATCGTGCGCGCGGATCACGCACAGCGCCTGCTCGCCGAGCATCGCGCGGGCCGGGCCGACCACCGGAAGCAACTGTGGACGCTGCTCTGTCTCGGCGTCTGGGCGCGCGCGCAGAAGGACGGCGCGGGCGCGGTCTCGTGACTACGGCACGACGCCGAGCCCGCGCCACGAGTTGCCGTTGCGGGAGCTGATGACGGGATCGGCCACGCCGCGCTTCGTGTACCAGCCGCGGAAGTCGTCGCCGCGGATGTAGAACGCGAGTTGCGGCACGAGGTGGTCGAACACGATCGCGCGGTTGTGCCGGAAGTCGTAGCGCGCCATCCAGGCGAAGTAGGCGCCGTAGGGGACGGGGACGCGCGCGGTCGTCGAGCCGTCGTGGTTCCGTCGGAACGCGAGCCGCAGGAAGGCCTGGAGCGGCGCCGAGATGAGCGTCGAGAGCGCCCAGAGCACCGGCTTCGGGAGGCGGCTCGTCACGCCCTTCCTGATCGGATCGACGATCCACACGAGCCAGCCGTTGCCTTCGCGGCCGTAGACCCACGCGCACATGCGGCCGCCCGCGACGACGCGCGACATCACACACTCGAACGCCTTCTCGGGGTCGGGCGTGTGGTGGAGGACGCCGATCGAGTACGCGACGTCGAACGCGCGGCGCAGCGGCAGGCGGAAGATGTCGCCCTGCACGACGTGGACGTTCGGGAACCGCGCGAGGTTCGCGTACGCGGACTCGACCGACTCGCTGAGGTCCACGCAGACGACTTCGCGAGCGCCCGCGCGCGCGACGCACGCCGCCCACCGGCCCATGCCGCATCCCGCGTCGAGGACGACGCGGCCTTTGAAGTCCGCGAGCGCGAGCGGCTTCACCCAGTCCGCGAACTGCTCCTCGTCGTGCTCCTGCAAGCGGCTCGCGCCCTCGTGCGTCCACTCGTAGCCGAAGCCCTGGACGGTGTCCCTCGCGATCTCGGGCACCGGCAGCCCCTCGGCGAGCCGCGGGATGCCGCGGACGACCGGGAACGCGTGGCCCGCGGCGCAGCGCAGTTCGCCGGAGACGACGACGTCGCCGTCGGTCTCGGCGGGCGCCACGTCCATCGCCGCGGCGCAGACCGGACAGGCGAGGAGCGCGAGGAGCGAGCGCCTCAGTTTCGGTCTCCCGCGGCGCGCGGCGATGAGCGGAAGCAGGCCCGGACGGGCATCCACCGCCCCGGCGCGGCACTGTACTCGTCGACGCGGAAGTGGCGCTCCAGCAGCGCGCGGAACTCGGCGGGGCGCCAGACGTGCAGGTGGTAGTGGTCGCCGCCCCAGTCCGCGCGCGAGCCGAAGAGCCAGCCGAAGGGCGGCGTGCGGGCGATCGCCTTCATCCGGTTGATGAGCGGATCGTTCGGCACGGTGATGACCGCGCGGCCGTCCGGCTTCACGAGCCGCGCGAGCTCCTTCACGTACGACTCGGGATCGACCGTGTGCTCGAGCACCTCGGTGCAGATGACGCGGTCGAAGCTCGCGGCGGGGAGCCGCAGTTCGATGAGGTCGCCCTTGATGAGTTCCGCGTCCATGCCGGCGAGGTTCCGCCGCGCCGTCTCGAGGATCACGCTGGACATGTCGACGCCGGTCAGCTTCGCGCCCCGGAACATGCGCAGCACGTGGCCGCCGCCGACGCCGAGCTCGAGGATCCTGAGCCCCGCCCAGTCGCCGACCATGCGCCGGATCGTCGCGAGCCGCTTCGCCTCGATGCGCCGGATCGCCCAGTGCGACTTCGCGTAGTAGTCATCGATCGAGTTCTGGCTCGCGAAGCGGTCGTTCAGCTCCTCGACCTCGCGGGTCGTCATCGACGGGAGCGAACCGGGCTGGGACGGGTTCATGGATTCGTGCGCTCGTCTGCCTCTCGGGCCGGGACGGCGCGGACGCTATCTGCGGCGCCGCGGCGTATCCAGCAATGCGCCCGCACCGCGCCCGCTCACGGACGGCCGTCGCAGACGCGCCACGCGTAGCGCTTCGTCGCGAGCGGCACGCCCGGCCACGAGCCGCGGCGCACGAGGAAGAACGCGGAGCGAAGGACGCTTCGGCACGACCACATCGCGAGTTCGCGCGACTCTGCGATCTCCACGGGGACGGCGACTGCGGCGCGCGCCGCGCGTCCGGCGGTGGATTCGAAGCCCTGATACGACGCGACGAGCGCGCCCGCAGGCGCCGCGCCGGGAACCGACGCGACGGCGACGCGGGCGTCCGCGCGGCCGTACCAGAGCGCCAGATGGAGACCGGCGCCGTAGCCGAGCTCCTTCTGCTCGAGCGGCAGATCGAAGAGGGCGACGCCGTTCCGCGGCAGGCGCCGGGCGAGTTCCGCGACCATCCGGCGGTCGGCCTCGTAGCGGGTGCGGAGCCAGCGCGCCTCGCGGTGCGAACGGCACGGCCAGTCGAACGCTCCTGCCGCGAGAACGACGATCGTGGACGCGAGCGCCGCGCGCCCGAGGAGGCGGGTCGCGCCCGCGCCGCGCGACATCCGCGTCCACGCCGACATCTCGATCGCGGCGAGGAGAGCGAACGAGAACGTGAACCCCGGGAGCACGCGCTCCGGGAGACTCGTCCACGGCAGGTAGATCGCGACGTAGGCCGCGCACTCCACGACGAGCACGGCGGCCACGCGATCGGCGAAGACGAGGCCCCCGCGCAGTCCGCGCGCGATCCGGACGATCGCCGAGACGAGCACCACCGGCACGAGCCAGAGGAAATCCTCCGCGAGCCACGTCGCGAAGAGGCCGAGTCGCGAGGCGATCACTTCGGGGCGCATCTGGTATCCCGACGAGTAGCTGCCCTCGGCGGGGGTCCCCACGATCGCGCGGTAGGCGACGAGCAACGTCGCCGCGGCGAGGAGCCCGGTGATCGCCACGGCGCGCACGCGGCGGGACCGCGCGGGGGCCGTCCGGTCGCGGCCGAGGAGGAGCCACGCCACGAGCAGGGCGGCCGTGAAGTGGACGGTGATCTCCTTCGTGAAGAAGAAGAGGACCATCAGCACGCAGGCCGCGACCGTGCGCAGACGTTCCGATCGCGCGTTCGCTCCTTCCCGGCCGAGTGCCAGCGCGAACGCTCCGCCGCCGAGGAGCATCAGCACCGGCTCGTGGCAGCCGACGCGCAGCCACATGCCGGTCGAAGAGGAGGCGACGCCCAGCAGCACCTGGGAGACGAGGCCGAGCGGCACCGATCCGGTCAGCGCCCGAGCGATGCGGCCCACGAGCACGACCGCGGCGGCGAAGACGAGCGAGGAGTAGGCGAGGAAGAACGCCGGCCAGAGCCGCGCGGCGCTGCACATCACCGTGTCGTACACCCAGTAGAACGGCCGGCATCGCCCGAGCGGCACGTCGAACGGATGACGGCGCTCGAAGAGGTACGCGGCGGCTTCCCCGAGATCGAACCGGCCGAGCGCGCGCGTCACGCCGTCCGCGCGCCAGAAGTACTCGCCGTGGTCGATCAGCGAGACCGGCACGTCGCCGGCCTCGGCGAGCCAGAAGACGAGGAGGAGCGCCGGCAGGACGAGGAGCGCTACACGTTCGCGCGGCGACGTCCGGAGCGGACCGTTCACGCGCTCAGGCCCCGGGACCGTCGCCCTTGGGCGGCGGGACGAGCAGGTACGTCCGGCCGCCGCGCGCCTCGTAGTAGGTTCGCACCACGAGTTCGGCGAGGAGTCCCATCAGGATCGACATGAACCCGAGCACGACGAGCAGCACCGTGAGGAGCGGCAGCGGTGTCTGGATGAAGCTGCAGGGCGGATCGCCGAA
Source organism: Planctomycetia bacterium (assembly GCA_031404455.1). Taxonomy (GTDB): domain Bacteria; phylum Planctomycetota; class JAJSAM01; order JAJSAM01; family JAJVHW01; genus JANNHP01. The sequence goes on along the minus strand of JANNHP010000430.1, from coordinate 1,220 downwards.
GTACTTGAGGTACACCGCGGCGAGTCCCGACACGAACGCCAGCACGAAGCAGACGAGCCCGAACCCGCCGAACACGTGGATGGGCTTGGTGGAGTAGCTCGACAGGAACTTCACGACGACGAGGTCGAGCAGCACCCGGTACGTCCGCCGGAACCCGTACTTGCTCCGTCCGTGGATCCGCGGGTGGTGCCGCACCGGCATCTCCGCGACCCGGGCACCCTGCCACGAGGCGTAGATCGGGATGAACCGGTGCATCTCGCCGTAGAGGCGCACGCCCTCCATCACCTCGCGGCGGTACGCCTTCAGCGTGCAGCCGTAGTCGTGGAGCTTCACGCCCGAGATCCACGAGATCAGCCCGTTCGCGAGGACCGACGGGAGCACGCGCGCCGCGGCGTCCTGCCGGCTCTTGCGCCATCCACTGACCACGTCGAAGCCCTCGTCCAGCTTGGCGAGGAGTGCCGGGATGTCCGCGGGGTCGTTCTGCAGGTCCGCGTCGAGAGGCACGATCACCTCGCCGCGCGCGTGCTCCATCCCGGCGGCGATGGCGGCCGTCTGCCCGTAGTTCCGGCGGAAGTGGAGCACCCGCGCGCGCGGGTCGGCGGCGGCGATCTCGTCGAGCACGGCCGCCGAGCCGTCCCGGCTCCCGTCGTCCACGTAGATCACCTCGAACGCGCGCCCCGCGAGCGCGGCGACGATGCCCTCGTGGAGCGGCCGCAGGTTCTCCGCCTCGTCGTAGACCGGCACGACGACCGAGATCCTCACCGCGCTCTGGCTCTGGTCCACGCGCCGCCTTCTACCCGCGTGGCGTCGGCGTGTCCCGTTTCGGGGCCGTCGGGAGGCGGGGGCACAGGAATCGGCCACCTGACACCGCTCGCCGGAGCGCCTGCGCAGCAGCGCGAGGCGACCCCCATCCCTCCCCGGAACGCACCGTCCGCCCCAGATCGTTGGATTCGCACGTCGTGCGGGAGCGCAGCCCCACGTCGCTCGGGCCCTGCCCGAGCCGCGTGGGGCGAGCACCGGCTCGACGTCCGAATCCTGATGGGGGCGCGCGCGAAGCGCGCGCGCAGTACCAGCGCGCAGCGCTGGTACCCCCATCAGGATTCGAACCTGAACCACCGGCTCCGGAGGCCGGCCAGCTCCCAGATTGGTGCGGACATTTGTCCTCGAGGGCCGGTGGCTCGGGCCGGCCCGGGCCGAGAACTCATGGAACCCGCGGTACA